>CP158568.1:3810000-4114166 GCA_040269895.1 Ancalomicrobiaceae bacterium S20 | reverse complement strand
ATGCGCGTCTCGCCGGGAACGGTGATGGCGCCGAGCGGTGCGTCGCCCTGCGAGGCGAGATAGGCCTTGCCGGTCGGATCGGTCACGGCCGCCGCCGCGGGGGCGGTGACCGTCACGTTCAGGCTCTGGCTCGCCGCGAAATTCAGCGGCCGCTTGGTGAGCGCGGTCAGGAAGGTGCCGTTGGTCCGCGCCATGCCGAGCGCGGCCGCATCGAGCGCGGCGCGCTGCTGCGGCGTCATCGCGCTCTCGTCCTTGCCGAGTTCGATCGTCACCGCCGTGCCGGTGATGCCGAGGCGGGTGGCCTCCGCATAGGCCGCGCGCTGGGCATCGGTCGCGTTCGCTGGCAGGTCGATGCCGCCGACGGTCAGGACGAGGTCCGTCCGTTCGGCCGTGGCGAGCGCGAGCTTCTGCGCGTCGGTCAGCGTGTGGATCGGATCGGTGGTCGGCTGGATGACGATGCCCGGCGCGCTCTGGCCGGCGACGGTCAGGTTCTCGCCGAGGCCCTTGTCCGCCAGCAGCGTGACCGTGCGGCCGGCGACGTTCGGATCCTTGATCACCGGGTTGGTGTTGGTGACGGTCTTGAGAAGGCCGGCCGAGAGCGGGAAGCCGAGTGCCTTCTCCGACCAGGTCGCGCCGGCGGTCAGGCTCTTCTTGTCCGCGTCCGAGGCCGCGTAGCTGTAGCCCGCATCATAATTGGCCGTCAGCGTGCCGACGCTCGCATTGAGCGCCCGGTAGCGCGCGGTCTGCTGGGCCGCGAAGGCGGCGACGTCCTGGGCCGCCGCAGTGTCGATCTCCCCTTGGGTGGCGCCCGGCCGGTTCGCGGCCTCCTGCGCCTGATAGGTCGAGAACAGCGCCTTGTACTGCGCCGAGGCCGGGTCATAGCTGACCGTGTAGGTCGGATCGAAGCTCGCGCCGCCGTTCGCCTGGCCGAGACGGATCTGCCAGTAGAACCGGTACTCCTGGGTCCGGCTCGCCTCGAAGGCGGCGATGGTCGCCGCCTGGCGCTCGGCGTTGGCGGCGCCCGCCGTCAGGCCGAGCGTGTTCCAGTAGTCGATCAGCTGCGCGGTGGTGCGCTGGTCGATCTTCTCGACCGGGTTGTTGTCGAGGATGCGGCCGGCGGTGACGAGCTTCACGTTGCCGCCGGTCGAGACGATCGAGTTCGCGAGGATCGTGCCGTCGGCGTTGTGGGCCCAGGTGCCGGACCGGATGCCGATGTCGCCCGCGGCCTTGGCCGACAGGCCGTAATACCAGTTCAGGCTGCCCGGCACGGCGGTGTCCGGGTTGCCGAACGGCCGCAGCGTCTGGTCGTTGGTGTAGCCGGTATCGACCCGCAGCGGCGCGGCGGTCGAGCCGATCGCGCCGCTGGTCGAGGTCAGCGACACGCGGTCGGCGCGGATCAGCGCGTTGCCGTCGAAGCCCTTGATGTCGGCCGCCGCGGTCAAGGTGACGGCACTGGTGCCGCTCGCCGCCGAGCCGCCGGCCGTAACCTGCTTGAACACCAGATCCGACGTCGAGGTGAGCGAGACCACGCCGTTGCCGGCGGTCGCGCTCAGCGCGCGGTCGCTCTTGCCGATATTGGTCAGCGTCACGCCGATCGGCCGCTGCACGATGCTGCTGCCGCTGGTCGGATCGGCGACACCGCCGATCGAACCGTTGGCCTGCAGATCGATCGTGCGCGCCGTGACCTGCGCGGCATCGCTGCCGGCGATGATCGAGGCGTTCGTGCCGTTGGCCTTGATGGTGGTGGTGCCGTTGAGGTTGGTGAGCGCACCCTTCAGGACCACGTCGGTCGACGAGGTGACGTTGATCCGGCCGGTGTTGGAACCGATGAAGTTGACCGCGACATCGTAGTCTGCCTTGAGCGAATGCGTCGTGATCACGGTGTAGACCTGATTCAGGCTATAGGTGATCGTGACGTTGGAGGCGATACAAGCCGTCCACCAGACGCAGTTCGACTTGCGGCCGGTTTCCTTGATATTCGTGCTGTTGACGTAGGCATTCTGCGACGTGACGTCCGGTTGATCGACGATCTCCTTCCCGGTTGCGGGATCCGTGCCGTTGTTAAAGACCGTGGCCGGCGAGTTCGCGAAGGCGATGCCGTTAATCGAAGAAAGGCCCTCGATCTTGGTCGTGCCCGCCAGGGTCTGGTACAGGGTCAGATACGTACCATCGAAGCGACCGCTAGCCGTCTTGGTGCTCTTCAAGTTGTCGAGCTGATCGTTCTGGAAGAGGCTGAGATCGTCGCTGCCGAAAATGTTCACCTGTTTGTGGGTGAAGCTCGAAATGACGGAGAAAGTCTCGCCGATCGTGTAGGCGTAGCGCGAGCCGGTGAACGGCGAATAGGTGCTCGACCGGTCCGAACCGTAGGTGGTCGTCGGCGCCTGGCTCTGATCGCCCCTCGTGAACTGGCCGGTGATCGCGTCGACCGTTCCGATCACGAACGCACCCGTCGTGGCGTCGATGATGCCGGTCTGAACCGTCTTCACCACACGGCCGCTGCCCGCGCCCGCAGGATCGTAGTCGCGCGTGTAAATGGTCCGCGTCGCGTCGACCTGATTCTTCGCGACGCTGGCCGGACCATGCGCGTCCTGGTCGAGATGCACGTCGGTGATCTCGATCCTGCCGACCCTGCCGCGGCCCGTGCCGCTCAGGTCGGCGCCGGTGTCGAGCGTCGAGAGCACCAGCGTCAGCCCGGTCGTGTTGGTGACGTCGATCGTGCCGAAGCCGTCGAGCACGTTGAGCTGGGCGCCGGTCGCCGACGTGTTGAAGACCTGGCCGAAGATCTGGATATAGCCGCCGTGCACCGAGGTGCCGTTGACCACGACCTGGTTTCGGACCGTGTCGTAGGTCGCGCCCATGGCGGCGACGTTGTCGGAGCCCTTGAAGGCCCAGGTCGCGGTCCTGCCCTGCTGCTTGAGCAGGTCGGCCGTCGCGGCGGAGAAGGTGAAGACTCCGGTCGCGGGATTGTAGGTCACGCCGGCGCCGTAGTTCAGCGACTGGCTGATGTTGGACGTGAAGAGATAGGCCGTCTTGGTGTTGTCGGCCGTGTAGAGGTCGTTCGCCGGCTTGAGATCCTGAGCGGTGAGGCCGAGCAGGCTCGCATCGGTCGTCGTCAGCAGCGTCGAGCCGTCGACGTTCAGCGAATAGGCCGCGACGCCGCTCTGCACGGTGCCGTTCAGGTTCAGATAGCGAGCCGACAGGAAGATATCGCCGTTCGCGATCATGCCGACGCCGAGCGGCACATTGCTGGCCGGATCGCCGGCGACGTGCTTGAAGCCGGGGACGTAGCTCGAGGCGAGGTCGCCGTTGCGCGCCAGGATGCTGATCGCGCCCGCGTTGATCGAGCCGCGGAGATAGATGTTGCCCGCGGCGCTGTCGATCGTCACCGAGCCGTTCAGGTTGGTGATCGCCTTGTCCTGATTGAGGATGATGTCCGGCGCGACCTGCGGCTTCCTGAAGGCGATGCCCGCGGCAGTGGGATCGAAGAAGCCTTCAGGGTTGTAGGTGCTGGTGATGGTGATCTTCGAGCCGCCGGACGTGGCCCCGGTGATCACGTTCTGCGTGGCGAAGCCCGAGGCGCTGCCGGTGACGGCGGCGATGTCCGCCGGATTTTCGACCAGCGCACCGTTGACGCGGATGCGGCCGTAGTCGCCGGTCGGGATGATCAGATTGTTGATCTCGAGCGTCGCGGCGGTGTTGTTGGTGATGGTGATCGAGGCATTGCCCGGCGCCGAGAGGACGCCGCTGCCGTTGGTGCGGACCACATTGCCGCTCAGGTAGATGTTGCCGAGTCGCGCGACGGTGTCGGGGACCACGACGCGGTAGGCCTTGAGGCCGGTGGTGCCGACCGTCCCGGCCCCGCCGTTGGCGGCCGCGACGGCGGCGCCGGTCAGCACGTTGCCCCATTGCGCGAGCGTGTTCGGCCCGTCGATCGTGCCGCCGGACGTGGCGGAACCCTGCAAGGCGTTGACCTGGGTCTGATAATCGGTGATCGCGCCGCTGATGCCGCCTGTCGTGACGCTGCCTTGCAGCGTCCCGCCGTTGACGTAGGCGTTGATCTGAGCCTTGGCGTTGTCGATGCGGACCAGCGCGCCGACCTGCGCGGGGTCCGCGCTGGTCTTGAGAGTCGTATCCCGGATGGTGACGTCGCCGGACTTGCTGCCGTCGAAGGAGGCGTTGAAGATCGTGGTCAAGCCTTGCTTGATGTTGACGATCAGCGTGGTGGAGAGGCTGTCGAGGCTCGTCTTGAGGGCGCCGGCCTTGTTCAGCACGTCGTTCTGATTGGCCTTGATCGTCGCGATCGACTGATCGACCGCCGCAGTCGCGTCCGCTTGGGTGACGGTGCCGTTGGCGAGCCCGGTCTGCTTGCTGACGATGGCCTCGATCGCGGTCGCGATCGCCGATTCGTCGCTGGCAATGGTCGTCAGTGTCCCGCGCGCGGCCGCAAGCGTGTTGTTGCCGGTCGTGACCTGGTTCTGGACGCCCTGGACGGTCCCCGCCAGATTGCCGGCGTTGTACTTGCTCAGCTGTGCGTACTGCCCGAGGACGGCGGTCACGCTCGCGCTCAGGGAATAGCCCTTCGCGTCGCTGCCGGCGTCGCTGCCGTCCGCGTGGGTGCCGTTCCAGAGCTGCGAGATGTTCTCCAGATAGGACGACAGCGTCGTGCCGATGCCGGACGTCGTGGCATTCCGGAAATTGCCGAGGGCGGAGTTCAGGTTCGCGCTGGCTGTCGTCGCCGATTGCGCGGTGGTGCCGTAATTGACGGTCGGGGCCTTCACGAAGTTGCCGGCCTGATCGAAGGTGCCGAGGCCGAGCGCCACGAGCTTCTTCTGCAGGAAGGTCAGTTCGCTCAGGTAGGCCGCCTTGGCGATCGGGTCCTTGTCGTAGAGGACGAGCAGCGCGTTGATCTGCGCGACACGGTCGAGGATGGTCGCGCCGACGTCGAAGGGTCCGCTCAGCGACGCCGAGATCTGGCCGGTGATCGGATCGGCGAAACAGGCCGTGGCGGTGTAGTCGCAAGCGCCGGCGCTGCCGGTCACGTACTTGTTGTAGGCGTTCGCCGTATTCGAGGTCGCGTAGCTGATCGTCAGCGTCTTGTTGCGCTGGACGCCGGTGTCGACGAAGCCGTCGATCACCAGCGTGCTGCCGCCCTGCTGGCTCGCCGAACCGCCGGTGAGCTTGAACGAGACGTCACCGCCGCCGAACAGGTTGCTGATCGCCGACGCGACTTTCGACAACGCTTCCAGGTAGATGTTGGTGCCGACGCCGCGGGCCGTCGTCTTCATCGCGCCCTGGTCGGCGGCGAGCGTGATGTCGCCGGCGGCATTGACGCCGTAATGCGACGCCGGCGCGCCGTCCGAGCGCGCGATCGACAGGATCGCCGTGCTGGTCAGGTTCGACCGCGGGCTCGGTGCCCCGGAGAGCGGAATCGCGGTGTTGTTGTAGAGGTCGACGTTGGTGTTGAGCAGGAAGCTCGACGGCTGCACGCCGTCCGGGCTGCGGCCGGCGGCGAGCGTGACCGTGCCGCTGACCGGCTGGCCGTTGAGGAGGGCGCCGTCGGAGGCCTCGACCCGCGCGTTGACGCCGACATTGAGCAGGTTGTTGAACGTCGCGTTGATGGTCGCGTCGCCGCTCGGCGCGCCCGCCACGCCATAGGTCGTGACCGCGGTGCGCCCGTCGAGATCGGCGTTGCCCCACGCTGCCGCGCGGACGTCGCCGATGTCGACCAGGAGCGTGCTGCCGGCGCCGATCGAGACGGTGGCGTTGGCATTGACCGCGATGGCGACCGCGCCGGAGGCGACCGAGATCGCACCGCCGGAATCGACCTTGGTCTTCTGGTGGACGATCGTCTCGTTATAGGCTTCGACCACCGCCAGGCTGGCGCCCTGGGTCGGCGCGATCAGATGCACGGTGCTGCCGTCGGCGATCATCGCCGAGGTGTCGAGCGCGATCCGGGTGGTGCCGGTCGCCGCCGGCGCGTCCAGGAAGCCGCCCGAACCCGAGCGGACGTCGAAGGTCGCGGTGTCGGCGTTGAACGCGGCCGGCGCGGCCGAGCCCGGCGACAGGCTGTACGGCGTCTCGCCGATGAAGAACCGGTGCACCACATCGACCGCCCGCAGAGCGAAGTCGCGGGCGAGGACCGTCGTGCCGGTGCCGATCGTGGCCGAAACCACGGAGCCGACCTCGGCGCTCAGCCGCGCGCCGCTCGCGCCGGCCAAGGCCGCCTGCGTGCTGTCGACATCGCCGGAGAACAGGTCCGTCTGGCTCGCGCCGACGGTGATCGCGCCGTCGGTCACGTCGATGAGGCTCGGCGCGCCCGTTTCGGCGCCGATCGTCGCGGTGGTGGTGGTACGCTGGGTCGTCGAGGCCGAGGAGGCCGCGCCGGCGATCACGCCACCGCTGCCGGCCTTGGCCACGGCGCCGTCCGTCGCCGTGCCGGTCGCGGTCACGCTCAGGCTGCCGGCCTTGACGGTCATGTCGAAGAAGGTCGACCGGGTCGTGACCTCGGAGAGTGCGTTGGCGACGTTGGCGCCGACCGCGACCACGCCGGCATTGATGCCGTAGGCGCGGGCGCTGTCGTTGGTGCGGGTCGTGGCGCCGAAATTGAGCGCATTGGCGACTGTGAACGCGCCGTGATCCGCCGCCGCGATCGCCGACGAGCCGTCGCGGGCGGTCGCCTTGGTGGCATTGATGCCGATCAGGAAGGCACCGGACGCACCGAAGGTCTGGGCGGAGACGCCGTTCGACAGCGAGGAGGCCGATGCGTCGACCGAGTCCGCCGTGATCGTGCTGCCGCCGGTCATCGTCAGCGTCACCGGCGCGGCGATTTCCGCGTTCGCGATCGAGGCGCCCGCCGCGAGGCCGCCGGCGATGGCGAGGCCGGTCGCCGTGGCCGAGGCACTGTCGGTCGCGAGCGCGGTGAGGGTGACCTTGTCGCTGGACACGATGGTGGCGTGATCGAGCAGGACGGCGACCGACGGTGCGACCCGCGCGGTCGCCTCCGCGCCGGTGCCGGCCGCGCCGATGCCGCCCGAGCTGCCTTTGGCGCTGGCCGAGGCGCTGTCGTTCGAGACCGCGCTGATGGAGACCTTGCCGGCCTTGGCGGCCGTCTTGCCGATCGTGGCCGACGCGCCGTTGCTGCGGTCGACAGAGGCCGTCACGCTGCCGCCGATTTCCGCCGTCGCGATCGAGACGCCGACTGCGACGCCGACCGCGCCCGCGGCTCCGGCTGCCTGGGCCGACACTGATCGATCCGCTTGCGAAACGATTCCGACGCTGCCGGCCGTCACGACGTTGATTCCGGCGAGTTCCGCCGTCGTCGTGGACATGTCGCGCGCAATGGCGACATCCGCCTCGGCCGCGCCGGAGACGGCGAAGCCGCCCGCATAGGATGTTTCGGATACGGTATGAGCGGTGCGGGCCGCGACCTGGACGCCGTTCGAGCCGTTGGCCGTGATCGTCGTTCCATTGCCGCGAATCGCGGCGGTGTTCGAGGCCGTATCGGTGAAGACCGCGATGCCCGCACCCGCGCCGACCAGACCGGCGCCGAGTGCGCCGGTCGTGGCCGTGTGGCCGAGGCGATCGCGGCCGTTGACCGCGACGTTGCCGTTGGCGTTGATCGTCGCCGCGCCGATGACGGCCGAGGTGCCGGCGACCGCCGGATTGACGGCGTTGATCCGGCCGGCGATGTCGATCGCACCGAGCTTGGCGTTGATCGTGTTCGCCGCCGCCGCGGCGTCGCTGTTGCTGGTCGTCCTGGTGACGACGCGCGAGACCGTGCCGCCGGTCGAGAGCTGGCTGCCGGCGAAGGCGCCGACGCTGCCGGAGCCATCCTTGGTCTTGAGCTCGTCGGCGCCCTTGCTCGACGGATCGAGCCCGTTGCCGATCGAATAGACCGACACGCCGGCCGCCAGACCCGCGATCGCGCCGGCGGCGCTGATCGTCGTCGAGGCGATCTGCTTGTCGGCGATCGAGGTGACGAGCACGTCGCGCGCGGCATTGATCGTCGCCGCACCGATCGAGGCGCCGACCGTCGTCTGCAGGATGCCGACGTCGACGCTGCCGCTGAGCGCGGCACCGACCGCACCGGCGAAGGCGCCGTCATAGGCGACGATGCCGGAGAAGTCGCGTGCCGCGACCACAACGTCCTGCTGATTGCCGCCGGCAAACGCGTTGATGATGGCGCCATCCGCGATGGTCGCGAGCGTGGTGATCTTCTCGATCTCGACGCTGATCGCGCCCGCCGCCGCGACGATGCCGGCCGCGCCGGCACCGAAGTTCATCGTGAACACGGTCTCGCTCGACCGCGCCGAGACGAGCACGCCCTTGCCCGACCGGGTCGTGCCGAAGTCCGGCCCGACCGGCTCGTCGAGGTTGGAGGCGCGCAGGGCGAGGCCGGAAACCGACGCCCCGGCGCCGATCGTGGCCTCGGTGTCCTTCTGGAACGACACGACGCCGATCGCCGCACCGACCGCGCCGCCGAGCGACGCGCTGAGCGCACCGCCGAACGACGCCGATCGCGTCGTGTCCTCGGCGCCGACCGCGACGTTGCCCTGGGCGACGACGGTGGCGCCGGCGTCGATCAGCGCTTTGGTGTTGGCGTCGAGCGACAGATAGCCGAGGCCGCCGGTGATGGCGCCGCTGCCGCCGATCGCGCCGGCCGCCGCCACGACGGCGAAGTCTTCGACGGCACGCGCCGTGACCAGGACGTCGTTGCCGGCCGAGACGATGGCGCCGGCGCCGATCGTCGCGAGGGTGGCGTTGTTGACGATGATCGACGACACGCTACCGCCGACGCCCGCCGGCCCGCCGCCGGCGAGCGTGCCGACGATCGAGAGATTGTAGAGATCCGCCGCCGCCGCGACCACGACCGACTGGTCCGCGGAGGCCGTGTTTGCGTTGGTCTGGTTGATCTTCGCGCCCTTGCCGATGGTCGCCGACGTCGTATCGGAGACGATCGGCACACTGGCGCTGATCGCGACGCCGGCGCCGAGCGAGACACCCGCGCCGATGCCGATCGAGTGCAGGATGTCGGACTTGACCGCGTTGACGATGACGCCGTGGGCCGATCCGGTCCGGGCGGCCTCCAGCCGCTTCTTCAGGAGCAGGTCCGCGCCCTGGGCCGCGACATCGCCGGTATCGCCGCCGCCGGCATTGGCGCTGCTGCCCGAGACGTTCGACAGCGACGAGGCCTTGACCTTGTCGTTGCTGCCATAGGCGACGAAGCTCGTGCCGAACCCGTCGGTGTAGCCGACCTTGTCGGTGGTGGAGCCGCCGCCGAGGCCGGTCACGTCCGCCTGGTCTGCGATCGAGGCGGTGGTCGTGCTGTTGAGCACGCTGACGCCGACCGAGGCACCGACGCCGGCGAAGGCGCCGACCGCGCCGCCGCCGACCGCCATCGTGTCGTCGTTCGAGGACGACGCGGTCACGCCGACGTCGCCGGTCGCGAACACGATGGCCTTGCCGATCGTGGCGCTGGTCGTCGTGTTGCGCACGATGACGGTGAGCGCGCCGCCCGCCTCCGCACCCAGTGCGACGCCGAGCCCGTAGCTGTCGACCCGCTCGGTGGTGGTCGCGCCGACCAGGACGTCGCCGAGGCGCGCGCCCGGCAGCGTGCTGCCGGCGGTGATCCGATCGTTCGCGCCGATCCGCGCGACCGCGGTCGGCGTCTCGACCAGGACGGTGACGCCGGCGCCGCCGCCGCCCGCGACGGCCGCGCCGGCCGCCGCGGACGTGATGTCGAGGGTGTTGTCTGCCGAGACGACGAGGTTGCCGTCGAGGTTCTGCGCGACCTTGACCGTCGCGCCGTTGTCGATCGCCGCGGTCGTGGTCGGCGTGACCACGATGACGTTGAGGCCGCCGGCTGCACCGGCCGCCAGAGCTGTGGTCGTGGCCTTGACGGTTTCGGTCGCGGAAGCCGTCACCGCGGCCCCGGCCTTGGTGGTGACGCTGGCATTGTCGACGGTCGCGCCGGTCCGGCTCGTGTCGGTCAGGCTGACCAGGCCGGCGGCGACGCCGGCCGCGGTTGCGGCGACGGAGGTGCCGTTGAGCGTGCGCTTCGAGGCCGCGGCGATGGCGAGCGAGCCGCTGTTCACGTCGGCGCCCGCGGCGATCGTGGCCGTGTTGTCGACGCTGACGACCGCGACGCCGATGCCGGCGCCGCCGCCGGCACCGAACAGCACCGCGCCGTCGGCCATCAGGACATCGACCGCGTCGTAGCTGCGCGCCGAGACAAGGCCGCCGGCGTTGATGGTCGCCCTGCCGATGGTGGCCGAATTGCCGGGCGCGATCGCCGTCTGGTTGGCCATCGAGGAATAACTGAGCGCGCTCTTGTAGTTCTGCGCGCTCTTGCTCGCATCGCGCACGGCCTGGTTGGTCGAAGACGACAGGAATTGCCGGTCGATCGTATCGTCCGACAGCTTGCCGTTCGCCGTCTGGCTGAACGAGCCGGCGCGATCGGTCTGCGCGGTCTGATCGGCCGACGGACCATTGGCGATGGCGAGCACCGAAATGGCCGCGCCGACGCCGCCGAACCCGCCGGCGATGCTTGCGACCGTCGAGGAGGTCGCGCGATTGGTCATCGCGCCGACCATGACCTCGTCGGCTGCATTGACGATCGCGCCATTGCCGATCGAGGCCTGGGTCGCGGCGGTGATCACCGCCACGTCGAGCGCGCCGCCGACGGCGGCGATACCGATCGCGACCGTGCCTTCGGCGACGGCGACGACCGTGCTGTCACGCGCGATCACCGCGACGTCCTGGCCCGCGTTCGCGTTGCCGTTGACGAGGTTGATGCGCGCATCTTCGCCGATGAACGCGCGCGTCTGGTCGACGAAGGCCTCCGCGGCGATTGCGCCGGCGATGCCGGCGTAGAACCCGCCCGCACCCGCGACCACCGAGACGAAGGTGCTCTCGCCGGAGTTGGCATAGACGAGCAGGCCGCGGCCGTCGTTCTTGGCGCTGGCGAAGTCGCTGCCGAGGAATTCCTTGAACGTCGCGCTCGAGTTGCCGAGCGCCGTCACCGACGCGCTGCGGCCGACATAGGCCTCGGTGTCCTTGGTGACGACCGAGATGCCGACGCCGGCGCCGACACCGGCCGCCGCGGCGCCGATCGCGACCGTGCCGGCCGTGACCGCGGCGCGGGTCTGGTCGTCGGCGACGACCATGACGTTGCCGCCGGCGTTGACCTGGGTCGCCGCCGCGGCCGCGCTCTCGATCGAGGCGATCGTCTTGCTGACGACCGCGAAGCCGCTGATCCCGCCCGCCACGGCGCCCGTGCCGCCGCCGGCGACGCTGACCGCGGCACTGGCGAAATTCTCGGCCGCACGGGCCGTGACCGACACGTCGGCCGCGGCGTTGACGGTCGAGCCGGCGCCGATGCGGCCGATCGTGGTGGTCTTGAAGATCGTGGTTTCGACACCGGCGCCGACACCGGCCGTACCGCCGACGGCGACCGAACCGGCGATGCCGAGGTGGTAGAGATCGCTCGCCGCCGCGACGACGACCGACTGCTGGCTGCCGGCCGGGGTATTGTTGTTGTCCGTGTTGATCTTGGCGTTGGCGCCGACGGTCGCTTCCGTGTCGATGACGACCACCGGTATGTCGCCCGAGATCGACACGCCGACATTGCCGCTGATGCCGCCGCTGACCGCCAGCGACCGCATCAGATTGGTCGTGGTCGCGGTGACGGCGACGCCCTTGACCAGCTGCGTCACCGGCTTGGTGTCGCGCTGGAGCATGAACAGGCTGCCGCCCTCGAGGATGGCGTCGGCGACCGTGACGGCGTTGATGTCGCCGCCGGTCTGGCTGGCGAAATCCGACTTCGGCGGCCGCACGGCGAGGCTGCCGTTCGAGCCATAGACCGAGAAGGTGCCCTCGATGCCGGTCGTGACGGTCATGTCGGCGCCGCGGCCGCGGCCTGTCACGGCGGCATTGTCGCCGATCGAGGCGAGCGTGTTCTGCACCACGACCGAGACGCCGACCGCACCGCCGATGCCGGCCGAACCGCCGACGGCACCGCTGCCGACCAGCCGGTTGAAGGTCTGATCGTCGGTCGCCACGACCGCGACGTTGCCGTCGGCGACCACCTTCGAATAGTCGACGATGCTGGCGAGCGTGTCGCCCTTGAGCACGAAGGCGCCGACCGAGCCGGCCACGCCGGCGTTGCCGCCGGCCGCGAAGCCGGCGACCAGCGAATAGACGGATTCCGAGCTGCGTGCCTGCACGAGCACATTGCCGGTCGCCTGGATGTCGCCCGCGTCGGCGAGCGTCGGCGTCTCGGCGAGCGCATTGCGGCCGATCCAGGCGTAGGTCGCCTTGGTCAGCACATTGGCATCGACGCCGGCGCCGACACCCGTGTTGCCGCCGATCGCGATCGCGCCGGCGATGTCGACGATCGTGGTGTCGTCGGTCGCCTTCACGGTGACGTCGCCGGAGCGGATCGTCGCCTTGCGGCCGATCGAGGCCTGCACCTGATCGAGCACGATCGAGGAGGCGAGCGAGCCGCCGACCGAGACGTTGCCCGACGCGGCGCCGGAAACGACGTTGTCGCTGACGGTCTCCGAGGCGGTCGCCGTGACGATCACGCCGCCGGTCGCGGTCAGGGTCGCGCGGTCGCCGATCGTCGCCAGCACGGTGTCCGACAGCGTGCCGACCGCTGCCGAGCCGCCGATGCCGTTGTTGCCGCCGGCCGCGATCACGCCGCCGATGTTGATCAACAGTGTCGGGTCGGCCGCCGTGACGGCGATATCGCCGGCCGTCGCGGTCAGCGTCACGTCGTTGCCGACCGTCGCCTTCGCATTCAGCACCTGGGTGACCGGCGTGGCGACGCCCGCGACGGCATTGCTGCCGCCGGCCGTGCCGGCGATCGCCACCGCGACATAGCGCTGTTCGGCATCGACGCCGATCGCGATCGACCCGGCCTTGATGCTGACGCCGTCGTCGACATGGGCGAGCACGTCATTGGTGACGGTGGTGACGATCAGCGAGCCGCCGACCGCATTGTTCGATCCGGCGCCGAAGGCACCGGCGATGTTGACCTCGAAGGTCCGATCCTTGGCCGTGACCGAGCTCGCGCCGACCGTCGTGATGTCGGCGCCGGTGCCGATCGAGGCCTCGGTGCGCAGGATCTGCGTCAGCGGCGAGACCACGCCGACGATGGCATTGGAGCCGGCCGCCGCGCCCGCGACGCCGGCATTGATCAGCAGTTCCGAGCTCTCGGCGGAAACGCCGAGTGAACCGGCCGTGACCGTCGTCTTGTCGCCACCCGTGCCCGAGCCGAGCCGGGCGAGCGTGTTGTCGCGGATCGTGGTCGCGACCGCGACGCCGCCGAGGCCGTTGGTGCCGCCCGCGCCGACGGCGCCGGCGAGGTTCAGCGCCTCGATCGTGTTGGTGGCGCTGACCGTCATCGCGCCGGTCGCCTTGAACGTGCTGCCGACGCCGGTCGTCGCCTGCGCATCGACCAGCGAAGTCACGACACCGAGAATGCCGGCAATGCCGTTCTTGTCGCTCACCGCGGCGCTGAGCTCGAACAGGTTGATCGTGCGCGCCGCCTTGGCCGCGACATCGATCGCGCCGGTCTGCGCGGGGGTATTCGGCACGTTGCCGAGCGCGCTGATCGTGGCGCGGTCGCCGATCGAGGCGGTGACCTGGCCCGAGTTGACGATGATGCCGAGCGAGATGCCGGCCGCCGCCGAACCGCCCGAGGCGGAAGCCGCCCCGACGATCGTGCGCGACACGGTATCGTCGATCGCATTGACCGCGACCGGACCGAGTGAATCGATCTTCGCCGACGCGCCGATGGTCGCTTGCGTCTTGTTGGCGAGAATCTGCAGCGCCAGGCCGCCCGCGATGGCGGCCTTGTTGCCCGAAGCCGCGCCGGCGATCACCTCGGTGTAGAAGTTGTTCATGCCGAGCAGCGGCAGGTCCATGCCGAGCTTGGCGAGGGTCTTCAACCCCTCGATCACCGTCGCCTTGTCCTTGGCGACCTGATCGGCGAAATCGGCCTTGAGCTTGGTGCCGGCATCCTGGGCGCCGGCGACGCTGCGCACGTCCGAGATCAGCGCCTTCGCGCCGTCGAGTGCATCCTTCACCGAGGCATTGACGGTCTGCAGCGTGGCCGTGCCGGACTGCACCATCGTGTTGAGCGTCGAGAACAGGCTATCGACACGCTGGTTCGTCGCCGCGACACGCAGCGAGCCCGCAGTCATGTCGGCGCGGTCGCCGATCTTGGCGCTGTAGCTATCGAACGACAACGCCGCGGCGATCGAGGCGCCGACGCCGACGCCGTCCGAGGCATAGCTGCCGGCCCAGGCCTTCGAGGCCAGCGACGAGGTGTTGTCGGCGACGACCGAGACGGCGCCCGCGCGCGGCCGCATCGCCGGCGCGGTCGAGCACGAAGTCGTCGCCGATCGATGCGCTCGTGTTGGACACCGAGAGGCCGATCGCCAGCGATCCGGCGACGCTGGTGTTCTTGGCCGTGGCGCCCGACATCGCTTCGGCGGCGAGGCCGCCGAGCCCCTTGTTGATGCTGGAGGTCGCCGAAACCGCGACCACATCCGGCGTCACCACATGGGCCGAGGCGCCGATGTCAGCGCTGGTGGTATTGAGAACGATGGTCAACGCCGCGCCGATGCCGATGCCGGTGGCATCGCGGCCGACGGTCGCGCCTTCGCCGAGCGACTGCGCGGTCGTGGCATTGGTCGCCGCAACCGTGACACCGCCCGTGCCGGCCGAGATCGATCGCGGATCGGCGGCCGAACTCGTGATGGTCGCCGTCGCGCTGTCGCCGACGATCACCGCGCCGAGCGCGGCCGCAAACGACAATTTCCCGCCCGAGGAGCCGCCGCCGTTGGCGGCGAGCCCGGACTGTTCCTTGTCCATGGCGTCCTTGGCGGGCGCCGAGCCGAGGGTGTTCGCGGCCGTCGACTTGCCGCCGCCGGACGGATCGTTGTCGTCCGAGGTCGCACCGCCGGCCATGGCCGTCGACAGCGCCGAATAGCTGCGGATCGAATCGGCCGTGACCTTCACCGCGCCGCCCGCATCGACGTCGCGCGCCAGTTCGGCAACGGTCGCGGACGTGACCGGCGTGCCGGTCGCATTCGCGCCGACCACGCCGAAGCCGGTGATCACCGCCACCGAGGCGCCGACCGCCACACCGCCGCCGGATCCCGAGCCGCCGCCGTTTCCGCCATTGCCGCCCGTGTTGCCGCCGCCACCGCCGGCGCTCGCGACCTCGCCGGCCGCGAGCGCCGTATTGGCGCCGCTGCTCGAAGCCTCGATCGTGACGTCGCCGCCCACGGCCAGGGCATTGCCCGAGGCGATCCGGGCCGTCGTCTTTTCCGACAGGATCGTGAAGGCGACCACGCCGTCGATCGCCGTGCCGCCCTTGGCGCCGGCCTTGGCGAGCGTTTCGGTATCGACCTGCGAGCCGGCCGTGACCGCCACGCCGCTGGCGCCGGTGATCGCCGCATCCTTGTCGATGATCGCCGCGCTTTCGCTGGTGATCGTGTTGAGCGCCACCGAGGCACCGACGCCGACCTTGCTCGCGCTCGCGCCGCCCGCCGAGGGCAGGGCGCCGACGGCCGAGAAGATCGCCGTTTCCGCGCCGACCTTGACCGATCCGTCGGCCGCGCCCGCGGGCGTGAGGTCGAGAATCGCGCCCGCGCCGATCGTCGCCAGGCTCTTGTCGATCACGACATTGACGCCGAGCGAACCGGCGACTCCGATATTGGCCCCGCCGCTGCCCGAGGTCGCCCGCGCCGCGAACTGGTCGAGGCGTCCTTGGGTGCCGACCGCATTGGCCGGCACCGGCAGGTCGGTGGTCGTGCCGATGTTCGGCAGCGCGAGACCGAGATCGGCCTTGCCGGCGGTGACCGCGACCGCGCCGGCCGCATAGTGGCCGGCAGCGAGACCGCCGCCCTGGCCGGGGCCGGCCACCGCGGGCCCGGTGCCGAGTTCGGCCTTGTTGGTCGCGTTGACGACGTTGATGGCGACCGCCGCGCCGACACCGACGCTGCTGCCGCCCGAGGCGCCGCCCGTCCCGCCGGTGCCACCGGTACCGCCCGTGCTGTCCTGCGAGGCCTGCGTGACGGCGCTGCCGTCGGCCATGCCGCGCGCATCGGTGTTGGCGTCGGTGGCGATGGTCAGCGCGCCGCCGGCCCTGATGCCGACGCTCGCCGGCACGGCGGCCTTGACGGTCGCGACCGAGACATTGACCGCGATCGCGGCCGCGACGGTGACGCTGCCTTCGCTGGTCGCCGCCTTGCCGTTGGCGCTCGTCGCACCCGCCGCGGCGCTGTCCTGCTGATCCTTATCGCCGATACCGGCCGCGCTGGCGCGGCTCGTGGCATCGCCCGACTGCTTCTGAACCTTCTGGTCGGCCGTGCCGTCGGCATCGGTCGACTTGCCGTCGTCGTCGTTGCCCTTGCCGCCCGATGCACTGGCCGTGGCCGCGACCACGCTCGACGAGGCGCCCTTGGCCTCGAAGGTCACCGAACCCTGCGCGTCGATGTTGGTCGCCGTCGTCGCCAGCACCTCGTCGTCGATCACCGCGATGCCGAGCGCCGCGCCGACCGCGGCCTTGCCGCCGGCCGCCTTGCCGCTCGCCGCCGTCGCGATGCTCGACGTCTGCGACGCCTTCACCGACACGTCGCCGGTCGTCACCAGATCCTGGCCGAGCGCCCCGATCGTCGCCGCCGCCCGGTCCGACACGATCGACAGCGCCACCACCGGCGTCACCGCGATGCCGCCCGCCGAACCCTGTTCGGCCTGCGTCGTCACGACATGCGTGCCGGTCGCCTCGAGCTTCACATCCTTCGCGCCGGTCAGCGTCACGCCATCCGCCAGCGACGCGGTCGAGCGCGTGCCGACCAGATTGAGCGCCACCGAAGCGCCGACCCCGACCTTCGTCCCCGCCGCCCCGTCCCCGACCGGCAGCGCCGCCACCGTCGAAGACGTCAGATCGTCCGACTTCAGTTCGACGTCGCCGTTGCCGTCCGCCGCCGTCGTCGCGCCCTGGACCGGCACGATCGCGACCTTGCCCCGCGCGATCGTCGCGGTCGCTTCCGAATCGACGAGCCCGATCGCCAGCGAGCCGGCAACCCCGACATTGCCCGCGCCGGCGCCCGACACGGCCCGCGCCTCGAACAGGTCTTCCCGCCGGCCCGTCGTGACGATGGCCGTCGGCGCCGGATCGGTCGAACCCGGCACCGCCGGCGGCGCCAGCCCCATGTCCTCGTGCAGCGCCGAGATCGAGAGCGAACCGGCCTGGTAGGTCGGCGCCGTCGCCGCCGCCGGACCCGCGCCGAGCACCGCCCGGTCGGTCTCCTTCGCCAATGTCAGCGCGAAGGCCGCGCCGACCCCGACCGTCGGCGGCGTCGTGCCGTCCTTGTCGGCCGCGCCGACCTGCGACCCGCTCGCCAGCGTGCGCGCATCCGTGTTGGCATTGGCATGGACGCCGAGCTGCGTCCTGGCCTTCACCGACACCGAGGCCGGCACCAGCGCTTCGGCCTTCGAGGTCACGATGTCGACCGCGACCGCCGCGGCGACCGCCACCGACCCGTCGCTGGTCTTGCCCTGGCCCTTCTCGGCCTTGGCCGCGTCCTGGGTCTTCTGCTGCTGTTCGGCATCGCCGACGCCAGCCGCCGTGCCCTTGGTCCCGGCCGCCGCGGTCTCCTTGCCGATCTTGTCGTCGACCGAGGCGTCCTCGCCCGCCGGCGCCGTGCCGTCCGACTTCGCCGGCGTGCCGCCCGACGCGCTGGCCGTGGCCGCGACCACGCTCGACGAGGCGCCCTTGGCCTCGAAGGTCACCGAACCCTGCGCGTCGATGTTGGTGGCCGTCGTCGCCAGCACCTCGTCGTCGATCACCGCGATGCCGAGCGCCGCGCCGACCGCCGCCTTGCCGCCGGCCGCCTTGCCGTTCGCCGCCGTCGCGATGCTCGAGGTCTGCGACGCCTTCACCGACACGTCGCCGGTCGTCACCAGATCCTGGCCGAGCGCCCCGATCGTCGCCGCCGCCCGGTCCGACACGATCGACAGCGCCACCACCGGCGTCACCGCGATGCCGCCCGCCGAACCCTGTTCGGCCTGCGTCGTCACGACATGCGTGCCGGTCGCCTCGAGCTTCACATCCTTTGCGCCCGTCAGCGTCACGCCATCCGCCAGCGACGCGGTCGAGCGCGTGCCGACCAGATTGAGCGCCACCGACGCCCCGACCCCGACCTTCGTCCCCGCCGCGCCGTCCCCGACCGGCAGCGCCGCCACCGCCGACGACGTCAGATCGTCCGACTTCAGTTCGACGTCGCCGCCGTTGATGGTGACCTGCGCACCGGTCGCCAGCGCCGCGCTGCTCTGGGAATCGAGCGCCGTGGTGGCGAGCGCACCGGCGATGCCGACATTGCCCGCGGCCGCGCCGGAAACGGCGGTGGCGGTGAAGGCGTTGTCGGCCGCCGTGCCGGTCGCGACTGCTGTGAGGCCGAGCGAGCCGGCTTCGACCGCCTGACCGACGGTGGCGCTGTTGGTAACCTTGGCGAGATCGAGCGCGAACGCGGCACCGATGCCGGTGTCGCTCTTGGCGCTGGCGCCGTCGGCCGAAGCGGCCGAGGCGTTCTTGGCCCGGCTCTCGAGCGTCAGGGCGCCCGTCACCGTCGCCTTCACGGCCGAGCTCATGGCGGCGACCGTCGACGACGCGAAATCGGCGATCGCGATCGCTGCCGCAGCCGAGAGCTTGCCGTCGCTGGTCGTCTCGTAGGGCGCGTATTTCGCGCCGGCGCCGGTGCCCGACAGGTACGCGCCGGCCTGGCTCGACGGGTCCGGATTGGCGGAGGCGCCGCCGGCCGCGGCCTTGGCGCTGGTGGTCGCGGCGCTGTCGGACTGCGCGGCGAGCGACAGTTCGCCGGCGGTGATCTTGGCCTGGCCGTCGATGGTCGCGCTGGTCGTGACGGAGACGACATTGACCGCGATGCTCGCGCCCGCGGCGGTGTTGCCGGAGGCGGTCGCGTCGGCGGTGGCGGTCGAGCGGACGGTGTTCGAGGCGGCGAGCGACAGCTTGGCGCCGGAGTGGACGTCGGCGGAGCCGCCGATATGGACGCGCGCGACGCTCGTGGTCGAGACAATGGCCGCGGAAGCGTCGGCCGCGAGGTTGAAGTTGGCCGGCGGCGCACCGGTGCCGGAGGTCGTGGCGCTCGCGGTGGCCGACAGTGAGACCGCGCCCGTAGCGGAGATCTTGGCGCCGTCGAGAATGTCGATGGCGGCGAGCACGTCCGTGACGGCGATCGCGGCCGGGAAGTTGACGCTCGCGGCGCCGGTCGCGAGCGCGGTGATCGACAGCGTCCCGGAGGCGGTGATGTCGGCGGCGCGGATCGACACGGCCGCATGCGCCGTGCCGGTGCCCGGCTGAGCCGTGGTAGAGAAGGTCAGATTGCCGCCTTTGACGATGGCATTGGTGCCGCTGGTATCGCCGATCGTGATGCCCGCGAGGCCGTTCGCTCCGGCGATCGAGGTCAGCGTGATGTCGCCGGCCGCGCCGCCATTGACGGAATCGGCGAGCAGGCGGGCGCCGCCATTGAGCGTGATCTGCGGCGCCACCAGCGTGATCGCGCCCGATCCGGCCGCCGAGGTGGTGTCGATCAGTCCGTTGGCGGCGACAGTGATCGATTGCGTCGCCTCGAGACGCACCGAGCCGCCGTTGGTGACCAGGTTCGGCGAGAAACTCGTATCGACGACCGGGTTGTCGCCCTTGTCGCCGTAGTCGGTGGCGCCGATCTTGAGATTGTTCGGATCGAGCAGCAGCGTGCCGGCGGTGCCGTTCGCCGCGCCGAGGTCGACGCGCACGGCGCCGAGCGTCTCGGTATCGGCCGCGCTCAGTTCGACGAAGCCGCCATTTCCGGTTGTGCCGCCGGACGCGACGAAGCGCGCGTCGTCGGCCACGGACAGATTGCGATCGGCCTTGACGATCACCGCGCCGGCGTTCGAACCGGCATCGCGACCGGCGGCGCTGAGCGACGCCGTGCCCGCGATCGCGATATCCGCCTTCGAGGTGACAGAGATCCGGCCGGCATCGACGCCGGCCGCGCCGTCGGCCTTGATCGATCCGGCAACGGCGACGCCCTTGTCGCCATGGATCGCAATCGAAGCCGGCTTCGGCTTCGGGATTACGGCGGCAGGCGCGCGCGCAGCCGCCGAGGCGGCCTCGATCCGCGCCGACCCGCGCACGTGGACCTTGCCGGCGGCCGAAATGGCGACGCTGCCGCCTCTCGCCTCGGAACCGCCGGCCGTGATCTTGCCGTCGATGATGGCGTCGCCGGTGGCCTGGATCGAGATCCGGCCGTTGCGGTTGACGAGCTGGCCGCCGGCGCGCAGGCCCCTGGTATTGACGGTCGCGGCGAACATCGCCTTTTGCAGCGCCGCCTTCTCGGCGGCGGCGAGCGATCCGGCGATCTGGACGTCGCGGGCGGTGATCTTGATCGAGCGGGCCGCGTTGATCTGGCCGCGGATGACCACCGAGCCGTCCGGCGAGATCGGCACGTCGCCGCGCAGCACCTTGGCGACGAGCGCATCGTCGATCTTGCCGGCGGCGATCATCTTGTCGATGACCTGCTTGGTCGGCGTGACGATGGTCAGGCTGCCGACGTTGATCGTGCCCTTGTCGCCGACGACCATGCCGTAGCTGTCGGCGAACACGACGTTGCCGCCGATCTTGCCGTGCTGGTACGAGTTGAGCACGCCGCGGATGTCGACGGGCGCGTCGCGGACGATGTTGACCAGCTTGTTGGCGTTGTCGGGGACGATCAGGTTGACGACGTTGCCCTCGGCCGCCGTGAAGGTGCGGAACGAGTTGAAGGCGTTGCCGCCGCTCATCGTCGAGGTGGTGATCGTGGTGGTGTTGCCGCGGACCCTGAGGTGGGTCGCGGTCTGGCCGTCGGGGACGATGCTGTTGCCGGGTGACTGACGCGGAACGCGCCCGCCCATCATCTGGGCGGGCGCGCCGAGGTTGACGGCCTGGGCGGCGGCGGGGCTGCTGGCCCCGAGGAGCGCGGTCGCGATCGGGAACAGGGCCGTGCCGCTCATGAGCAGCCGGTTGACCACGCGCGCGGAAGGCCGCAGCATCGATCCGAACATCACAACGCCCCTCGTCCCCAACTCACGTCGCCGTCACCTGCCTCGGGTGGCGGGCCTTGTTCGCGCCTCAGGCCGCGTCTTCCGGCTGCATTTCGGCAGCGGCAGGCGCCGCCTCGTCATTCGCCACCGCCGGCGTCTGATCGGCCGTCACGGTCCGCGGCGCGCTGGCGAGGGCTGGCGCGTGCAGCTTGCGCAGGCGTTCGACGCTGCCGAGCGACTGGAGGTGCGCGTAGATCGGGGCCAGGAAGCCGTCGCGGCGCAGCGACAGGAACGCTGCGTCCGGCAGTGCCTCGAGCTTTTCGGCATCGACGGTCAGGAAGCCGTGCAGGGCGATCGACGCGCCGGTGGCGAACTTGGCGTCGATCGTGACCGACCGGAGCAGCGACAGCTCGACCAGCCGCTTCACGAAGGCTTCGTTGCGCTTGGCCGCCTCGAAATAGCCGTTGACCAGCCGGATCCGCTCGATCAGCGCCGGCGTCTCGGCGCCCTTGTCGTCGAACATCGGCTCGCCGCTGCCGTCGGCCGGCGACTGGTAGGTCTGGTCGATGCAGATGACCGGATCGCGGCCCTCGACCTCGCCGAGCACGAAAGGCCAGCGACGGACGTAGGCCGGCAGATGATCGCCGCGCCAGCCGCCGTCCGCGTCGACGAGGATGTTCTCGTTCGAGTTGAGGCCGATCAGGAACACGCCGACAGGCAGGCCGACGCCGGGGACGAACAGGATCGGCAGATGCGGGCCGGCCGCGACGAACTCATCGACCAGAGCCGGAACGACATTCGTGCCGCGGGCGAATGCGAAGCGATCGTCTCGTGTATCGAGCCTTAGACTACGATGATTGTCGCGATTGAGAGGAACAACGTCGCTGTACAGGATCATCTTGTCGGTCACGCAACACCTCGACATAAGTATTCTAAGCAGTCTGAACTTCAAACGAGACGGCGGCGGCGCCGAATATCGATAATTGGATTTTGCAGGACGGACACTGACGTCGAAAATAACATCAGCGAACGCTCGATAACTCCACGAATGCTACGGCTGCCGCACAGGCTCGCGAGCCCAGAACAATGGAAACGCCCGCAACCGTTCGGGAGCAGGCGTTTTCGAAGGTCACGGCGCCGATGCATCGCGGGGGAAGGCGAAACAGCGGTGGCGTGGCCGGATCCGAAATCGCTACAGTTCGAAGAACCCGCATGGTTAAAGAACTGTCATAGAATTTCGAATTCGGTAACTACTGACTCGTTGATTCTAAAACGTCAACGATTGATTCATCAAACCGCCGGCCGCGTTTCCGCAGCGACGCTTTGACTCGGTCGCTCGAGGCCTTCGACTCGGCCTCTGACAATCAGCGACAAGATTTTCTTTCCAATTCTTTGGCTCGATTCTGCGGCTTTGGGCACAATAGGGGGCGCGCTCCCCGACCGCGTGACATTTTCGGGGTTGAACCCGGCGCCGACCGTTTCGTCCCGTCGACGGGCGTCTGTGCTAGCCTGCGCTGCTTCGAAATCACGAACTGATCGGTGAGCTGTCCCTTGCGTTGCTTCCGTCGCCCTTTCGCCGCCGGCTTCCTCCTTGCGCTCGCGCTTTCTGGCGCGCCTTCGCCTGCGGAGGCCGCCGATGCCGGCTTCGAGCGGTTCGTGGCCTCGGTCTGGCCGGAAGCTTCCGCCGCGGGCGTCTCGCGGGCGACCTTCGAGCGTGAGACGCGCGGCCTCGAGCCCGACTACGGGCTGCCGGATCTCGCCCTGCCGGGACGGCCTGAGACCGGCGCCCCGGCGCAGCCGGAATTCGTGCGGCCGCCGGCCGACTACATCAAGGAGGCGTCGATCGCCCGGCTCGCCGGCGAGGGCCGGCGGCTGCTCGGCATGCATCGCGCCGCGCTCGACAAGATCGAGGCGCGCTTCGGCGTGCCGGGCAACGTCGTGCTGGCAATCTGGGGCCGCGAGACCGATTACGGCCGCTCGCCCGAGCGCTACGACACGCTGCGCGTGGTCGCGACCCAGGCCTATGTCGGCCGGCGCAAGGACCAGTACCGCACCGAATTCGTGCTGGCGCTGAAGATCCTCGATCAGGGCGTGGTGGCGCGGAAGGACTTCCGCGCCTCGTGGGCCGGCGCGACCGGCCTGACCCAGTTCCTGCCGTCCGAATACTTCAAGCACGGCGTCGACCTCGACGGCAGCGGCCGTGTCGACATCTGGCATTCGGTGCCGGACGCGCTCGCCTCCGCCGCCAAGCAGCTCGCCGACAAGGGCTGGCAGCCGGGTCTGCGCTGGGCCTACGAGGTCCGCGCGCCGGCGCAGGCGGACTGTACCGCGGGCGTGCCCGAGGTGCGCCGGCCGATCGGCGCCTGGATCGACGCCGGCTTCGTGCCGGTCCGAGGCCGCTCCGTCTCGGCCGCGGAGCGCGCCGAGCCGGCGTCGCTGCTGCAGCCGGAGGGGATCTACGGTCCGTCGTTCCTGACCACGAAGAACTACTTCGTGATCAAGGAATACAATTTCTCCGATCTCTACGTGCTGTTCGTCGGCCACCTCTCCGACCGCATCCTCAGCCCGGAGACCTTCGCGACGCCGTGGTCGGCCTCGTCGCAGCTGAAGACGAAATCCGTGGAGGCGATGCAGCGGCATCTGACCCGGCTCGGCTTCTATCGCGACAAGGTCGACGGCAAGGCCGGCATGCTGACGCGCGCCGCGCTCGGCGCCTACCAGAAGGCGGCGGGCCTGAAGGTCGACTGCTGGCCGAGCGAGGCGGTGCTGCAGTCGCTCGGCGCGGCGCGGTAGCCCGCTGCCGCGTGGTTGCCGTGGACCGCGGCCGGATCGATCTTTACGCGCCCCTTATGCGGCTCGCGCTCTTCCACATCGATCCCTGATGCCGATCGGCCGCACAGTGCGGCCATCGTCAACGGAGGTCGATCATGCTCGATCTGATCTATGCGGGCCTCGGTCTCGCGCTCCTCGCGGGGCTTGCGGCCTATGTCCATGCGCTCGACCACACCTGAGGAGGCGATCGTGTTCGAACCGTTCCTCGGACTCGCCGTCGCCCTCGGCCTCGGCGTCTATCTCGTCGTGACGCTGCTCTATCCCGAGCGCTTCTGAGGCGCTCCCCCCTCTCCGCCCCCCTTCACGAACGACGCCGCATCCCGCGCTCCAGAAGGAGCCGCGGTCGATCGCGCGCGTCCCATGGGAGTTGAACCCGATGACCCTCATCGGATGGCTTCAGATCGCCCTGACGCTGGCCGTGACGCTGGCGCTCGCGATCCCGCTCGGCCGCTATGCCGCGCGCGTCTTCTCCGGAGAGCCGGTCCGGCTCGCCGCCGTCCTCGGCCCGGTCGAAGCCGGCTTCTACAAGCTCGCCGGCGTCGATCCGCGCCGCGAACAGACCTGGGCAGGGTATTCGCTGGCCATGCTGATGTTCAGCGCCGCCGGCTTCCTCTCGCTCTATGCGATCCTGCGCCTGCAGAATTGGCTGCCGCTGAACCCGCAGGGCTTCGACGCCGTCACGCCCGATCTCGCCTTCAACACGGCGGTGAGCTTCCTGACCAACACCAACTGGCAGGCCTATTCCGGCGAGACGACCATGAGCCATCTGACCCAGATGGCTGGCCTGTCGGTGCACAACTTCCTGTCGGCCGCGACCGGCATCGCGCTCGCCGTCGCGGTGACGCGCGCCTTCGCCCGGTCCGGCGCGACGACGCTCGGCAATTTCTGGGTCGATCTGACCCGCGTGACGCTCTACGTCCTGCTGCCGATCGCGATCGGCCTGGCGCTCCTCTATGTCGCGCTCGGCGTGCCGCAGACGCTTCTCGGCGCTTTCGACGCCACCACGCTCGAAGGCGCCAAGCAGACGATCTCGGTCGGCCCGATGGCGAGCCAGGAGGCGATCAAGCAGCTCGGCACCAACGGCGGCGGCTTCTTCAACGCCAACTCGGCGCATCCGTTCGAGAACCCCTCGGCGCTGTCGAACGTCGTCTCGATCGTCGCCATGCTGGTCCTGTCCTCGGCGCTGCCGATCGCCTTCGGCCACATGGTCGGCGCGCCGCGCCAGGGCTATGCGCTGCTCGCCGCGATGGCGCTCCTGCTCGTCGCAGGCGTGCTCGTGACCTACTGGAGCGAGGCGGCCGGCGATCCGCTGCATGTCGCGCTCGGGCTCGATCCCGCGGCCGGCAACATGGAGGGCAAGGAGGTCCGCTTCGGCCAGGCCATGACGGCGCTGTTCGTCGCGGCGACCACGGGCCTCTCCTGCGGCGCCGTCAATGCCATGCACGACAGCCTGACCCCGCTCGGCGGTCTGGTGCCGATGCTGATGATCCAGCTCGGCGAGGTCCTGCCCGGCGGCGTCGGCTCGGGCCTCTACGGCATGATCGTCTTCGCCGTGCTGTCGGTGTTCGTCGCCGGCCTGATGGTCGGCCGCACGCCGGAATATCTCGGCAAGAAGATCCAGGCGCGCGAGGTCAAGCTCGCCGTCCTCGCCGTGGTGATCCTGCCGCTCGCGATCCTCGGCTTCACGGCGGTTTCGGCCATGCTGCCGGACGCGCTGGCCGGGCTCAACAATGCCGGCCCGCACGGCCTTTCCGAGCTGCTCTACGCCTATTCGTCGGCGGCCGGCAACAACGGCTCGGCCTTTGCCGGCCTCACCGCCAACACGCCCTGGTTCAACGTCACGCTCGGCATCGCGATGATGCTCGGCCGCTTCGCCTATGTCCTGCCGGTCATGGCGATCGCCGGATCGCTCGCGGCCAAGGTCAAGGCGCCCGCCTCGACCGGCACCTTCCCGACCGACGGCGGCCTGTTCGTCGGCCTCGTCGTCGGCGTGATCCTGATCCTCGGCGGTCTGCAGTTCTTCCCGGCCCTCGCCCTCGGTCCGGTCGTCGAGCACGTGCTGATGCTCGCCGGCAAGACCTTCTGAGGAGGCACCTTCCATGGCCAAGCCCAATAGTCCCAAGTCCTCCGCCGCCCCGCGGCTCCTCGATGGCGCGATCCTGCGCACCGCGGCGCTCCAGTCGGTGCTGAAGCTCGATCCGCGTCAGCTCATGCGCAATCCGGTGATCTTCGTCACCGAGGTGGTCGCGGCGCTCGTCACGGTCCTGTTCGTCCGCGACCTCGTCGCCCATACCGGCACGCCGGTCTTCTCCGGCCAGATCGCGGCCTGGCTGTGGTTCACGGTCCTGTTCGCGACCTTCGCCGAAGCCGTGGCCGAGGGCCGCGGCAAGGCGCAGGCCGCCTCGCTGCGCAAGACCCGCAGCGACACGGTCGCCAAGAAGCTCCTGTTCCCGGACAGTCCGGACCGGATCTACGAGGGCGTCGCCCCGACCGAGCTCGAGATCGGCGACATCGTGCTGGTCGAGGCCGGCGATCTCATTCCGCTCGACGGCGAGATCGTCGAGGGTGTCGCCTCGGTCAACGAGGCCGCGATCACCGGCGAATCCGCGCCGGTGATCCGCGAGGCCGGCGGCGACCGCTCGGCGGTCACCGGCGGCACCACGGTGCTGTCCGACTGGATCAAGGTGAAGATCACCGCCAAGCCGGGCGAGACCTTCATCGATCGCATGATCGCGCTGGTCGAAGGCGCCGAGCGGCAGAAGACGCCGAACGAACTGGCGCTGTCGATCCTGCTCTCCGGCATGACGCTGATCTTCCTGATCGCGGTCGTCACGCTCTGGGGCCTGGCCGGCTACTCCGGCACGGCGCTGTCGGTCGTGGTGCTGGTCGCGCTGCTGGTGACGCTGATCCCGACCACGATCGGCGGCCTCCTGTCGGCGATCGGCATCGCCGGCATGGACCGGCTGATCCGCTTCAACGTCATCGCCACCTCCGGCCGTGCGGTCGAGGCGGCCGGCGACGTCGACACGCTGCTGCTCGACAAGACCGGCACGATCACCTTCGGCAACCGCATGGCGTCGGAGTTCATCCCCGTCGCCGGCGTCACCGAGGCGACGCTCGCCGAGGCCGTCCTGCTCGCGAGCCTCGCCGACGAGACGCCCGAGGGCCGCTCGATCGTGGCGCTCGCCCGCGGCGAATACGGCATCACCGAGCCCGCCGGCGCCGCCGAAGGCGCGACCGTCGTCCCCTTCGCCGCCCAGACCCGCGTCTCCGGCATCGACATCGGCGAACGCTCGATCCGCAAGGGTGCGGTCGACGCGATCCTGAAGATCGCCGGCCACACGCTGCCGGCCGCGCCGGAGGAGTTCCGCCGCGCGGTCGACCGCATCGCCCGCTCGGGCGGCACGCCGCTCGGCGTGATCGACGGCCGGCGCCTGCTCGGCGTCGTCCACCTGAAGGACGTGGTGAAGCCCGGCATCCGCGAGCGCTTCGCCGCGCTGCGCTCGATGGGCATCAAGACCGTGATGGTCACCGGCGACAACCCGGTCACCGCCGCGAGCATCGCCTCCGAGGCGGGCGTCGACGACTTCATCGCCGAGGCGACCCCCGAGGACAAGCTGCGCTACATCCGCCGCGAGCAGGTCGGCGGCCGGCTGATCGCCATGTGCGGCGACGGCACCAACGACGCCCCCGCGCTCGCCCAGGCCGATGTCGGCGTCGCCATGCAGACCGGCACCCAGGCCGCCCGCGAGGCCGGCAACATGGTCGATCTCGACAGCAATCCGACCAAGCTCATCGAGATCGTCGAGATCGGCAAGCAGCTCCTGATGACGCGCGGCTCGCTGACCACCTTCTCGATCGCCAACGACGTCGCGAAGTATTTCGCGATCCTGCCGGCGCTGTTCATCGCCACCTATCCGGAGCTCGGCGCGCTGAACGTCATGCGGCTCGCCTCGCCGCAGTCGGCGATCCTGTCGGCGGTGATCTTCAACGCGCTGATCATCATCGCGTTGATCCCGCTCGCGCTGAAGGGCGTGTCCTATCGCCCGGTCGGTGCCGCGGCGCTCCTGAAGCGCAATCTCGTCGTCTACGGCCTCGGCGGCCTCGTGCTGCCCTTCGTCGGCATCAAGGCGATCGACCTCGTCGTCGCCGCGCTGCATCTCGCCTGAGGAGGATCCGATGCTCCACCATATCCGCCCCGCGATCGTGCTGACGGCCGGCTTCACGGTCCTGCTCGGCCTCGCCTATCCGCTCGCGATCACCGGCCTCGCCCAGGTCGCCATGCCCTCGGCCGCCAACGGCAGCCCGGTCGTGGCCGGCGGCAAGGTCATCGGTTCGGCGCTGATCGGCCAGAATTTCGCGTCCGAACGCTACTTCCACGGTCGCCCGTCGGCGACCTCGGCGCCGGATCCGAACGACGCGTCGAAGACGATCGACGCGCCCTATAACGCGGCCAACTCGTCCGGTTCGAACCTCGGGCCGACCTCGCAGAAGCTGATCGATCGCATGAAGGCCGATATCGAGGCTTCCGGGTTGGCGAAGCCGGTGCCCGCCGACGCGGTCACCGCCTCGGCCTCGGGCCTCGACCCCGACATCTCGCCGGCTTTCGCCTATGCTCAGGTTCCGCGCGTCGCCAAGGCGCGCGGGCTCGACGAGGCCGCGGTGAAGGCGCTGGTCGCGACGCGCGTGGAGCGACGGTTCCTGGGCATCTTCGGTGAACCGCGCGTCAACGTCCTCGGCCTCAATCTGGCGCTCGACGCGACCGGCCGATCCTGAGCGGTCGACCGGAGAGAAATGGGCGAGAGACGGAAGCGATGGCGCCACCGCGTGATCCCGACGACCGCCGCCCCGACCCCGATGCGCTGCTGGCGCTCGCGGGGCCGGGCCGGCGCGGCCGCCTGAAGGTCTTCCTCGGCGCCTCGCCCGGCGTGGGGAAGACCTACGCCATGTTGCAGGGCGCCCGCCGGCTGAAGGCCGACGGCATCGACGTGGTGATCGGTCTCGTCGAGACCCACGGCCGCGCCGAGACCGCAGCGTTGACCGCAGATCTCGAGATCCTGCCGCGCCGGATCGTCGATCATGGCGGCCGCGCCATCGCGGAATTCGATCTCGACAGCGCGCTCGCCCGTCGGCCGAAGCTGATCGTCGTCGATGAACTCGCGCACACCAACGCGCCCGACAGCCGCCATCCGAAGCGCTGGCAGGACGTCGACGAACTGCTCGACGCCGGCATCGACGTCTGGACCGCGCTCAACATCCAGCATCTGGAGAGCCTGAAGGACGTCGTCGGCCGCATCACGGGCGTCACGGTCCGCGAGACGGTGCCCGACACCGTGCTCCAGGAGGCCGACGACGTCGTGCTCGTCGACATCACGCCCGACGAGCTGATCGAACGCCTGCGCGACGGCAAGGTCTACATGGCCGATACCGCCCGGCGCGCGATCGACAATTTCTTCACGCCCGGCAACCTGACCGCGCTGCGCGAACTCGCCCTGCGCCGCACCGCCGACCGGGTCGACGACCAGATGGTCGAGATCCTGCGCCAGAAGGCGATCGAAGGCCCCTGGGGCAGTTCCGAACGGCTGATGGTGCTGATCGGCGGCGGACCGGAGAGCGAGCGGCTGGTGCGCCGGACCGCGAGCCTCGCGACCGCGCTCAACGCCGGCTTCGTCGCGCTGCATGCCGAGCGGCCGGGCGCCGACGAGGCCGATCCGGGCCGCGCCAAGGCGACGACCGAGGCGCTGCGCCTCGCCGAGAGCCTCGGCGCGGAGACCGCGCGCATCGCGGTGCGCGATTTCGTCGAAGACGTGCTGCGCTATGCCCGGCGCGAGAACGTCACCCAGATCGTGGTCGGCCGCTCGGCGCGCTCGACGGTGGCGCGGCTCCTGCGCCGCTCGCCGGCCGATCGCCTGATCCGGCGCTCGCGCGAGATCGGCGTCACGGTGGTCGCCGACGAGGAGGCCCATGTCGGAACGCCGCTCTGGCGCGCCGGCCTGTCGGACCCGCGCCATCTCGGTCGCGAGACGCTGGTCGCCGCCGTGGCGGTCGCCGGCGCGGTCGGCGTCGGCGAGGCGCTGACCCATTTCCTGAAGCTGCCCAACCTGTCGATGGTGTTCCTGACCGCCGTGCTGTTCGCGGCGGCCCGCACCGGCACGCGCGCGGCGGTCATCGCGGCCTTCCTGTCGTTCTTCGCCTACAATTTCTTCTTCATCCCGCCGCTCTACACCTTCACCATCGCCGAGCCGCATGAACTGCTCGCGCTGGTCGTGTTCCTGATCGTCGCGGTGATGACCGGCTCGCTCGCCGGCCGGGTGCGCGAGCAGTCGCGGCAGGCCTGGCAGCGCGCCGAGGCCTCGCAGGCGCTGTCGAGCTTCACCTCGAAACTCTCCGCCGCGGCCGATGTCGACGGCGTTGCCGAGGCGACCGTCGCCCATGCCCATCGCGCGCTCGGCGGCCGCGCGCTGCTGCTCCTGCCCCGCGACGGCGATCTCGAGCTTCAGGCCGCCTGGCCCCCGGACGAGGGCCTCGACACGGCCGAGATCAGCGCCGCGCGCTGGGCCTTCGAGAAGGCCGAGGTCGCCGGCTGGCGGACCGGCACCCTGCCGAAGGCGCGGTTCCAGTTCCGGCCGCTGGTCACGCCGCGCGGCGTCGTCGGCGTGATCGGCTTCGAGCCGCCGGATCAGGCCGCGCCGCTGCCGGCCGACCTCGACCGCAGCCTGGCGGCGATCGTCGAACAGGCCGCGATCGCGCTCGATCGCTCGCTCCTGTTCGGCGAGGCGGTCAAGGCGGCCGCCCTGCAGGAGAACGAGGCGGTGCGCGACGCGCTGCTCGCCTCGCTGAGCCACGATCTGCGCACGCCGCTCGCCACCATCACCGGCGCGGTGACGACCCTGTCCGAGCTCGGCGAGGCGATGACGCCCGCGGCGCGGCGCGAGCTGCTCGGTTCGATCGAGCAGGAGGCCGCGCGGCTCAACCGCTTCGTCGCCAACCTGATCGACATGTCGCGCATCGAATCGGGCGCGGTGAAGATCAAGCGCGACTGGGTCGACGTCGCCGATGCGATCAGGACCGCGGTCGGTCGCGCCGACAAGGTCTATCCGGCCGAGTCGACCACCGTCAGTCTGGCGCCGGACCTGCCCTTCGTGCGCGGCGACGCGCAGCTGCTCGAACAGGTGCTGTTCAATCTGCTCGACAATGCGCACAAGTATGGCGGCGAGCGCGGCGTCGCCGTGCATGCGCGACAGCAGGGGCCGGAGATCGTGATCAGCGTCACCGACGAGGGGCCGGGCGTGAAGCCGGCGGATCTGGACCGGATCTTCGAGAAGTTCTTCCGTGCCGGCCGCGCCGATGGCCGCAAGCCCGGCACCGGCCTCGGCCTGTCGATCTGCCGCGGCCTCGTGGCGGCGATGGGCGGCACGATCAAGGCCGAGAGCCCGGCCGTCCGGCGCCGCGGCACGCGCATCGTGGTCCGCTTGCCGGCCGCCGAGGTCCCGGCCGACACCGGCGTTGCAACCGGAGCCCGCGCATGACGGGTGCCCAGATCACCGGATCGACGGCAGGATCGCACGGAACGGGCCTGCGCATTCTCGCGGTCGACGATGAACCCGAGATCGTCCGTTTCCTGAAGGTCGCGCTGTCGACCGCCGGCTACGAGGTGATCGCCGCCGACACCGGCCGCGAGGCGGTGCGGCTGGTCGCGGCCCGCGCGCCCGATGTCGTGGTGCTCGATCTCGGCCTGCCCGACATGGACGGCAAGCAGGTGATCGAGGCGGTGCGCGCCTTCTCGAAGGTGCCGATCGTGGTCCTGTCGGCGCGCGACCGCGAGGCCGAGAAGATCGCCGCGCTCGATCTCGGCGCCGACGATTACATCGAAAAGCCCTTCGGCATCGGCGAACTGATGGCGCGGCTCAGGACCGCCACGCGTCATGCCGCGGTCGAAAAGCGCGAGCCGGCGCGTGTCGAGGTCGGCGATCTGGTCGTCGACCTCGAACGGCGCCTCGTCACGCGCGCCGGCGAGCCGGTGAAACTGACGCCGAAGGAATACGACCTCGTCGCCGTGCTCGCGCGCCACGCCGGCCGCGTGGTCACGCATCGCCAGATCCTGACCGCCGTCTGGGGCCCGGCCCACACCGACGATACGCAGTATCTGCGCGTCTTCATCGGTCAGATCCGCACCAAGATCGAAGCCGATCCGAGCAATCCGGCCGTGATCCGCACCGAGCCCGGCGTCGGTTACCGGTTTGCGGAAGCCGACGCCTGAGATCGCTGGTGCTTTTGCCTTGTTCCAGGCTGGCCGGTCAGCCCCCGAGCGGCGGCAGCGCGGCTTCGAGCGCGGCGGCGACGGTCAGGATGCGCTGTTCCTCCAGCCAGGGCGCGATGATCTGCAGGCCGATCGGCAGGCCGTCGCGCGACAGTCCGCAAGGGATCGTCGCGGCCGGCAGCCCGGTCAGGTTGATCGGCCAGGTGAACGGCGACCAGCCGAGATGCGGGTCGACCGCCCGGCCGTCGATCGTGTCGACGCCGAGCGTGCCGGCCGCGAAGGCTGGCACGGCCACGGTCGGCGTGATCAGCACCTGCGCCGTCTTGAACAGCTCGACGAACAGGCCGCGCAGCTCGCGCGGCGGTAGCTCGCCTCGATGTAATCGACCGCGCTGAACGTGCGCCCTGCCTGGATCACGTCGAGATAGGCCGGCTCCGACCGTGCGAAGTCGGCCGGATCGCGCGCGGCGACCGCGGCGGCCTGCTCGGAGAAGGCGATCGGCCTCAGCGTCGTCTCCAGCACGTCGGCCGGCAGGCGGATCGCATCCTGGCGCAGGCTGGCGCCGAGCCGGCCGAGCACGTCGACCGCCTCGGTGAAGGCCTGCCGCACGTCCGGATCGACCGGCGCGTAGCCGAAGTCGACCGAGGTGGCGATCGTGAGCCCTTCAGCGATCGAATGCCGGCCGAATAGCTGCCGCCGGTCGCCGGCAGGCAGGCCGGGTCGCGGATGTCGGGGCCGGCGATCACCGACAGCAGCGCCGCGGCGTCGGCGACGCTGCGCGCGATCGGGCCGGTATGGGCGAGTGAGGCCCAGGACGGCGGCGAGAAGCCGGGCGAACGCGGAACCAGCCCGAAGGTCGGTTTGATGCCGACCACACCGCAGAACGCCGAGGGTACCCGGATCGAGCCGACGCCGTCGGTGCCGAGCGCGAGCGGCCCGCAACCGGCGGCGACGCCCGCCGCCGCCCCGCCGCTCGAGCCGCCGGAGGTCCGCGACGGGTTCCAGGGATTGCGCGTGATGCCCGAGACCGGGCTGTCGGCGGTCAGCTTGTAGCCGGACTCGCAGGTCGTGGTCTTGCAGGTGACGATCGCGCCGGCCGCGCGGATCCGCTCGACCACGGCCGCGTCGGTCGGCGCGACGAAGCCGTCGAGACCGGGTGCGCCCGCCTTGGCCGCGACGCCGCCGACGTAGATGAGATCCTTCACGCTGATCGGCACACCGGCGAGCGGCCCCGCCGGCCGACCCGCCTTCCAGTCGGCGGTGGCCTGCGCGGCGGCGGCGCGCGCCTGATCGTAGAGCGGCGTCACCACGATCTTGAGCTTGGCGTCGGCACGATCGATCGCCGCGATGACGGCTTCCGTGACCTCGCTCGGCGTGATCGTGCCGGAGGCGTAACCGTCGATCATGGCGGCGACCGACAGGCGTGCGAGGTCGTTCGGCGCGGCGACGAGGCCGGCCGTGGGTAGGTCGATGCTCATGAAATTCGTCCTCGTTCGAGGTTCTTGGTCGCTCCCCGGGCCCCGGCTCGGCGCTCAGGCCGTGGCTTCGGCCACGGCCCTGCGCGCCATGACGCCGACGAGATGCGCCCGATAGGCCGCCTCGGCGTGCATGTCCGACAGCATCTCGGCCGGATCGATCGCGATCGCCGCGATCGCCTCGGGCGAGAAATCCGCCGCCAGCGCCGCCTCCATCGCCGGAACGCGGAAGACCGAGGGCGCCGCCCCGGTCACCGCGACGCGGACGCCATCGGCGAACTTCGCCACGAACACGCCTGCCAGCGCATAGCGCGAGGCCGGCGAGCGGAACTTGGCGTAGGCCGCCGCGACCGGCAGCGGAAAGCGGAATGCCGTGATCAGTTCGCCCGGCTCCAGCGCGGTGGTGAACATGCCGAGGAAGAAGTCGTCGGCTGCGATGGTCCGGCGGTCGGTGACGATTGTCGCACCGAGGCCGAGCACGCCGGCCGGGTAGTCGGCAGACGGGTCGTCGTTGGCGACCGAGCCGCCGATCGTGCCGCGATTGCGCACGGCCGGATCGCCGATGCCGCCGGCGAGCTTGGCGAGCGCCGGCAGCACCTCGCGGACCAGAGCAGACGTGGCGACCGTCGCGTGCGTCGTCATCGCGCCGATCTCGAGGCCGCCGTCGATCGCGCGGACGCCCGAGAGGCCTGCGGCGGCGAGATCGACGAGGCCGGTCGGCGCGGCGAGGTTCTGCTTCATGGTCGGCAGCAGCGTCATGCCGCCGGCCAGATAGCGCACGTCCTCGGAGGCGAGGCCGGTCGCTTCGGGGGCGGAGGCCGGCCGGAAATACTGGAACGGTTTCATGGGTCGATCCTCATTCGGCCGCGCGCGGGATGGAGGCGTTCTGGATGATCCGCCAGATGCGGTTCGGCGATGCCGGCATGTCGACATGGGTGATACCGAGGTGCGCCAGCGCGTCGACGACGGCGCTGATCACGGCGGCGGGCGAGCCGATGGTGCCGACCTCGCCGCAGCCCTTGACGCCCATCGGCGTATGCGCGCACGGCGTCGAATAGGTCGAGACGTCCATTTTCGGCACGCCGTCGGCGCGCGGCATGCAGTAGTCCATGAAGGAGCCGGACAGGAGCTGGCCCGAGGTCTCGTCGTAGACGCAGTTCTCGTAGAGCGCCTGTCCGATGCCCTGCACGATGCCGCCGTGCAGCTGGCCCTCGACGATCATCGGATTGATCACCGTGCCGACGTCGTCGCAGGCGGTGTATTTGACGATCTCGACCACGCCCGTTTCCGGATCGACCTCGACCTCTACCAGATGCGCGCCGCCCGGATAGGTGAAGTTGACCGGGTCGTAATAGGCCTGTTCCTCGAGCCCCGGCTCGAGGATCTCGAGCGGATAGTCGTGCGGCACATAGGCCGCGAGCGCGATGTCCTCGATCGTCTTCTTGCGGTCGGTGCCGGCGACCGCGAACACGCCGGCTTCGAAGGTGATGTCCTGTTCGGCCGCCTCGAGCAGGTGCGCGGCGATCTTCTTGCCCTTCAGGATCACCTTGTCGGCCGCCTTGTTCAGCGCCGAGCCGCCGACCACCAGCGACCGCGAGCCGTAGGTGCCCATGCCGAACTGGACGCGATCGGTGTCGCCGAACACGATGTCGACGTTCTCGAACGGTACGCCGAGCCGTTCCGAGACGATCTGCGCAAAGGTCGTTTCGTGGCCCTGGCCGTGGTTGTGCGTGCCGATCAGCACGGTGACCTGTCCGGTCGGATGCACGCGCACTGTCGCGCTCTCGTAGAGCCCGCCACGGGCGCCGAGCCGGCCGGCGAAACGCGACGGCGCCAGGCCGCAGGCCTCCACATAGGTCGAGACGCCGAAGCCGCGGAACTTGCCGGCCCGCGCCGACTCCGCCTTGCGCGCCGCGAAGCCGGCGACGTCGCCCTTGATCGTCGCCTGCTCGAGGCAGCCGAGCGGGTCGCCGCTGTCGTATTCGACCAGCACCGGCGTCTGGTACGGATAGGCCGACTTCGGGATCATGTTGCGCCGGCGGATCTCGAGCCGGTCGAGGCCGAGATCATGCGCGGCCATGTCGACCAGCCGCTCGACCACGAAGGTCGCCTCCGGTCGCCCGGCGCCGCGATAGGCGTCGACCGGTGCGGTGTTGGTGAACATGCATTTCACCGAACAATAGATCGACGGGATCACATAGACGCCCGAGAGCAGCGGCCCGTAGAGGTTGGTCGGGATGTTCGGCCCGAAGGTCGACAGGTAGCCGCCCATGTTCGCGTAGGTGTGGACGCGCATGGCGAGGAACTTGCCGTTCTCGTCCAGCGCCAGTTCCGCCTCGGTGACGTGGTCGCGGCCATGCCGGTCGGCGAGGAAGCCCTCCGAACGCGTGCTGACCCACTTCACCGGCCGGCGCAGCTTGCCCGCCGCCCAGGTGGTCACGGCCTCTTCGCCGTAATGGAACTGCTTGACGCCGAAGCCGCCGCCGACGTCCGGCGCCACGACCCGGAGCTTGTGCTGCGGGATGCCGAGCACCATGCCCATCAGGAGCCGGACCACATGCGGGAACTGGCTCGTGCTCCACAGCGTGTACTGGCCCGTGCCCGGATTGTACTCGCCGACCGCGGCGCGCGGCTCCATCGGGTTGCCGACGAGGCGGTTGTTGACCAGGCTGACGTGGCTCACATGCGCGGCGCGGGCGAAGGCGGCCTCGGTCGCGGCCTCGTCGCCGAGCGCCCAGTCGGCGCAGAGATTGCCCGGCACGTCGTCGTAGAGCAGCGGCGCCTCGGGCGCGGCCGCCTGCAGCAGCGTCGCGACCACGGGCAACAGGCCGTAGTCGACCACCAGCGCCTCGGCGCCGGCCGTGGCCGCCTCCAGCGTCTCGCCGACGACGAAGGCGACCGCGTCCCCGACGAAGCGGACCTTGCCGGTCGCGAGCGCCGGGAACGGCGGCTCCTTCATCGGCGAGCCGTCCTTGAAGGTGATCGCCCAGCCGCACGGCAGCGTGCCGCAGCCGTCGGCCGCGAATTCCGCCCCGGTGAACACGCCGACGACGCCCGGCACGGCGAGTGCCGGCGCCTTGTCGATCGCATCGATCGTGGCGTGCGCATGCGGCGAGCGCACGAAGACGCCGTAGCTCATGTCCGCGCGCTTGATGTCGGCGACGTAATTGCCGCGGCCGGTGATGAAGCGCTGGTCTTCCTTGCGCTTCGGCGCGGCGCCGATCCCGATCACTTCACCCATGTCACTCTCCCACGGTCGCGGCGTTCATGGTCTTGGCCCCGGCGATCACCGAGGCGACGATGTTCTGGTATCCGGTGCAGCGGCAGATGTTGCCCTCGAGCGCGTGGCGCACCGTCGTCTCGTCGAGCGGCCCGCCCTGGCTGGCGATATCGACGGCGCGCATGATCATCCCCGGCGTGCAGAAGCCGCACTGGAGGCCGTGGTGCTCGTGGAAGGCCGCCTGCATCGGATGCAGATCGTTGCGGCCGACCGTGAGCCCCTCGATCGTGGTGACCGAGCGGCCGTCGAGCGACAAAGCAAGCAGCGTGCAACTCTTCACCGAGGCGCCGTCGAGCAGGATGGTGCAGGCGCCGCACTGAGAGGTGTCGCAGCCGACATGCGTGCCGGTCAGCCGCCGGTTCTCGCGGATCCAGTCGACCGCGAGCAGCGTCGGCTCGACCTCGTCGACCACGGTCGCTCCGTTGAGCGTGACTTCGATCTTCATGTCTCTCTCCTCGGATGGGATCAGGCGAGCAGTCGGGCGTGACCGGCCTGCCAGGCGGCGACCGCGAGGTCGCCGACCTGGAACGGGGTCGCGAAGAAGGTGCGTTCCGGCACGTAGGCGATGAATTCGTCGCGCCCGACAGGATCGAGCATCACCTTGACGAACGAGCCCTGGTACTCGAGCGCGCGGACCCGGCCGGGCAGAGTCGAGAGCGCCGGATCGACGCTTTCGGACGGCTTCAGCAGCGCGACGTCGTCGCGGCGTACCGCGATGTCGGCGAGGCTGCCGGCGTCCGGTGCCCGACCGGGCGCGACCGGCACCCGGATCGGCTGCAGGTCCGGCGGCCGGACCGTGACGAAACCCTCGCCGGCGCCGGTCGCCTCGACCTTGGCCGTGAACACGTTCTGGCCGCCGAGGAATTCGGCGACGTAGCGATCCTTCGGGAAGGCGTAGACGTCGCGGGCCGGGCCGGCCTGGCGGATGTGCCCCTTCTCCATCACCACGACCATGTCGGCGAGCGCGATCGCCTCCTGCTGGGTGTGCGTCACGTGCACGAAGGTGATGCCGAGATCCTGCTGCATGCGGCGCAGCTCGGCGCGCATCTGGACGCGCAGCTGTTCGTCCAGCGCGGAGAGCGGCTCGTCGAGCAGCAGCACGCGCGGCTCGGTGATCGCGGCGCGGGCGAGCGCCACGCGCTGCTGCTGGCCGCCGGAGAGCTGGTTCGGCAACCGGTCGGCCAGTTCGCCGAGCTTGACCTTCTCGATCATCGCATCGGCGGCCTTGAGCCGTTCGGCCTTCGCCATGCCGCGGACGCGGAGCGCGAAAGCGATGTTGTCGCGCACGGTCAGGTGCGGAAACAGCGCATAGGACTGGAACATCATCGCGGTGCGGCGCTCGACCGGCGCCAGCCCGACGACATCCTCGCCGCCGATCAGGATCTCGCCGTCGGTCGGATCCTCATGACCGGCGATCATGCGCAGGATCGTGGTCTTGCCGCAGCCCGAGGGCCCGAGGAAGCAGCAATAGGCGCCGTCCGGGATCTTCAGGTTGATGCCGTCGACGGCGCGGGTGACGCCGTCATAGCTCTTCACGATACCGGCGAGTTCGATCTCGCCCCGACCCTTGGCCATGGCTGGTGTTCTCCTCAGGAACCGGACTGACGACGGGCGCGGCGCTTCTGCATCCAGGCGATGGTGCCGAGGCTCGCGACGATGATGACGAAGGAGACAATGGTCGTGACGGTGCCGAGCGCGTAGAGCGATGGCGAGGTGATGTTGAGCGTCATGCTCCAGATCTCGAGCGGCAGCGTGTTGAGCGCGCCGGCCGTCTGCAGCGTGCGGGCGAACTCGTCGTAGGAGAGCGTGAAGCCGAACAGGCCGACCGCGACCAGACCGGGCGCCAGCACCGGGATCATCACGAGCCGGATCGTCTGCCAGCGCGTCGCGCCGAGGTCGCGCGCGGCCTCCTCCCAGACCTTCTCGAACCGCGACATGACCGCGAACATGACCAGCACCCCGAACGGCAGCGTCCAGGAGAGCTGCGCGCCGAGCGCGGACGTGTACCAGTTCGTCTCCAGCCCGGCGGCGTTGAACAGGAGCCCGACGCCGATGCCGAGCACGAGGCCGGGCGCGACCAGGCTGCCGATCATCAGCGTGAACACGATGCGGTCGCCCGGGAACCGGCGCCGGAACGCCAGTCCCGCGAGGAACGAGACCACCACCGTCAGCACCGTGACCACGGCGGCGAGCCTGATCGAGCGATCGAACGCGCCCTTGACGTCGCCGGTGCGCGCCTGGGTGACCAGCTCGACGAACCAGTGCAGCGAGAAGCCCTTGACCGGGAACACCAATCCGCCGCGCACGTCCTGGAACGACAGGATGTAGATGCAGAGCATCGGTCCATAGAGCGCGGCGACATAGAGCGCGAACAGCGTCGCGAGCACATAGAAGGTCCAGGGCCGGCCGCCCTTGGAGGGGGCCACGGCGCGGCTCGTGCGGCTGCGGGTCTTGCGCGGCATCGCGGGCTCCATGGTGAAAGCGGCGGGGCGGTCGGCGATCGGCTCGGCGCTCATCGGGTGATCTCCCGGCGGATGTCGACGGTGCGCAGGATCAGGCCGACCGCCGCCATCAGGACCGCGGTCAGGATCACCGCGCTCGCGGCGGCCTTCGGGTATTGCAAGACGCCGACGTCCTCGTAGAAGGCGCCGACCACCGAGGCCGAGCCGCCGCCGGACATGACCTTCACGACGAAGAAGTCGCCCATCACGATCGAGACGACGAAGATCGAGCCGAGCGCGATGCCGCTCTTCGACAAGGGCACGATGATCAGCCGCATGATGTCGAAGCGGCTGGCGCCGGCGTCGATCGCGGCCTCGACGACGCGCTTGTCGATGCGGCCCATGGCGTTGAAGATCGGCACGATCATGAAGATCGTGAGCTGGTGCACATAGGCGACCACGACCGCGAAGCTCGAGAACAGCAGGAACTCGAGCGGCTCGTGAATGAGCCCGATCTTGAGCAATGCCTCGTTGATCAGGCCCTGCTTTCCGAGCAGCGGGATCCACGAGATCATGCGGATGATGTTCGACGTCCAGAACGGCACCGTGCAGAGCAGGAACAGCCCGAGCCCGAGCAGTGGATTGCGGACGTGGAACACCAGGAAATAGGCGACGAAGAAGCCGATGATCAGGCTGAACAGCCAGGTCAGGAAGGTGAACTTGGCCGTCGACCAGTAGAGATTGAAGGTCAGGTCCGAGGTCAGGACCTGCCAGTAGTTCGAGAGATCCAGCGCCGGCGTCATGCCGCCGAAACCGTCGCTCTCGAACACGCTCGCCGCCACGACGGCGAGGAGCGGCGCCAGGAAGAACGGCACCAGCACCAGCACCAGCGGCGCGATATAGAGCCAGCCGAGCCAGTCGCGGCGCCGGCCGCTCGTCTCGGGCGTCTTGGCGGGTCTCTGGGCGCGCGTCGGACGGGTCATCGTCGGGGTCTCCGGAGGCCGGGAGGAGTGGGATCGGCGCGCCGGGAGGGCGCGGAAGACCGGCGAAAATCCCGGACGCCGCCTGGGGGGAGAGGAGGCGCGGCGTCCGGGAGGTCTGGTCCCGCCGGAGGCCCGGCGGGAGGAGGCCGGCCGCACAGGGTTCACGGCCGGGACTTGTCAGAGCTGAAAGCTATCCGGAATGCCGGTCAGGCGACCTTGAAGTCGTTCCAGCGCTGGTTCATGTAGGCCGCCTCGTCCATCAGCGTGTTCCAGCACGAGATGTTGGTGACGCGGTCGATGAAGGAGCCGCCGTCGCGCTTGGTGCCGACGGGTTCCATCGGGACGCCGTAGGGATCCTTGACCACTTCGGGCGACGGCTTGCCCTCGTACCAGTATTCCCACTCGGCCGCGGACATGAACTTCTTGGCGGTGGACGGTACCGGGCTGTAATAGCCGTAGCGGCTGACGAACGCGCCCTGCCAGCCGGAGAGATACCAGTTCAGGTACTCGTAGGCGGCTTCGAGCTTCTTGCCGGTGAGGTGCTTCATCAGGCCCATGCCGTTGCACCAGCCGCGATAGCCTTCCTTGCCGTTCTTGATGTTGACCGGCGCGTAGACGCAGGGGATCTGCTTGACGCGCACCGCCGCGACCGCCGGCGACCACATCGACTGGATCACCACCTCGCCGGCGGCCATCAGGTTCACCGACTGGTCGAAGGTTGTCCAGGTGGCGCGGAAGTGGCCCGACTTCTTCAGTTCGATCAGCTTGTTGATCGTGAAGTCGATCTCGGCCTTGGTCATGTTGCCCTTGTTGCCGTACTTGATCAGCCCGGCGCTCTCCAGGCAGAGCGCGGCGTCCATGATCCCGATCGCGGGCACGTCGAGGATCGCGGCCTTGCCCTTGAACTTCGGATCGATCAGCTCCTTCCACTCGGTCACTTCGTGGCCGACCAGATCGGGGCGATAGCCGATCGAGTCGGCGTTGTAGACCTGCGGAATGTTGGTCAGCCAGTCGGCGACACCGTCATGCAGCTCGGTCGCGTCCTTCTTGGCGATGTAGAGCGCTTCATAGGGCGAGATGCCCTGGCGCGGGATCTTGTGACCGTTCAGTTCGCCCTTGGTGAAGATCGGCAGGAAGTTGTCGAATTCCTTGATCCTCTTGCGCTCGATGCCCTGCAGCACGCCGCGCTTGATCGCGAGCTTGGCCTGCCAGCCCTCGACATCGGCGATGTCGACGGTGTTCGGCTGGGTGATGAAACGGTTGATCGCGGCCGAGGTGTCGAGGTTCTGCATCGTGACCTTGAAGCCGAGATCCTTCGCGGCCTGGTCGCCGATCGCCTGGACGACCGAGTAGCTGACGCCGACGTGGCGCAGTTCGATGTCCTTGATTTCCTGCGCCCAGACGGTCGGGAAGCCGCGGATCGCATCCGAGCCGGCCGCGGCGCCGGCAACAGCGGCCGCGCCCTTCAGAAGAGTACGGCGGTCGAGACCGGCTTTGGTCTTTGCAACGGCACGTTGAGGCGGCGTCTTGTCCGTAGTCGACATAGCATTTCTCCTCGAAGTCCAGTTGAATTGGAGGGAGATCCGCCTTTTCGGGAGCCATGGCAGGGAGATCACCTAGGAAAAAACGCTATGTGCAAAATTTTCTTTTGAAAAATGAGAAGTACAAATTCGATCCATAAGGCCGAATAATGTGCTGAACATCGAGGCAGATCGGTTGTCGTTCCTTGTGCAGTTGCCGTGCGAAGTGGCGGCGTGACCGCCGCCGAGCGGCCTGCCGACCCCTTGCCGGCGTGCTGCACGGAACTTGCTTCGAGCTGACAAAAATCGGCTCGAGCGGCGGACCCTCCCCTCCATGAACCTGATCAGCCTCGATATCCGCGTCCTGCGCTCGCTGCTCGCCGTGATCGAGGCCGGCAGCATCACCGAGGCCGCGCGCCGGCTCGGACGGACGCAGCCGGCGATCACGCTGCAACTGCAGCGGCTCGAGGATGTGATCGGCAAGGCGCTGTTCACGCACGAGGGTCGGCGCATGGCGCTGACGCCGAACGGCGAGACGGTCGTCACCTATGCGCGCTCGATCCTGCGCCTGCACGACGAGTTGCTCGCGCGCATGCTGTCGCCCGACATCCAGGGCGACGTGGTGCTCGGAACGCCCGATCTCTATGCCGCCTTCGTGCTGCCGGAGATCCTGGCGATCTTTCGCAAGGCCTTCCCGCACATCAAGGTCGAGCTCCGCTGCGCCCTGTCGACGCCGCTGGTCGAGATGGTGCAGAACCGCAAGATCGACATCGCGCTGGTCACGCGCATGAACGACTTCACCGGCGGCCAGGTGGTGCGCCGGGAACAGCTGATCTGGATGACCGGCCAGAATTCCGAGGCCCATCTGGAAGACCCGGTGCCGCTGGCGCTGCTGCCGCCCGGCAACATCTATCGCGATCATGCGATCGAGTGTCTGGAGCGGGCCGGCCGGCGCTGGCGCATCGCCTGCGAGAGCGAGAGTGTCGGCGGTCTGCAGGCCGCCGCCTTCTCCGGCATGGCGCTGACGGTTCTCGGCCGCAGCGCGCTGACGCCGGGCATGAAGGAACTGATGCCGGACCAGGGATTTCCGGCGCTGCCGAAGGTCGACTTGCTGCTCTACAAGTCGCAGGGCCCGACCTCGCACGCGGCCCACGCCCTGCACGACTATCTGGCGCATTACCTCGGGCTCGATCAGCCCGACTAGAGCAAGGCCCGATCGGAGTGATTCACTCCGATCGGAAAAGGCTTGCGTTTACAAATAGGCTGGAGCGGCCGGGCGCTCCGGGCTCAGGCGCCCTGCCCGACCGTCAGGGGCGCGACGGTGCCGTCGCGAGGGCCGAACTCCCGCGTCAACGCGGCGACGGCCCGCGCCGCGCGCGGCTCGGCCCGTTCCATGTGCACGTCGATCAGGCAGTCGACGAAGCGGCGCGCGAGCTTGAAGTCGACGGCGGCGGAGCCGGTCACGGCGACCACCGGATTGACCAGCTGGGTGAGGTCGGCGCGCAGAATGCGGAGCCGGCCGGCCTTCTCGAAGGCGAGCGCCATGTGGTCCGGCAGGTAGCCGATGTTGCGCCCGGACAGGATCAGCGCCAGATGCGCGTAGGAGCCGTGTGCCGTATCGCCGCGATGTTCGAAATGGCCGTCGCCGGGTGGATGCAGGAATTCGAGATGGCCGCGATGGCAGTAGGCAGCCGCCTCGATCGTCTCGCGGTCGAGCGTGTCCTCGGCCGCGTCGAACAGCGGATGCCCGACGCCGCAGCAGAGATACACGGTCTCCTCGTAGAGCGGCTCGGTCGAGAGATGCGGAAATCGGTCATAGAGCAGGCCGATCCCGACATTGACCGTGCCGTCGGCGACCGCCGCCATCAGGCGAAAGCCGAGCATCAGTTCCACATGGAACGTGACCTTCGGATAATACTCGCTGAAGCGTTCGATCGCCTCGGCGATCCGCGACCGCGGGCTCTCGATGATGCCGTCCTGGATCGCGAGCGAGATCTCGTATCCGGAACCGTCGTTGACGGCGGTCACCTTCTGGCGAAAGCCCTCCACCGAGGAGAACAGCTCCTTCGCCGCGTGATAGACCAGTTCGCCCTCGTGGTAGAGCTTGAACCCCTTCGGACCGCGCTGGCACAGTCGCGTGCCGAGCCGGATTTCCAGCGTTTTCATGTATTCGCTGAGCATCGACTGCGACAGGTTCAGCGTCGACTGCGCGGCGGCGAAGCTGCCTTCTTCGACGATGGTGCAGAAGCAGCGCAGCAGCTTCAGGTCGATATCGTGGAGCTGTCCGAGACCGGTCATGGATGAACCCCGCTCACCTCCGGTGTCCCGATGCCCGCCTGCGCGCCCGGCGCGGGAACCGCGATCGGTAACGCCTGCCGGGCCTCGTCCACGCACCGCCCGTCCGCGGACCGTGGCAACCCATCACGAAGTGTCCGTGATCTAAGCAAAACTACGCAAGCGGCATGCCAGATCGGCCGACAATGGGCCGAAGGCAGGATCGACGAGGCCCGTCGCAGCCGCCGCGCGATTCGGGCGAGCCGCTGCTACCGCGATGCACCCAAATTCGCGCTGCACTGCGTCAGAAGCGCGCGCCCGGTCTCGGCTGGATCGCAATCGGCCGCGGGCCGTCCCGGCGCGTTCCGTCGATCGTTGCCCATAAAGACGGCCCGAACCGCGCGGCTGCCCAATGTGGCGGCACGGCTGGCACCGATCGGCGCTTCTTTGTTTTCAGATAGTTGCCGCGGCCGGACCGATCCTAGGCTCGGAGTTGTCGGACCGGTCTGTGGAAGGCCGGTCCGGACCGCACCGCCCCCACCGTCGACGAGGAGCCGCCATGACCGCCAAACGCTTCCATCTCGGTTGGTTCATGAACTTCACTCCCGACGAGTGGAACGGGCCGATCGCGGCCGGCGGCCTGCCCTTCGACGGCGGCTTCTACATCGACATGGCGCGCGCCATGGAGCGGGCCTGCTTCGACTACATCATGATCGAGGATACGCTGATGGTCCCCGATGCCTACGGGCATACGCCGGAGGCCTATCTGAAGCACGTCATTATGGCGCCGAAGCACGATCCGGCGCCGCTCGCCGCCCTGCTCGGCGCCTCGACCACCCGTCTCGGCGTGGTCGCCACGCTCTCCACCATGGCCTATCCGCCCTTCATGCTGGCCCGGCTCTGCACGACGCTGGACCATATCTGCAAGGGCCGGTTCGGCTGGAACATCGTCACGTCCGGCGAGGATCTCGCGGCGAAGAACTTCGGCATGGACGCCCTGCCGCCCCGCCACCTGCGCTACGACATGGCCGACGAATATGTCGCGCTGTGCAAGGCGCTCTGGCACTCCTGGGCGCCAGACACGGTGATCCGCGATCATGAGACCGGCACCTACGCCGACTATCGCAAGGTCGCGCCGATCAATTTCGAAGGCCGGTTCTTCAAGTGCCGCGGTCCGCTCAACGTGGCGCCGGGGCCGCAGATCGAGCCGACCTTCGTGCAGGCCGGCGGCTCCCCGCGCGGCCGCAAGTTCGCGGCCGAGACGGCGGATTCGATCATCGCGCCCTCGTCGGGCATCGCTGGCAACAAGGCCTATCGCGACGACGTGCGCGCCAAGGCGATCGAGGCCGGCCGCAATCCTGATGACGTCAAGGTGCTGTTCCTGGCCGCGCCGATCATCGGCGCCACCGAGAAGGAGGCCTGGGAACGCTTCAACGCGATCGCCGAGGCGCCGGGCTATTTCGAGAAGGTGCTGGCGATGATCTCCTCGATCACCGACATCGACTTCTCGCAGTTCGCGCTCGACGAGGAACTGCCGAAACTGACCACCAACGGCGAGCAGGGCTCGCTCGATGCCTTTGCGCAATGGGGCTCGGGCAAGACGCTGCGCCAGCTCTGCCTCGATCAGGTCTCGCGCGGCCTCGACGGCCTGGTCGGTACGCCGAAGCAGGTGGCGAAGCGCATGGCGGAGATCGCCGAGGCCGTCGGCGGCGACGGCTTCCTGATCACGCGGCCGAACACGACGCTGATCAGCCGGCAGTACATCAACGACATCTGCGAGGGGCTGGTCCCCGAGCTGCAGCGGCTCGGTGTTGTGCGCACCGAATACACCAAGTCGAGCCTGCGCGAGACCTTGCGCGAGTTCTGAGCCCGGATTGAAGCCCGAACGGACCGCGGGCCGTGGTCCAACGCCGCGCTGCTCGAGCGCCGCATCCGAAGTCGAAGGAGACGTTGCCATGACCCTTGCGACCCGACTGGACAGCACCCCCGGCAGCCTGCCGTTTCCGACCGTCGACAAACAGGCATTTCGGAACGGCATGGCGCGGCTCGCCGCCGCGGTGAACATCATCACGAGCCGCGGTCCGGAAGGCTGGTGCGGCTTCACCGCCTCGGCGGTCACCAGCGTGACCGACAGTCCGGCGACCCTGCTCGTCTGCATCAATCGCGGCACGCAGTCCTATCTGCCGATCGTCAATTCTGGCCTCCTGTGCGTGAACACGACCGCGGCGGTCCACGAGGATCTGGCGATGCGGTTCTCCGGCGGCGTCAAGGACATGGCGGCGCGCTTCGAGGGTGCGGTCTGGATCGAGGGCGAGACGCGCGTGCCGCGCCTCGCCGATGCGGCGGTCGCCTTCGAATGCCGGCTGACCCAGGTCGTCGCGGTCGGCAGCCACGACGTGCTGATCTGCGAGGTCGTCGCGGTGCACGAGGGCGAGGAAGACTCGAGCCTCGTCTATGTCGGACGCAAGTTCCGCTCGCTCTGACGGCGTCCCTTCTCCGTATTTCGACAAGAGGTTCCCATGACCGAGGCGACCCCTCCGGCGATCGACGCCAAGACCTTCTGGAAGACGCTGGGCGAACGCGCCACCGGCATGACCGTCGTGACGGCGGCCGGATCGGACGGTCCGGCCGGGTTCCTCGGCCTGTCGGCCGCGCATGTCGCCGCCGATCCGCCGACCATGCTCGTGTCGATCGACAAGAAGACCAGCGCGCTCGCCGCCGTGGTCGAAAGCGGCGCCTTCGCGGTCAATTTCCTTCCCGCGACTGCGACCCACGTTGCCGACGCGTTCTCGGGAAAGACCGGCCTGTCGGGCGCGGATCGCTTCGTCGCCGGCGAGTGGGAGACGCTCGCGACCGGCGCGCCGGTCTTCGCCGCCGCGCTCGGCACCTTCGACTGCAAGGTCGCTCAGATTGTGCCGTATGGCGACATCTCGATCGTGATCGGCACAGTGGTCGGCGCCAAGGCGGCCGGCACGGGCGATCCGATGGTGTTCTTTCGCGGCAAGGTCAGGACGGATTTTCCGGCCGGGTGAGCGGACCGGATTCGTTTCTGGCCTAACGTGGGAGGCGGCGTCGCAGCGCGGCGCCGCCTTTGCTGCGTCAATGCAGGATCTGGTCGAGGAACGTCCTCAGCCGCTCGCTCTTCGGCGCCTCGAAGAAGGCCTCCGCCGTGGCTTCTTCCACCAGCTCGCCGCGATCCATGAACACGCAGCGATTGGCGACGCGACGCGCAAAACCCATTTCGTGGGTCACGCAGATCATCGTGGTGCCGTCGCCGGCGAGATCCTCCATCACCTGCAGCACTTCCTTGATCATCTCCGGGTCGAGCGCCGACGTCGGTTCGTCGAACAGGAGGATCGGCGGCTCCATGCAGAGCGCGCGCGCGATCGCGACCCGCTGCTGCTGGCCGCCGGAGAGCTGGCTCGGATACTTGGCCGCCTGCGCGCCGACATGGACGCGGTCGAGATAGCGCCGCGCCACCGCCTCGGCCGCGCCGATCGACATCTTGCGCGTCAGCCGCGGCGCCAGCATGCAGTTCTCGAGCACCGTCAGGTGCGGGAACAGGTTGAACTGCTGGAACACGAAGCCGACCGACAGGCGAACGTCCTGGGTACTGATCGCCGAGCCGTTCACCTCGATGCCGTTGACGACGATGCGCCCGGCATCGTGCGGTTCCAGCCGGTTGATGCAGCGGATCAGCGTCGACTTGCCCGAACCCGAGGGGCCGCAGACCACGATCTTCTCGCCGCGCGCGACGGTGAGGTCGATCTGGTTCAGCGCCTTGAACGAGCCGTACCACTTGTCGACCGCGGTCATCTCGACCGCGATCGGCCGGGCTTCGCTGCGCGGAGGGGCGATCGGCAGGGTCTGAACGGTCACGGCACCTGTTCCTTCTGTAGCTGGGCGGCGGGCGCGGTGGTGCTGATCGTCGGCGCGGGTGCGGGGCTGGAGTGGACCGTACGGCCGGCCGGTGCCACGCTGGTGGGCTCGGCCACCGGCCCGGTGCGGACCAGATGGCGCGCCAGGCGCCGGTCGACCCGTTCGAATGCGATGCGGATCACGTTGACCAGCGCCCAGTAGAAGAAGGCCGCCGTCAGCATCGGCGTGAACGGGTCGTAGGTCTCCTCGAACAACCCGTTGGCGACGGCGGTGAGGTCGGTCACCGTGATGACGCCGACCACCGCCGTGCCCTTGATGAACATGATGATTTCGTTGAGGTAGGCCTTGAGCCCGTAGCGGATCGCCAGCGGCCCGCTGATATGGACCAGCGTCTCGCGCGGGGTCAGCCCGAGCGCCGAGGCCGCCTCGACCAGACCCGCCGGCACTGCCTGCAGGCTGCCGCGGATCACCTCGACCATGAAGGCGGCATGGTTGAAGGTGAGCCCGATCACCGCGCAGGCGAAGGCGTTGCCGAACACGAGCCAGAGCGGCCCGTTGCGGATCGCCTCGACTTGTCCGAAGCCGTAGTAGACGAAATAGAGCAGGATCAGGAGCGGCGCGCCGCGGAAGAACACCACGAACGCCGCCGCCGGGATGTTCGCGATCGGGTTGCGCGACATCCGCGCCACGCTGACCGGGATCGCGAGCAGGAGCCCGGTCACCAGCACGATCAGCACGAGGGCGATCGTCGTCGCGAGCCCCCCGAACATGGCCGGCAGGCTGCGCCAGGCGAGCGCGAGGTCGATCGGCAGGGCGCTCATGACTTCACCTCCGCCATGCCGCTTGCGAGCCGCATCTCGAGCCGGCGGGTCGCCGCGAGCGAGACCCAGCTGAAGGCGATGAAGAACAGGGATGCGATCACGAAGAACACGAACGGCTCCTTGGTGGCGCCGGCGGCGAGCTTCGAATGCGCGACGATGTCGTTGAGCCCGGCGAGCGACACGAGCGGCGTGTCCTTCAGCATGACCAGCCAGACGTTGATGAGCCCCGGCAGCGCCAGACGCGCGAGCTGCGGCAGGATCACATAGATCCAGGCGTGGCGCGGCCGGATCGCCAGCGCGGCGGCGGCCTCGAACTGGCCGCGCGGCAGGTTCTGGACCGCGCCATGCACGAGATCCGCGACATAGGCCGCATAGACGATGGTGAGCGACACGAGCCCGGCGCCGAACGGCGTCACCTCGAATGGCTTTGCCCGGCCGAACAGCGCGGTCATCATCGCGCTGCCGCCGTAGTAGACGAGGAAGATCACCAGGAGCGACGGCACACCGGTGAAAATCGAGGCGTAGGTCTTCCAGAGCGCGCGCACGACGGGGTTGCGCGTCTGCGTCACGATGCCGATCAGGGTGCCGAAGAGCAAAGCCAGCGCGAAGCTCGCCGCGAACAGCTCGATCGTGATCAGCGCGCCGCCGGCCATCTGGCGCATGTATCCGGCGAATTGTTCCGAACTGAGCGCCATCGGTCTCTCCCCGGATGGAGGTCGCGCCGGAAGGCGAGCGGACCCGACCCGTGCCCGCGCCGCCCGCAAACGACGGCGCCGGAGCGCCGTCGTGCGGAAACCTCACTTCACGCAATGCGCCTCGGCGGGCAGCGTGGTGATGTCGAGGTACTTCTTGCGGATGGTGGTGTAGGTGCAGTCCTTGATCATCTCGGTCAGGGCCGCGTCCATGCGCTTCAGCAGCGCCTCGTCACCCTTCTTGACCACCCAGCTGTAGCCGCGCTCGGCCTCCGGCACGCTCGGATCGCCGGTCCAGTGGTCGCCGCCGTCGAGCTTCCAGTCCTTGCCTTCCGGCTTGGAGATCAGCTCGAGCGTCCAGTTGATCTTCGAGTCGAACACCGCGTTGATGCGGCCGGCCAGGAGGTCGAGCTTCATCTGGTCAGGGTTGTCGTAGAAGACATAGGCGACGCTGTCGCCGAGCATGGCCTCGGAATACTTCACCATCGAGGAACCGCGCTGCACGCCGAGCTTGATGCCCTTGCCGGCGAGGCCGGCCTTGGTGAAGGTGTAGCTGCTCGACTTCGGCACGACGAAGGTGCCGGGATTGAGGAACAGCGGGATGCCGAAAGCGAGCTTCTCCTTGCGTTCCGGCGTCGGCGACAGCTGCGTGGTGATGCCGTCGAACTTGCCCTGCAGCAGCGACGGGATCAGCGCCTTGAAGTCCATGGCGACGACTTCGCACTCGACCTTCATGCGCTTGCACATCTCGCGCGCCAGATCCGGCTCGACGCCGGTCAGCTTGCCGTCGCTCGACAGGATGCTGAACGGCGGATAGACGCCCTCGTTGCCGAACTTGAGCGTCTCGGCCATGGCCCCGCCGGTGCCGAGGAGCGAGAAGGCGATCAGGGTCCGGCGGATCGCGGCGCCGGTACGACGGAAGGGGAACGCGTCTTTCATGGTCGATTATCCTCGCGTTTCGGACGTCGGGACCCGACCGGCCATCTCTCGAGAAGAAGAAACGGCCGGACGCCATGTCCAAGCACACATGAATTAGGTAAGTGATTTCCCTAGCGGTCAAGATTATTTCTGATTAAAAACCAAGTGATGATGTCTATATTTTCGGCAGTGCAGCATAAGTTTAAAAATAACAAAGCCGCGCCGCTTCGTGTCTCGATTGGAGACCGAAGAGGTGCGGCTAGTGATCTTTATTAAGCGCGGTCGAGGCGGTTGCCTGGACCTGACACCTCAGAATTCGAGCAGGTTGTCGCGCAGTTGTTCATGGGCATAGGCGCGGCGGACGAGATCGCGTTGCTGCAGCTCCGGGATCAGCCCGTCGGTGATGGTCGCGACCGAGCGGCGGCTGACGTCCGGCAGGGCGATCAGGAAACCGTCGCCGCCGACGGCCTGCATGCACTCGTCGAGCTGGTCGGCGATGCTTGCCGGCGTACCGACCAGCGACAGGCCGTAGCCGCTGGTCGAGTGGTCGACGATCGCCTCGCGCAGCGTGCTCTTGCCTGCCTTGCGCAGGAACTGCGCGAGGCTGAACTGGTGTCCGTTGGTGGAAAGCTCGCCGACCGGCTGGTCGAGGTCGAAGCCGGAGAAGTCGATGTTGGTGCTCCAGCCGAGCTGGGCGAGCCGCACATCGAGGTTCGACGCGGCTTCCGCGACACGGCGGGCCTGGATCTCGTCGGCCTCCGACTGCGTCCAGCCGACCACCGGGGAGATCAGGAACAGGATCTTGCAGGTGTCCGGATCGCGGCCGTACTTGGTCATCAGCGCGCGGATCTCGTCGCGATAGGCCTTCATCGCATCGACGCCCTTGGCCGAGCAGACGATCGTGTCGGCGTAGCGGGCCGCGAAGTCCTTGCCCTTGGCCGAGCCGCCGGCCTGCGCGATCACCGGCTGGCCCTGCGGGCAGGGCCCGGAGTTGAGCGGTCCGCGCGAGGAATAGTACTGCCCCTTGAAGTCGATCTGGTGGACCTTGGTGTGGTCGATCAGCACGCCCGACTTGCGGTCGGCGACGATCGCGCCGGGCTCCCACGAGCCCCAGAGCTGCTTGCAGATCTGGATGTACTCGTCGGCCATCTCGTAGCGATGGTCATGCTCGGGCAGCTGGTCGAGGCCGAAGTTCTGGCCGGACAGATCGGACGAGCCGGTCACCATGTTGTAGCCGGCGCGGCCGCCGGAGACCTGATCGAGCGAGCCGATGATGCGGGCGGTCAGGTAGGGGTGATAGGCGAAGGTCGACAGCGTCGGCACGATGCCGAGCCGGGTCGTCGCCGCCGCCATCAGCGTCGCGACGACCGAGGGCTCCTGCCGCGGCACCGACATGCCGTTGGTCAGGAAGATCTCGCGCGAGTTCTTCCAGTTCTGGCCGATATAGATCGAATCTTCGACCAGGATGTAGTCCATGCAGGCTCGCTCCATCGCCCTGACGAGGTCGAGGAACATGGTCGGGTTCATCCACTGCTCGGAGATGTTGCCGGTCCAGGGCGCGCCCCAGGCCTGAATGCTCGACCCTTGGAGAAACCAGGAAAGATGGAAGCGGTTGGCGGGCATCGACGTCTCCGGTCCTGACACGAAGCCGGCGGTCGCGGCCCGCACGTCGGCGGCGACACGGCTCGGCTCCAGGAGCCTAGAAGGCGGAGACGGCGGCTGAACATTCCGAAGAGGCGAGCCGAGTTTCGGGGTTCGGCCTGCTCATTTCATGGGCGCGATCGGGCGTTCCTGGCGCAAATGGCGGCCATGTGCCCCGGGGACGAACAAAGAAAGGAGGCGTCGCCGCGACCGGCGGCGACGCCTCGTTCAAGGGAGCGGGCTCGGCGATCGCCGCGGCTCACGCCGCCGCGTAGCGGATCGGCCGGCCGCCGGTCAGGCCGCGCGCCGCGCGCATGATGCCGTCGGCATCGATGCCGTAGTGGCGGTAGAGATCGGCGATCGTGCCGGTCTGGCCGAAGTGCTCGACGCCGAGCGAGCGCGTGCGATGGCCGGCGACCGAGCCGAGCCAGGCGAGCGTCGCCGGATGGCCGTCGACGACCGTGACGAGGCCGCAATGGCGCGGCAGGCCGGCGAACAGGCGTTCGATGTGGCTCTCGGCATGGGCGAGCCCGTCCTCGCGGGCGCGCTGCGCCGCGGTCCAGCCGGCGTTGAGCCGGTCGGCCGAGGTGATCGCGAGCAGGCCGACGTCGCGCCGGTCCTCGGCCATCAGCCCGACCGCCTCGATCGCTTCGGGAGCAACGGCGCCGGTATAGGCGATGACGACCTCGGCATTCGGACCGGGTTCGCGCATCCAATAGGCGCCGTCGATGATGTCACGCTTCGAGCGCGGGCGTCATGGTCCGGAGCGGCTGTTCGACCGGCCGGGTCGACAGGCGCAGGTAGACCGAGCCGCCGGTCGCATCGCGCAGCCAGGTGCGCGCGTCCGGCTCGGCCGCCCCGTCGCGCTGCATGTAGTCGAAGCCGAAGCGCATCATCACGGCGAGTTCGTCGACGAAGGCCGGTTCGAAGGCGCAGAGCCCGTCCTGCGCCATGCCGACCAACGGCGTCGCGATCGACTGGTGCGCGCCGCCCTCCGGCGCCAGCGTCACGCCCGAGGGCGTGGCGACCAGCATGAAGCGGGCGTCCTGATAGCAGGCATAGTTGAGCTGATCGGCGGCGCGCAGGATGAACGGGTCGTAGACCGTGCCGATCGGCAGGAGCCGCGCGCCGTCGATCGACGCCGACAGGCCGAAGGCCGACAGGGCGATGAACAGGTTCGATTCCGCGATGCCGAGTTCCAGATGCTGTCCCGACGGCGAGAACTCCCAGGCGTAGGTCGAGGGAATCCGCTCGGCCTTGAACGTGTCGGCCATCGTCTCGCGGGCGAACAGGCCGCGCCGGTTCACCCAGGCCCCGAGGTTGGTCGAGACGGTGACGTCCGGCGCCATGGTCACGATGCGCGCGGCGAGATCGGAGGTGTCGCGCGCGATCTCGTTGAGGATCTGGCCGAAGCCGGTCTGCGTCGCGACCGGCTTGCCGCCAGGAGCGGGGCAGGGCAGGGCCGCCGGCACGGCGACGCGGGCCGCGGCGAGCCGGCGCCGGCCCTTCGCGAAGAACGGCGCGGTGTCGACGAAGCGCTGCAACTCGGCCGCCGGCAGGGTCGCGCCCTCCCACTTGTCCCACTCATGGCCGGTGCGCACGCCGAGTGCTTGGCGCAGCGTTTCGACCTGTGTCGGCGTCATCAGGCCGGCATGGTTGTCCTTGTGGCCGGCGAGCGGCAGGCCAAAGCCTTTGATCGTGTAGCAGATGAACAGCGTCGGCCGGTCGTGGGTCGCGGCGGCGGCGAAGGCGTCGAGCAGCGACGGCAGATCGTGGCCGCCGAGATTGCCCATCAGCGCGGCGAGTTCGGCGTCCGAGCGACGCTCGATCAGCGCGGTCACCGGGCCCTGGTCGCCGATATCGTCGAGCAGGCGCTTGCGGAACGCCGCGCCGCCCTGGAACACTAGCGCCGAATAGAGCTGGTTCGGGCATTCATCGATCCAGCGCTTCAGCGCCGCGCCGCCGGCTTCAGCGAAGGCGGCCTCCTGCAGGCGGCCGTACTTCACGATCACCACGTCCCAGCCGAAGCCGGCGAACATCTTCTCGAACCGCTCCCACAGACCCTCGCGCACGACCGCATCGAGGCTCTGGCGATTGTAGTCCACCACCCACCAGCAATTGCGCAGGCCGTGCTTCCAGCCCTCGATCAACGCCTCGTAGATGTTGCCCTCGTCCATCTCGGCGTCGCCGACGAGCGCGACCATGCGGCCCTCCGGCCGGTCGCCGCCGAGACCGTGGGCGCGGACATAGTCCTGCACCAGCGAGGAAAACAGCGTCTGCGCCACGCCGAGGCCGACCGAGCCGGTCGAGAAGTCGACGTCGTCGACGTCCTTGGTGCGCGAGGGATAGCTCTGTGCGCCCTTGTAGCCGCGGAAATTCCGCAGCTTTTCCAGCGTCTGGTTGCCGGCGAGATACTGCAGCGCATGGAAGATCGGCGAGGCATGCGGCTTCACCGCGACACGGTCCTCCGGCTTCAGCGTGCCGAGGTAGAGCGCGGTCATGATCGTCGCCATCGATGCTGACGAGGCCTGATGGCCGCCGACCTTCACCTCGCCGCCCGCGCGCAGATGGTTGGCGTTGTGGATGGTCCAGGATGCGAGCCAGAGCGCGCGGCGCTCGATTTCGGCGAGATAGGGCAGGCGGGGATCGGCAGCGCTCATCGGTGCACCTCGGCGGTTTCGGCGAGATTAGCCGGGGAACCACGCATCTTGTTGCCATTCTTGCCGCGTGAAGCGATTTATCGTGGCAGGAAATCGCGTGAAGGAGCCCATCCGTGGCAAATGACGCCAATATCGCGCTCGATCGCATCGACCGCCGCATCCTGTCCGAATTGCAGAAGGACGGCCGCCTGACCATCACCGAGCTCGCCGGCCGGGTCGGTCTGTCGCCGTCGCCGTGCCTGCGGCGCGTCAAGCTGCTCGAAGAGCGCGGCATCATTTCGGGCTATGTCGCGGTGGTCGACCAGAACCGGGTCGGGCTCGAGGTCAACGTCTTCGCCTCGGTGCGGCTGGAGCGGCAGCGCGAGGAGGAGCTCGAGCGGTTCAATGCCGCGGTCGCGACCTGGCCGGAGGTGATGGAGTGCTACCTGATGACCGGCACGCGCGACTACCTGATGCGCATCGTGGTCGGCAGCCTCGGCGAATACGAGCGCTTCATCAAGGAGAAGATGTCGCGGCTGACCGGCGTCGCCTCGATCGAGTCGAGCTTCGCGCTGAGCCGGGTCAAGCACACGATGGTCGTGCCGGTCCCGGAGTGAGCGGGCCTGGCGATGGTCGGCTCGGAGATGGCCGAGACGTCGCGCCGGCGTCGGTCATGCGTCCGAACGGCGCGCTCCGGCGCTGAACGTGACGCCCCTGCCTGGTCGACAAACGCGAACGGCGCCCGAACGGGCGCCGTCTTGCTTTGTCTCGCGGGAGGGCCGGAACGGCCGGATCGGGGGCGGATGCCGCGCCGCCCGGGCCGTCCCACGGGAGATGTCGAGCGGCGAGCCGCCCGTATGCGCGTTCAGTGGTTCGGGTTCTGGCGGCCCGCGACGACCTGCAGGCGCAGCGCGTCGGCCTCGGAGAGACCGGCCGGACGGGTCGTGGTGGCGGCCTGACGGCCTTCGATGACGGTCGCGGCGACGGGGGCGCCGTTCAGCGCGCGGTAGAAGGCGGCGCGGTCGGCATCGGTGGCGACGTCGGCGAAGGCGGTGGTGGCCGAAGCGGCGAAGGCGACGACGGCGATGGTGGTGCGAACGAAGGTCATGGCTCAATCTCCTTGTTGAGACAGTCGCTTGCGGCGATCTCGTCGCCGTCTCGCGCTGTGGTGAGGTGAATATGCTCTCGACCCGCCGCGCCCAGAAGTCCAGAAATCGCGAACTGTTTGGCATCCATTTGTTGAACAATAAAAGGCAATATTCCGACATTGTTCGTTAATTGTGGATTTCGATCTGGGCTGCCGATCCGACCGCGTCCGAGGGCGGCGTTGGCATCGATCGGCGGTTCCGACGCGAGGATCCGTAGCCGTCACAGGAGTGTCACGCGACCGTGGCGGAACCGTCATGTCACCCGACTATGGGTCGCGCAGACCCGGCCCGGAGCCGGGCCAACCCTCATGACACGAGGACCGCCGACCCATGAAACGGACCCTTTTCGCCGCCACTGCGGCTCTCATGCTCGGTGCGGGCGCGGCCAACGCCGCCGACCGCATCAAGATCGAAATGTGGCAGGGCCTGACCGGCGACCTCGGCGACGCCGTCACCGAGGTCTGCCAGCGCTTCAACGCCTCGCAGGACCAGTATGAGATCGCCTGCCCGTCGCAGGGGTCCTATGACGCGGCCGTGCAGAACGCCATCGCCGCGTTCCGCGCCAAGAAGCAGCCGACCATCGTGCAGGTGTTCGACGCCGGCACCCTCGACCTGATGCTCTCGGGCGCCTTCGTGCCCGCCAAGAGCCTGATGGAAGACGCCGGCTACAAGATCGCCTGGAACGACTATTTCCCGGGCATCGCCAACTATTACGCCAACTCGAAGAACGAGCTCTACTCGTTCCCCTTCAACTCCTCGACCGCGCTCCTCTATTGGAACAAGGCTGCCTTCGCCAAGATCGGCAAGACCGAGGCACCGAAGACCTGGGAAGAGGTCGAGGCCGCTTCGAAGGCGATGAAGGCGCAGGGCGTCGAGTGCTCGATGGCGCTCAACTACGACACGTGGACGCTGCTCGAACAGTTCTCCGCGATCCACAACCAGCCGATCGCGACCAAGAACAACGGCTATGACAGCCTGTCGGCCGAGCTCGTGGTCAACAAGACCAAGTTCGTCGACTACATCAAGTTCCTGAAGAAGGGCCTCGACGAGGGCCTCTACAAGATCAAGCTGCCGGAGACCGGTGCCAACATCATCCAGGCCTTCACCTCGGGCGAATGCCAGATGATGATGACCTCGGTCGGCGACCACGGCACCGTTACCAAGACCGCCAAACCGGGCCTCGAGTGGGGCGTGGCGATGCTGCCGGTGTTCGAAGGCACCGAGCGCAAGAACAGCCTCGTCGGCGGCGCCTCGCTCTGGGTGCTGCAGGGCAAGTCGAAGGACGAGTACAAGGCCGCGGCCGCGTTCTTCAACTTCATCGCCAAGCCGGAATCGGCCGAATTCTGGTCGACCCGCACCGGCTACATCCCGGTGACGAAGACCGGCTTCGATTACATGAAGTCGAAGGGCTTCTACGACCAGCCGCAGTACAAGGGCCGCGAGCTCGCGCTCGCCTCGCTGACCGCCTCGGAGGTCGTTCCGAACTCGCGCGGCATCCGCCTCGGCGGCTTCATCCAGATCCGCAAGGAATTCCGCGACGCCCTGACCGACATCTTCGCCGGCAAGGTCGCGGTCCAGGCCGGCCTCGATGCCGCGACCGAGCGCTCGAACGTCATCCTGCGCCGCTTCGAGAAGACCTACCAGGGCAAGGAACTGCCGTGATCGGCGGTTTCGGCTCCGGCGCGGCCTCGTCGCGCCGGACCTGAGGTCTCGCGTTCCCCGCCCGGCGGCCTCCGCCGGGCGTAGCGTTTGGAAGCACGTCCGTGTGGCGCCTATTGGCGCGGTCGACGAGGGAGATGAACGATGGATCGCAGGGTCGGTTTCAAGGCGGCGTGGCTCGGCGCCCTGCTGGTCGTGCCGCAGATCCTGCTCGTCTTCGTGTTCTTCTATTGGCCGGCGGGCGGCGCGCTCTACTGGGCCTTCACGCTGGAACAGCCCTGGGGTGGCGGCAACACCTTCGTCGGCCTCGACAATTTCAAGGCCGTGCTAGGCGACGTCGCCTATTGGGAATCCATCGTGATGAGCCTGGTCTTCGCCTTCGGCGCGACCGCGCTGTCGATGGGCCTCGGTCTCCTGTTCGCGCTGTTCTGCGATCGCCAGCTGCGCGGCCACAAGTGGTACCAGACCGCGCTGGTCTGGCCCTATGCGGTCGCGGCACCGGCCGCGGGCGTGGCCTTCCGCTTCCTGTTCGCGCCGGAAGCCGGCGTCTTCGCGGCGCTGAACAAGATCTACCCCGGCCTCTGGGATCCCTACCAGCTCGGCTGGCAGGCCATGGTCATGGTCATCCTCGCCTATAGCTGGAAATACGTCGCCTACTCGTTCCTGTTCTTCCTCGCCGGCCTGCAGGCGATCCCGCGCTCGATGATCGAGGCGTCGGCCATGGACGGCGCCGGTCCGCTGCGCCGCATGTGGGATCTGCAGATCCCGCTGCTCGCGCCGACCTTCTTCTTCCTGGTCGTGATCAACCTGACCGACAGCTTCGTCGACAGCTTCGGCATCATCGACATGACCACGCACGGCGGTCCGTCCCGCGCGACCAACCTCATGGTCTACAAGATCTATTTCGATGGCTTCCGCGGCCTCGACTATTCCGGCGCCGCCACTCAGTCGGTGCTCTTGATGGCCTTGGTGATGCTGCTCACGGCGGTTCAGTTCCGCTGGATGGAGCGGCGCGTGCACTACAAGTGAGGACCGCGCCATGATCGAACGCACGCCCGTGCTCAACGCGATGACCCATGTGATCCTGCTCATGGGTCTGGCGATCGTGTTCGTGCCGATGTGGCTCGTCTTCGTCGCCTCGACCCTGACGCTGCAGCAGATCAACGAGCCGCCGATCGGCTTCGTGCCCGGCGATCAGCTCTGGGCCAACCTCGTCGAAGCCTGGACCCGCGCCGACTTCGGCGTGAAGCTCGTCAACAGCATGATCATGGCGGTCGGCGTCGCCGGCGGTAAGGTGCTGATCTCGGCGATCACCGCCTTCGGCCTGGTGTTCTTCCGCTTCCCCGGCCGGATGATCGTGTTCTGGCTGATCTTCGTCACGCTGATGCTGCCGCTCGAGGTGCGCATCGTGCCGACCTACGCGGTCGCCGCCAATGCGCTCGGGCCGTTCCAGATCATCGCCGACACGATCGGCCTGACCGACCTGATCGAGACGCTGAGCGGCGTCCGCTTCGCGCTCGAATGGAACCTGCTGAACAGCCGCACCGGTCTGATCCTGCCCCTGGTCGCGACCGCGACCGGCACGTTTCTCTATCGCCAGTTCTTCATGACGCTGCCCGACGAACTGGTCGAGGCCGCCAAGATGGACGGCGCCGGCCCGCTGCGGTTCTTCCGCGAGATCCTGCTGCCGCTGTCGGTGACCAACATGGCGGCGCTGTTCACCATCATGTTCCTCTACGCCTGGAACCAGTACCTCTGGCCGCTCCTGATCACCACCGACCGCGCCGCCTTCGGCACCGCCGTCACCGCGCTCGGCGAGCTGATCCCGCGCACCGGCGATTCCACCGGCGGCGGCACGCCGGACTGGAACATCGCCATGGCCGGCTGCCTGATCGTGATCGCCCCGCCGCTTCTCGTCGTCGCGCTGATGCAGCGCTTCTTCGTCCGCGGCCTCGTCGCGACCGAGAAGTGATCGCCGCGCGCCACGCAACGCCCCCATCGAGCCCTTTCCTCCGACCCTCACGAGGACGCAATCCATGGCCGACATCTCCATCCGCCGGGCGGTGAAGCACTACGGCAAGACGGCGATCGTGCACGGCATCGATCTCGAGATCGCCTCGGGCGAGTTCATCGTGATCCTCGGCCCGTCCGGCTGCGGAAAGTCGACGCTGCTGCGCATGATCGCCGGTCTCGAGGAGATCACCGGCGGCGAAATCGCCATCGCCGGCAAGGTCGTGAACCGCCTGGAGCCGCGCGAGCGCGGCTGCGCCATGGTGTTCCAGAACTACGCGCTCTACCCGCACATGACGGTCGCCGAGAACATCGGCTACGCGCTGAAGGTCCAGGGCATGCGCAAGGCCGAGCGCGTGGCCAAGGTCCGCGCCGTCGCCGAGACGCTGGCGCTCGAACCCTATCTCGACCGCAAGCCGGCCGCGCTCTCGGGCGGCCAGCGTCAGCGCGTCGCCATGGGCCGCGCCATGATCCGCGAGCCGGAGGTTTTCCTGTTCGACGAGCCGCTGTCGAACCTCGACGCCAAGCTGCGCGTCCACATGCGCATCGAGATCCGCAAGCTGCACAATCGCCTGCGCGCGACCTCGATCTTCGTCACCCACGATCAGGTCGAGGCGATGACGCTCGCCGACCGGATCGTGCTCTTGAACGGCGGCCGGATCGAGCAGGTCGGCGCGCCGGCCGAGCTCTACGCCAAGCCGGCGTCGCGCTTCGTCGCCGGCTTCATCGGCTCGCCGCCGATGAACCTCATCGACGGCGCCGTCGTCGATGCGACCACGCTCGGTTTCGCCGGCGGCATCACCGTCGCGACCCGCCCGCATAGCCTGCCGGCCGGCCACAAGGTCACGCTCGGCATCCGCCCGGAGGATGTCGCGATTGGTGCCGACCCGGCGGCATTCCGCCTCGAGGCGCATTTCGTCGAGCAACTCGGCTCGCATGCGCTGGCGCATGGCCGGTTCGCCGGCCAGGATCTGGTCGTGCAGACCCCGCCGACCGTCGGCCGCGCCGTGCCCGAGGCCTACGACGTGACGCTGCCGCCGGCGGCGCTGCATCTGTTCGACGGCGAGACCGGCCGTCGGATCGAGTTCGCGCCGGCCACGACCGCGGCCGGCGTGCTCGCGCCCACGGCCTGAGATCTGGACGCCTGAAGTCCGGCCGTCCGCACCTCAGAACTCGAACGGCAGCACGGTGCGCCGGCTGCCGAGCATGAAGGCGTCGGCGACGTGCACGAGCGGCGTCGCATCGACGTCGGAGGCGCCGGCCTTCACCAGCTCGGCCATGCGGGCATAGAGGCCGGCATATTCACGATCCGGCCCGGCGGCGGCCGGCGCGCCGTCGATGACGAGCCGCGCGCCGCCGTCATGGAGGTCGAGCCGCCCCGCGGTGGTTTCAACCGTGATGTCCCAGGTCTGCGGACCCTCCTGGCGCCAGTCGAACACGGCCGAGACGCCGTCCGAGAAGGTCAGATTGGCCGCGATCGGCGTGTGGCGGTTGGCCGGGAATTCGAGCACGGCGGCGGTCAGCCGGATCGGCATCGGCAGGATCTCGGTCACGATCGACAGCGCGTTGATGCCCGGGTCGAACACGCCCATGCCGCCCGGCTCGAACACCCAGTCCTGGCCCGGATGCCAGCGGCGGACATCCTCCTTCCAGGTGACCGTGACCTTGGTGATGGTCTTGTCGGCGAGCCAGGCCTTGGCCGGCGCGACGCCGTGCGCCATGCGCGAATGCCAGGTCGCGAACAGCGTCACACCGGCCTTCTCGGCCTCCGCGGCGAGCGTATGGACCTCCGCGAGGGTCTGGCCCGGCGGCTTCTCCAGCATGACGTGGCGCCCGGCACGGATCGCCTTCAGCGCATAGTCGAACCGCGGCTGCGGCGGCAGGCAGAGCGACACGACCGGAATGTCGGTCCGCTCCGCGAGCATGGCGTCATAGTCGTGGAACGCCGCGACGCCGGTCACCGATCCGGAGCGGCTGACCGTCGCGGCGAGTTCCCAGTCGCCGCTATCCGCGATCGCCGGCACGTGCTGGTCGCGTGCGATCTTGCCGATGCCGACGAGTGCCACTTTCATTGTTCGCTCCTCCCGCCGTCGTTCGGCGTGTTTCTGTCGCCCGGACGATTGCCGAACCGGCGGACCCGGTCAATCGCCGGCTAGAGCAAGGCCCGATCGGAGTGATTCACTCCGATCGGAAAAGGGCTTGCGTTTACAAATAGGCTGGAGCGGCATCCGATCCAATCTGATCGGATGCCGCTCTAACGCGGAACGGCCGCGCCGGGGAGAACGCGCAAGGATGGCGCGAGATTGCGATGGTCCGGGTAACGCTTTGTTTTCTCCCGTGCCGTAAGCTCGTGACTTCCGCAGGAGGCGGTCATGCAACTGTCCGTTCAAGTCGATCAACGCAAGAGCCCGCGGCGCCGCGCGCTTCTCGGCGGCGAAATCGTGCTGAACAACGGCCGTTCGACCATCGATTGCCTGGTCCGCGACATGTCCGATGGCGGGCTCAGGATCAAGCTGCACGCGCCGCACCCGATCCCGAAGGAATTCGAGATCAAGTTCGGCACGCGCCGCGAGCAGGTCGAGCTGGTCTGGCAGCGCGGCGTCGACGTCGGCGTGAAGTTCAAGACCTGAGCCGATCCGGACCGCGCTTCAGCCGGGTTCGGAGGGGTGGGCGCCGCGGTCCGTGAGGGCCGCGAGGATCGCGCGCGCCCGTGGCGTTTCGCAGAGATCGTCGACGCCGACCCGCAAGCGCCGCCGCCAGTTCGGCCGCTCCCGATCCGTGCCGGGCAGATTGACCGCCGCGACCTCGCCGGCGAGATCGTCGGCCTGCGCCAGCATCAGACATGACGGCGCCGCCGAGACATGGGCATGCACGGCCGCGGCCTCGGCGTCGGTCAGCGGCTGCACCGGATCGGCGTTGCCGGCATCCGGCCTGTCGGCGTTGAGGCTGTCGATGCCCGGCCCATCGACCTCCGGCCTTGCGGCCGTCGCGCCGATCGTCTGCACCAGCAGGGTCTTCTCCGCCCGACGCGCGGCCTCCGCCTCGGCGACGCCGGCGGCATCGAGGAAGCCGAGTGCCTGGCGTTCGGCGATGTCCGCGCCCTGCCACCAGCCTTCGAGCGTCGGCAGATCGTGGGTCGAGACACAGGCGGCCGCGCGGTCGGGCCAGCGCGCCGGCGGTCGGAAGCCGGTGCCGTCGCGCTCGAACCAGAGCACGCGATAGGAGAGAATATCCGCGAGCGCGAGCCGCTCTCGAAAGCCGTCGGGCACCGTGCCGAGATCCTCGCCGACGACCGCGACCCGTGCGCGGACACTCTCGAGCGTCAGCCGCGCCAGCAGCAGTTCGAACGGCGCCGTGACATAGGCGCCGTCGCGGCCGGCGGCACCGGCCGGCACCCAGAACAGCCGCCTGAGCCCCATGACGTGGTCGATGCGCAGGATCCCGGCATGGCGCATGTTGGCGGCGAGCAGCGCGGCGAAATCCGCCCCCGCGATCGCCTCCTGCACGAGCGGGATCGGCGGTGGCAGGTTCCAGACCTGACCCTCGGCGGAAAAAAGATCCGGCGGCGCGCCGATCGAGGCGCCGAGCGCGAAGCCGTTCGCACCCGACGCATCGGCGTCGCCGGGCCACGTCTCGGCCCCGTCCGGTGCCGCTCCGACCGCGAGATCGCGGTAGAAGCCGAGCGACAGGCCGGCCGCGCGGGACGCCTCGGCCGCGGCCGCGAGCTGCCGGTCGGCGACCCATTGCAGATAGAGCGCGAAGCGCGCGTCCTCAACCGGGCCCGGATCATCCGCCCGAACGGTCTCAGCCGGCCATGTGGGCCACGGGCCGGCATGGCGCGCCGCGAGCGCTTCGAAGCGGGCGAAGCGCGCCAGCGGCGGGCCGCCGGCCGTGACAAAATCCGCGAAGGCACGGAGCGGCGCCGCATCCGGTCGGGTCGCGCGCAAGGCCTCGAACCCGTCGAAGGCGGCGCGCAGCGCGGCCTGTTTCAAGGCCCAGACGGCCGGATAGTCGATCGACCGAGCCGCCGAGAGGGCGTCCGCTGTCGCCTGTCGCTCCGCCAGCACCCGCCGGGCTGCGCCGGCCGGATCGGCATCGCCGAGCGCGGCGAGATCGATGTAGATCGGATCGAGGCAGCGCCGGTCGGACGGATGATAAGGGCTCGCCCGCTCGCGTTCGCCGGCGAACAGCGCATGCAGCGGATTGAGCCCGACCGTGACCGCGCCGGCGCGTGCGGCCGAGGTTCCGAGCCGGGCAAGGGTGGTGAAATCGCCGATGCCCTGATCGCCCGGTCTCGCGAGCGCATAGAGATGCGCGCCGATGCCGAACCGGCGGGTTTCCAGATCTTGGGGCCGAAACGCCCGGCGTGGCGCGACCACGACCGCGCCGCAGGTCTCGGGCCGATCGGCGAGCCGCACCTGATGCACCCCGAGCGGCAGGGCGCCGAGGTCGAGCGCCAGCGACCGCCCGCGCCGCCCGTCCGGCGCCTGGAACGCCCCCGCCGAACCGGGATCGGCGCCGGTACGGACCGCGCGTATCGAACCGTCTTCGAGCGTGAGCACCAGATCGACCGCTCCGCCGCGCGCGGTCGCCTCCGGCACGACGAGCCGCGCCGGCCGGTCGTCCCAGGCGACGGTCGTGCGCGGCACCGGCCGCAGCACGCCATCGGCTGCGAGCCGTTCGAGTGCGTCGGCCGCCGCCCCCCGCGTCGAGGTGTCGAGACCCATGGCGCCGAGCAGGGCGCGCTTGCTGTCCTCCGGCACGCGATGATGGCCGCCCATCTCGTCCCACCAGTCGGGCGCGATGCCGGCCGCCTGCGCGAGGCGGTCGGTGAGATCGGCGCCCGGCGGCGCCTGCCGGGCCCGCGCATCGACGCGGATCTCCTCGAGCACGACGACTGACCGGGCCGCGACATCGAACGGGCCCTCGGCCGCGGTCGGCTCGCCCGTCGTCTCGGCCGCGCTGTCGAGCGCCACCTGCCAGCGAAAGCCCATGCGGTTCCAAGGCGGCGCCACGCGGACCGCCTGCCGATCGCGATGCACGACCACCGCGACGCGATCGATCTCGTCCTGCTCGTCCGGCGCGGCGAGGACCATGGTGAGGGTTCCGGTGCCCGGATCGTTCCAGGCGCCGCCGTCCATCGGCTCGCCGTCGGCGCGACACCATTCGACATCGGCGATGCCGTCCGCGCCCGCTGCCCCGGTCAGGAACCGGTCGGCGTAGAGCGCCGGGTGCGCGGCCCTGAGCGCCAGCGCCCGGCGCGTGAAGGCGAGGAGCCCGGTGTCGATCGCGGCGTGATCGAGCCAGTTCAGGGCATTGTCCTGCGCATAGGAATTGTTGTTGCCGTCCTGGCTCCGGCCGGCCTCGGCGCCCATCGCCAGCATCGGCGTGCCGCGCGACACGGCGAGCGTCACGATCAGCGCCTTCTGGTCGCGAAGCCGGGCATCACGAACCGCCGGATCGTCGCTCGGGCCTTCGACGCCGTTGTTCCACGACAGGTTCGCGTCGGTACCGTCGCGATTGTCCTCGCCGTTCGCCCGGTTGCGCTTGTGCGCGTGCGAGACCAGATCGGCGAGCGTGAAGCCGTCGTGCGCCGTGACGAAATTGATGCTCCGCGACGGCCGTCGTTTCGATCCGAACAGATCCTCCGATCCGGCGAGCCGCGTGGCCAGCGCGCCGACCATGTGACCGTCGCCGCGCCAGAACCGGCGCACGTCGTCGCGATAGCGGTCGTTCCACTCGCCCCAAGCGGCCGGGAACCGGCCCGGCTGGTAGCCGCCCGGTCCGATGTCCCACGGCTCCGCGATCAGTTTCAGCCCGCGCAGCACCGGATCCTGCGCGATCGCCGAAAGGAAGCCCGCGTGTGGATCGAAGCCGGTCTCGGTCCGGCCGAGCGTGGCGGCGAGGTCGAAGCGGAAGCCGTCGAGCCCGCCGTGGATCGCCCATTGGCGCAGGGCGTCGAGCCCGAGCCGCAGCATGGCCGGCCGGTCGAGCGCCAGCGTATTGCCGCAGCCGGTGTCGTTGATGTTGTAGCGCGGCGCGTCGGGACGTAGCCGGTAATAGCTCGCGTTGTCGAGCCCGCGCAGCGACAGCGTCGGTCCGAGCTCGTCGGACTCCCCCGAATGATTGAGCACGACATCGAGGATCACTTCGATGCCCGCGCCGTGCAGCGCGTCGACCGCCGCCCGCACCTCGGCCCAGCCGCCCGGTGCCAGCCGCGGGTCGGGCGCCAGGAACGCGACCGGATTGTAGCCCCAGGCGTTGGACAGACCGAGCGCCGGCAGATGCCGCTCGTCGACCCAGGTCATCGCCGGCAGGATTTCCAGCGTGGTGATGCCGAGGTCGGTCAGGTATTGGATCGAGGCCGGCGTCCCGAGCCCCGCGAACGTGCCGCGGATCGCCTCCGGCACGGCCGGGTTCAGCGCCGACAGGCCCTTGACGCTCGCCTCGTAGACGATCGTGCGATCCCAGGGAATATCGGGACGCGCGACCGGCGCGAGCTCGGCCGGCGCCTCGACGATCGCCTTCGGCACGACGGCCGCGCTGTCGACCGCGTCGGCGCCGAGATCGGCATCCGGATCGCCGACGTGGTGGCCGAACTGCCGGGTATGCAGCGCAAACGGCCGATCCAGGCGGGTCGCATACGGGTCGACCAGCAGTTTGGCCGGGTTGAACCGATGCCCGCGTTGCGGCTCGAACGGACCATGAGCCCGGAGCCCGTAGCGCGCGCCCGGCGCAACGCCGCCGATGAAGCCGTGGAACACGTCGCCCGAGTGCTCGGGGAGGCGGACCCGCGTTTCGACGTCGGCACCGTCCGGTCCGGCAGCGAACAGGCAGAATTCGATCGCCTCGGCATGGGCGGAATAGACCGCGACATTGACGCCGTCCGCGACGACCGTGACGCCGAGCGGTTCGGGCCGGCCGGGGCCGTCGGCGGGGCGAAAGGCTGGGTCGGTCACGGTCGGCGGCTCCCGGAACGGCGGATTGTCAAGCAGCGCGGCCGTGGCTCAGGCCGCCGCGCCGGCGAGGTCACGGTAGAGCGCGGCATAGCGGCGGGCCGGATGCGTCCAGGACACGTCGGTCGCCATGGCGTTCTTGCGCAGCCGCTGCCAGACCGGCTTGTCGGCGAAGAGCGCGGCGGTGCGGGCGAGCGCGCCTTCGAGTGCGAAGACCGTGGTCGGCTGGAACCGCACCCCGGTGCCGACGCCGGCCGCGACCGCCATCTCGTTGGCGTCGATCACCGTATCGGCGAGCCCGCCGACGCTGGAGACGACCGGCAGCGCGCCGTAACGCAGCGCGCAGAGCTGGGTCAGGCCGCAGGGTTCGAAGCGCGACGGCACGATCAGCGCCTCCGCCCCGCCCTGGATCAGATGCGCGGTCGCCTCGTCGTAGCCGATATGGCAGCCGATCCGGCCGGGATGCGCGGCCGCTGCCGAGCGGAAGCCGTGTTCGAGCGCCGGCTCGCCGGTGCCGAGCACGGCGAGCTGCGCGCCGGTCGAAAGCAGCGTCGGCAGCGCCTCGAGCAGGAGGTCGAGGCCCTTCTGCCACGACAGCCGGCTGACCACGCCATAGACGAGCGCATCCGGATCGCGCGCGAGCCCGAACCGGTCCTGCAGCGCGGCCTTGGCCGCGGCCCGGCCCTTCGGGCTCTTGGCCGAGAAGGCCTTGGGCAGATGCGGATCGGTCGCCGGGTCCCAGACCTCGGTATCGATGCCGTTGACGATGCCGTGCAGCACGCCCGAGCGCACGCGCAGGAGCCCGTCGAGGCCCATGCCGGCCTCCGGCCCACGGATTTCCTGGGCATAGGTCGGCGACACGGTGGTGATTGCGTCGGCCAGTTGCAGCCCGGCCTTCAGGAAGCCGATCGCGCCGTAATATTCGACGCCGTCGACCGCGAAGGCCTGCGGCGGTAGGCCGAGGGGCCCGAGCAGGCTCGCGTCGAACTGGCCCTGAAAGGCGAGATTGTGCACGGTCATGACCGTCTTCGGCCGCGGCACGCCGGCATAGGCGAGATAGGCCGGCGTCAGCCCGGCCTGCCAGTCGTGCGCATGCACGACCGCCGGCGGCGGCAGTGCGGTCGCGCCGAGGCCGATCTCGGCCGCGGCACGGGCGAGGGCTGCGAAGCGGAACGGATTGTCCTGCCAGTCGCGGCCGTCCGGCCCCGTGTAGGGATTGCCCGCGCGCGCGAACAGATGCGGCGCATCGAGCACGACCAGATCGAGCCCGGCCGCGCGCGCCGCAACGAGCCGCGCCGGCCCGCCGAACAGGCTGTCGAACCGGTGCACGACCTCGCCTTCGCTCTCGGCTCCGTCGAGCACGGCCGGATACCCCGGCACCAGCGTGCGGACCGCGATCCCCTCGGCGGCGAGCGCCGCGGGCAGGGCGCCCGCGACATCGGCGAGGCCGCCCGTCTTGATCAGCGGATAGATTTCCGATGCGACCGACAGGACGGCGAGGCTCGCGGCGGGCAGGGTCATCGGCTCCTCAATCTTTCAGGCGGTCGATCATGGTCTGGGTGATCAGGCAGACGCCGTGCTCGGTCCGGCGGAACCGCTTGGCGTCCTCTTCCGGATCCTCGCCGACGACGAGCCCGGCCGGGATCTTCACGCCGCGGTCGACCACCACATTGGTGAGCCGCACCGACCGGCCGATGTCGACGTAAGGCAGGATCACCGCGTTCTCGACCGCCGAATAGGAGTTCACGCGCACGCCGGTGAACAGGAGCGACCGTTTCAGCGACGCGCCCGAGACGATGCAGCCGCCGGAGACCAGCGACGAGATCGCCTGGCCGCGGCGGCCCTCGACGTCGTGGACGAACTTCGCCGGCGGCGTGATCTCGCCATAGGTCCAGATCGGCCAGTTCTGGTCGTAGAGGTCGAGGTCGGGGATCAGATCGGTCAGGTCGAGATTGGCCTCGGCATAGGCGTCGACGGTGCCGACGTCGCGCCAGTAGGGCCGCGCCTCGGAGGACGAGCGCACGCAGGAGCGCGAGAAGTGGTGCGCGACGGCTTTGCCGTGCTTGACGATGTAGGGAATGATGTCCTTGCCGAAGTCGCGGCTCGACTGCGGGTCGGCGGCATCGCGGCGCAGCTGGTCGAACAGGAACTGCGTCTCGAACACGTAGATGCCCATCGAGGCGAGCGCCATGTCCGGCTTGCCCGGCATCGCGGGCGGATCCTTCGGCTTCTCGACGAAGGAGATGACGCGATCGTTCTCGTCGACATGCATGACGCCGAAGCCGGTCGCCTCCGCGCGCGTCACCTCCAGGCAGCCGATCGTGACGTCGGCGCCGGAATCGACGTGCTGCTGGAGCATCAGCTCGTAGTCCATCTTGTAGACGTGGTCGCCGGCGAGCACGACCATGTAGCGCGGCTCGTAGTCCCGGATGATGTCGATGTTCTGGAACACCGCGTCGGCAGTGCCCTCGTACCAATGGTCCTCGGACACGCGCTGCGAGGCGGGCAGGATGTCGAAGCTCTCGTTGCGCTCGGGACGGAAGAAGTTCCAGCCGCGCTGCAGATGGCGGATCAGCGAGTGCGCCTTGTACTGGGTGGCGACGCCGATGCGGCGGATGCCGGAATTGAGCGCGTTCGACAGCGCGAAATCGATGATGCGCGACTTGCCGCCGAAATAGACCGCCGGCTTGGCGCGGCGGTCGGTCAGCTCGACCAGTCGCGAGCCGCGGCCGCCGGCCAGCACATAGGCCATCGCGTGACGGGCGAGCGGCGCCTTGACCGCGGGTCTCGGGTCCGGGATCGGCAGGTCGGTCATCGGTCGTCTCCTCCGGATCGGCGGGACTTGCGCCCGCTCTTGGTTCGACATCAGGCGGCGGGATCGGGCTCGCTCGTCAGTCCGCGCCCTCCGGCGCGAAGGCGAGCCATAGTGTTGCGAGCGGCGGCAGGGTCAGCGCGGCGGAGGCCGGTTGGCCGTGGCTGGGCGTCTCCGTCGCGATCACCGCGCCGAGATTGCCCATGCCGGAGCCGCCGTAGCCCGCCGCATCGGTGTTGAGGATCTCGGCCCAGCGTCCGGCGTGCGGCAGGCCGATCCGGTAGCCCTCGCGCGGCACCGGCGTGAAGTTCGACACCGCGACGACCGGCCGGGCGTCGTCGCCGATGCGCAGGAAGGCGAACACCGACTGGTCGCGGTCGTCGACCACGATCCAGGCGAAGCCGCTTGCCTCGCAATCGCGCTGGTGCAGCCCACCCTCGGCGCGATAGCCGTGGTTCAGATCGCGCACGAGCCGCCGCAAGCCGTCGTGGAACGGCTGGTCGATGAGATGCCAGTCGAGCCCGGCCTCGAAATTCCATTCGCGCCGCTGGCCGAACTCCTGGCCCATGAACAGCAGTTTCTTGCCCGGATGCGCCCACATGAAAGCGTAGTAGGCGCGCGCGGTCGCGAATTTCTGCCAGTCGTCGCCGGGGATCTTCTCGACGATCGAGCGCTTGCCGTAGACGACCTCGTCATGGGACAGCGGCAGCACGAAATTTTCCGAGAAGGCGTAGAGCAGACCGAAGGTCAGCTTGTCGTGATGCCATTTGCGATGCACGGGCTCGGTCGACACGTAGTCGAGCGTGTCGTGCATCCAGCCCATGTTCCACTTGAAGCCGAAACCGAGCCCGCCGGTGTCGACCGGCAGCGACACGCCCGGCCAGGCGGTCGATTCCTCGGCGATGGTCACCGCGCCCGGATGTTCGCCGTAGACGAGTGCGTTGACAGTCTGCAGGAAGCCGACCGCCTCGCGGTTCTGGTTCGAGCCGTCCGGGTTCGGGATCCACTCGCCCTCTTTCCGCGAATAATCGAGGTAGAGCATCGAGGCGACCGCATCGACGCGCAGGCCGTCGACGTGGAAGCGATCGAGCCAGTAGAGCGCGTTGGCGGCGAGGATGTTGACCACCTCGCGGCGGCCGAAATTGTAGATCGCGGTCTTCCAGTCGGGATGAAAGCCTCTGCGTGGATCCTCGTGCTCGTAGAGTGCGGTGCCGTCGAAGCGGGCGAGCCCGTGCACGTCGACCGGAAAATGCGCCGGCACCCAGTCGAGCAGGATCGACAGTCCGGCCTGGTGCGCGCGGTCGACCAGCCGCGCAAAACCCTCCGGCGGGCCGAAACGGGCCGTCGGGGCATAGAGGCCGATCGGCTGGTAGCCCCAGGAGGCGTCGAACGGGTATTCGGAGATCGGCAGGAATTCGAGATGGGTGAAGCCCATGTCGGCCGCGTAGGGCACGAGCTGATCGGCGAGCTCGTCCCAGGTCAGATGCCGGCCGTCCTCGGCCCGCCGCCACGAGCCGAGATGCACCTCGTAGATCGCCATGGGGCGCTTGCGCGGGTCGCCCGCGCCGCGCGCCGCCAGATGCGCACCGTCGTGCCAGTCGAAGCCGTCGGTGCGCGCGACCACCGAGGCGGTCGAGGGGCGCAACTCGCTCGCGAAGCCGAACGGATCGGCCTTGAGCGGCAGCAGCGTGCCGTTGAAACCGACGATCTCGTACTTGTAGACCGCCCCTTCGCCGAGACCCGGAGCAAAAATCTCCCAGAGGCCGCTGTCGACGCGTTTGCGCATCTGGTGGCGCCGGCCGTCCCAAGCGTTGAAGTCGCCGACCACGGAGACGCGGCGGGCATTCGGCGCCCAGACCGCGAAATGCACGCCCGCGACGCCCTCGTGGGTCATCGGATGCGCGCCGAGCCTTTCGTAGAGCTGCCGGTGCGTGCCTTCGACGAGCAGATAGTCGTCCATCGGCCCGAGCACGGGCCCGAAGGCGTAAGGGTCGTCGAAGACCCAGCTGCCGCCGGCATTGGCGCAGGCGAGCCGGTAGCGGAACCGTTCGGAACGGCCGGCGACGGCACCTTCGAAGAGACCCGCATCGTCGACCCGGGCGAGATCTGCGATCGGCGTTCCGTCCGGATCGAACGCGGTCACGGTTTCCGCGCCGGGCACGAAGGCGCGGATCACGAATCGTGCCGCGCCCGGCTGTGCCCCCTTTGGTGCCTCATGCAGGCCGAGCACCCGGAACGGGTCGTCGTGGCGCGCCGCGGTCAGGGCCGCGATGTCGTCCACTCCGGCCGTCCAGGCCGACCCCGCAACCCGCATGCGCACGCCTCTACTTCACTGGCGGAACCGGCACGTCCCAGATGTCGGACGCATATTCCGCGATGGCCCGGTCCGACGAGAAGAATCCCATGCGGGCCGTGTTGACGATCGACGATCGCCACCACGCCGCCCGATCACGCCAACGCGCATCGACGGCCCTCTGTTTCGCATAGTAGGCATCGAAATCGGCGGCGACCATGAAATAATCGTGGTGGCGCACCGCGTCGGCCAGACCGGCATAGCGGGCGGGATCGCCCGGCGAGAACACGCCGGATTCCAGCGCGTCGAGCACCTCCTCGAGCATCGGCGAGCGGCCGATCTCGTCGGCCATGTCGAGGCCCTTGCGACGGCGGGCATCGACCTCCTCGGTGGTCAGGCCGAAGATGAAGATGTTGTCGTCGCCGACGTGGTCCTTGATCTCGACATTGGCCCCGTCGAGCGTGCCGATCGTCAGCGCGCCGTTGAGCGCCAGCTTCATGTTGCCGGTGCCCGAGGCCTCCATGCCGGCGGTGGAGATCTGTTCGGAGAGATCCGCGGCCGGGATGATCGCCTCGGCGAGGCTGACGTTGTAGTTCGGCAGGAACGCGACCTTGAGCAGGCCGCGCACGGCCGGATCGCGGTTGACCAGCCGCGCGACGTCGTTGGCGAGCTTGATGATCAGCTTGGCCTGCTGATAGCTCGCCGCCGCCTTGCCCGCGAAGATTTTCACCCGCGGCACCCAGTTGCCGGTCGGGTTGGCGCGGATCGCATCGTAGAGCGCGATGATTTCGAGGATGTTCAGGAGCTGGCGCTTGTACTCGTGGATGCGCTTGATCTGCACGTCGAACAGCGCGTCCGGATCGACTTTGCATTCCAGCCGCTCGCGGATGATCTTCGCCAGCTCGACCTTCTTGGCGCGCCGGATCGCGGCGAACCGGTCGCGCACGCCGGCATCGTCCTTCGCCGTCTCGAAATCGGCGAGCGCGAAGGGATCGTCCATCACCTTGTCGCCGCAGGTGTCGACGAGCAGGGCGGTCAGACCCGGGTTGGCCTCGTAGAGCCAGCGGCGGAAGGTGATGCCGTTGGTCTTGTTGACGATCCGGTTCGGGTAGAACCGGTCGAGCTCGTGGAACAGCGTGCGCTTGACCAGATCGGAATGCAGCGCCGAGACGCCGTTGATCTTGTGCGAGCCGACGAAGGCGAGATTGCCCATGCGCACGCGCCGGCCGTGGCTCTCGTCGATCAGCGACAGGTCGGACAGGATCCGGCCGTCGTGCTCGCCGCGCGAGCGGACGAGGTCGAGGTGCAGCGCGTTGATCAGGTAGATGATCTGCATGTGGCGCGGCAGCAGCCGCTCCATCAGCGGCACCGGCCAGCTCTCCAGCGCCTCGGGCAGCAGGGTGTGGTTGGTGTAGGAGAACACCGCGGTGGTGATCTCCCAGGCCTCGTCCCAGCCGAAGCCTTCGAGATCGACCAGCACCCGCATCAGTTCGGCGATGGCGATCGCCGGATGGGTGTCGTTGAGCTGGATCGCGACCTTCTCGGGCAGCGCCCGCAGGTCGCCGTGCTGCTGCTTGTGGCGGCGGATGATGTCCTGCAGCGAGGCCGAGACGAAGAAATACTCCTGGCGCAGCCTCAGTTCGAGACCGGCCGGCGTGGCGTCGCTCGGATAGAGCACCTTGGAGATCGCCTCGAGCCGGACGCGCGCGGCGAGCGCGCCGACGTGGTCGCCCTGGTTGAAGGCGTCGAGCCGGATCGCATCCGGCGCCCGCGCCGACCAGAGCCTGAGCGTGTTGACGTGGCGCGCGCGCCAGCCGGTCACCGGCGTGTCGAAGGCGACCGCGTCGACGGTCTCCTCCGGCTTCCAGATGTGCTTCACCTCGTCGTCTTCGGCCTCGATCGTCTCGACCTGGCCGCCGAAGCCGACCGAATAGTCGACCTCCGGCCGCTCGAACTCCCAGGGATTGCCGAAGGCGAGCCAGTTCTCGGGATATTCGTGCTGCCAGCCGTCCTTGATCACCTGCCGGAACAGGCCGTGGTCGTAGCGGATGCCGTAGCCGTAGGCCGCGATCTGCAGCGTCGCCATGCTCTCCATGAAGCAGGCGGCGAGGCGGCCGAGGCCGCCGTTGCCGAGCGCGGCGTCCGGCTCGATCTGGCGCAGCTTCTCGAGGTCGACGCCGAGGCCGGCGAGCGCGGCGCGAACGGGCTCGGTCAGACCCGTCTCCATCAGCGCGTCGCCGAGCAGCCGGCCGATCAGGAATTCGAGAGAGAGATAGTAGACCCGTTTGCGCCCGGCCTCGTAGGTGGCGCGGGTCGAGGTCATCCAGCGCTCGACGATCCGGTCGCGCACCGCGAGCGTCGTGGCGATGAACCAGTCGCGTTGGCTGGCGACTTCCGGGTTCTTGCCGACCGCGTAGGTGAGCTTGGCGAGGATCGCCGCGCGCATGATGTCGCCGTCGACCGTCTCTGGCAGCGCCGGATGCGGCGGCATCGGTCGGACCGGGTCGGCGGCGGACGCATCGAGGGGGGAGGACGAGATCGTCGGGACGGTGTCGGTCACGCAGCCTGTCCTTTCACGCGAGCAAGGATTTGCAGTGCAGCATGGCACGGTGCGGCATCGGTAACAACACCGACGCCATGCGTCCAAGACGACAGACGTCCGGCGGTTCGCGCATGGAACCGCCGGTGTTTCGGGACATCCCGTGAGGCTTCGCAATCGCTCGGATCGCCCCCGCGGTTCAGGGCGATTCGTAGGCCGCCTCGACGGCCGCTGCGTCGATTTTCACCATGGTCATCATGGCCTGGAACGCCCGGCCGGCGGCGGCGCGATCCTCGGACAGGAAGAGCCGCGGCACGACCTTGGGCACGATCTGCCAAGACACGCCGAACTTGTCCTTGAGCCAGCCGCACTGGACTTCCTTGCCGCCGTCGGCGGTCAGAGCGGCCCACAGCCGGTCGGTCTCGACCTGATTGTCGGTCATGACCGAGATCGAGGCGGCCTCGTCGAGCGTGAAGTTGGGGCCGCCGTTCAGGATCTGATAGGGCGTGCCGCCGAGGACGAAGTAGACGACCAGCGCCCGGTCGTCGCGCGGATCGCGCAGGATCGCCTCGATGCGCGAGTTCGGCAGCAGCGAGACGTAGAACCGAGCGGCTTCCTCGCCGCGCGATTCGAACCACAGACAGGTCGAGACAGTCGCGAATTCGGCCATGTCGGCCTCCTTTGAGCAAAGCGGGAGTGGTTCGCGTGAGCGATCGGCCCATGCGGGTGGAGACCGGCGCCCTGTCGGCGCCGGGGATCGGGTGTCGATGTCGGGCGTAGTTCGGCGGCCCGTCTTCCCGCCGGCGCCAGTGCCGTCGCGGGGCGAAGGCCGCGGGCTCGGAGCGTCTTGATGCGCAGAGCGTCTTGGTGCTCAGAGCGTCCGGGCGAGCGCGACCATCTGGTCGGTGGCGATGCCCCAGCCCTGATGGAAGCCCATCTGCTCGTGTTCCCGCCGCGCGTCCTCGCTCCAGTGCCGGACGCGTGCGACGTACCGGGTACGGCCGTCGCCGAGGTCATCGAACGTGAGAATACCGGTCATGAACGGCCGCTCCGACGGCGTCCAGGCGTCGACATAGGCGTCGGTGAACACGAGTTTGCGGTTCGGCACCACCTCGAGAAAGAGGCCGCGGTTCACGAAGACCTGGCCTTCGGGCCCGTGCATCTCGACTTCGCTCGTCCCGCCGGAGCGGACGTCGAAGACCGCCCGCACCGCCTTCCAGGGCGGCGGGCAGAACCAGTGCGGCACGAGGCTCGGATCGGTCCAGCACCGGAACGCCTTGTCCGGCGTGGTGTCGAGGACGCGCTCCAGCACCAGATCGCGGCTGTCGTCGGTTCGGGTCATGATCGCCTCCGCCGGGCTCAGGCCGGATTCGCTTGCATATGGCGCCGGATCGCCTCGTGCATGCCCGCTTCGATCTCCGCCTGCGACAGCCGGCGCTGCGGCGTGGCGATCGACCAGCGATGGCCGAACGGGTCCTCGATCAGGCCGTAGCGGTCGCCCCAGAACATGTCGTCGACCGGCATGATCACCTTTGCGCCGGCCTCGACGGCGCGCGCGGTCCACGCATCGACGTCGTCGACCATCAGATGGAGGGAGACCGGGCTCCCCTTCAGCGCCCGCGGCGAGCTGCACATCTCGGGGAACTCGTCGACCAGCATGATCGTCCCGCCGTTGATGCGCATACAGGCGTTCATGATCCGCCCGTCGGGGCCGGCCAGGCGGAACAGCACCTCACCGCCGAAGGCGGCCCGGTAGAAGTCCATGGCGGCATCGGCGCCGTCGCAGACGAGATGCGGGGTCAGAGGTCCGATCGGGTAATTCGGCTTCAGGTCTTCCGTCATGGCGCTTCCTCCTGGTTTGGGACGGCCGACCGGTTCGTCGCCGTCGGATCGACGGCGGCCGGGGCCTTGGTTGCTCCCGCTGCGAACAGCAGGTCGACGTAGCGCTCCAGATGCGCGACGCAGTCGACGGCGACCTGTGGGTCGCCCTTGGCCTTGGCGAGCACGAAAGCGCCCTGCAGCACGGCCTGTGTGAAGAGTGCCAGACTGTCGGCGTCCCAGTCGGCCACCGGCGCATGCAGCGCCTTGGCGGCGACGATGTCGGTCGCGATGCCGCTGGCATGGGCGCCGATGTTGCGGCCGCAAGCGTCGCGGATCGCCGGGCTGGAGGCGAAGGCCTCCTGCACCATCGTGCCAAGCAGGCAGCTGAACGTCGCCGGGTCGCCGGCGATGATCGCCTTGCGAAACGCCACATAGCCCTTGAACCGCGCGAGCGGGTCCTCGAGCGCGCGGAACGGTGCCGCGCCGAACAATCCGTCGGCCATGGCGTTGAAATGATCGGCCGCCGCCACCGCCAGCGCTTCCTTGCTGGCGAAGTGATGGAAGAACGCTCCCTTGGTGACGCCCGCCGCCCGGCACAGGTCGTCGACGCTGGTCGCGGCGTAGCCCTGGGCGCGGATGACGCCGAGCGCGGCATCGAGCAGTTTTTCGCGGGCGGACGTCTTGGTCACGGGTGTTTCCTTTCGAGCTGAACCGTACCGACCAGTTGGTATGTACGCAATCCCGTCTCCCGACGGCAACTGGAATTTTATTTTGCCGCCGCCGACCGCTCCCCGCGTAACCGACCTTGCCGAGCAGTTCTTGCGCGGCCAAACCTTCACCACCCGAGGCCGTTCGCATGAGGCGCCGAGCGGTGCTCGAAGGCGGGCGCCGCAGGCGTGAAGCGAGCCCGTCTCTGTTTCAGGTCTTCTTGTCGTCCTGCGTCCCGCGTCGTTCGATCTCGGCCAGGACCGCCTCCGGCGCGACGTCGCGTTCCGCATGGTCGAGCGCCGGATCGGCGGCCTCGCCGATCTCCAGACGCGCGGCGATCGCCCGCGTCAGTGCGACCAGCTGCGTGATCTCGTGTTCGGCGAGCAGGTTGATTTGCAGGTCGAGCTCGGCGCGGCGGTCGGCCGCCGCGGCGGCGCGGTTCTGCGAAATCAGCACGAAGGTCGACAGGAAGATCGCCTCGACCGAGGCGGCCGTCGCCAGGATGACGAAGGTTTCGTCGAAGCGTGGGAGCCCCGGCACCCAGCCGAGGTTGATCGCCACCCAGGTCGCGACGAAGGCCGCATGGATATAGACGAAGGCCATGCTGCCGCTGAACCGGGTGATGATCTCGGCGAGCCGTTCCTGCGCCCCCGAGGCCGCCGCCTCGCGCGCCCGACGCTCCCGCAGTGCCTCGATGTTCCGGTCCAGGACCGGCGCCAACCGCTCCGGCGGCGCCTCCGGCCGGGTCGGCTCGGCGCCCGACCGGCCGCGCGGACGTGGCGGCGTCGGGCGCGGCTCCTGCGCATGGCTCATGCGGCGTGCTCCGGTGTTGAGACCCGTCGGGCGGATCGAGCCTAGATCACGCGCAGGCGGCAGAGTGGTTCCATGGGCCGACGGGACCGTCGTCGCGGTCTCGTCGCCGCCACCGCTCCGGTTTCGGCCGATCGGAGCCTTGATCTCGTCGGGATGCCGGACCATCCTGATGGCTGTCGCCGGCGCGGAGCCGGCGGCCGACGGAAAGCTCCGATGATCCGCATCGCGACGGTCCTTGCCGCCTTGTTGACGCTCCTGACCCTGGGCTTCGCCGGGGCGGACGCGCATGCGGTCGAGCCGTGCCCGCACCATGCCGCGGCCGATGTGCCGTCCTCGGCCGATCGTCAGTCCGCCGAACCGGTCGCGACGATGCACGGCCATGTCGCGACCCTGCCGCACGCGACCGCGCGGCCGCATCAGGCCGCGCAGGGCCACGCCATTCACGCGAGCGCTGCTGCCGTCGCCGACGGCCGTGATCGCAGCCACGGACCCGAAGGGTGTCCGGGCGGCTGCATGGACATGGGTCTCTGCCGGCACGTGACTTGCGCCGTGGCGATGATCCTGCCCGTCGCGCCGCCGCTGCCGCTGATCCGCCCGGCGGGTACGCGGCGGGCCGCCATCGACGTGACGGTCGAGGGCCGCGATGTCGCCCCGCCGCTCGATCCGCCGAGATCCCCGGCCTGAGCCGAAGCCGCTCGCGGGCCCTGTCCCGCGGTCAGAGCCTGCTTTTCCGGCATCGTTGTCGTCCGCCCCAGAGCCGCGGAGGTCTTCCGCGGAACTCTGTCGCGCGGCCGGCGCTTGCCGCCCAGACGGATCTTCAATCATGACCCTTTCGATCGATCGCAGAACCCTGCTGCGGACCGCGCTGCTCGGCGCTGCCACCGCCAGCATCTTCCCGTTGGCGATTCCAGCCGCGCAGGCCGCGGACACCCGCCGCCTTCGCGTGGTCTCCCGCACGCTCGACATCGACGGCCGCGCGGCCAAGGTGTTCGGTCTCATCGGCCCGGACGAGCGGCCCGGCCTGAGCTTCGATGCCGGCGCGACCTTCGACGTCGCACTCGAAAACCAGCTCGGCGAGCCGACGCTGATCCACTGGCATGGCCTGACGCCGCCCTGGGTGCAGGACGGCGTCCCCGACATGCCTGCACCGCTGCTCGGCCCCGGCGAAACGCGCGCCTACGCCTTCCCGGTCGGCGCGGGCGGCACGCACTGGATGCATGCCCATACGCTCCAGGAGCAGAACCTGCTCGCCGCGCCGCTGATCGTGCGCCGGCCGGACGAGCGCGCCGCCGACGAGCAGGAGGTCGTCGTCCTGCTGCACGATTTCGCGTTCCGCACGGCCGAGGAGATCCTCGCCGACCTGCGCAAGCCCGGAGCGGGCATGGCGCATGGCGCCATGGGCCAGGGCACGATGGATCATGGGGGTATGAACCACGCGGGCATGGCCGGTCATTCCATGGCCAGTCATGCCATGTCAGGCCATGCCATGGCGGGACACGATATGGCCGGCCACGGCGCGCCGGGCCAAGCGGGACCGGGCCAAGCTGGATCGGGGCATGCCGGCTCCGGCCATGCGATGGCCGGGAGCGCGACGTCCGGCGCCATGGCGATGGATCTCAACGACATCGACTACGACGCCTATCTCGCCAACGACCGCACGCTTGGCGACCCGCAGGTGACGCGTGTCGAGCGCGGCGCCCGGGTGCGGCTCAGGATCATCAACGGCGCGACCTCGACGGCTTTCACGATCGATACCGGCGCACTCGACGCGGTCGCGGTGGCGGTCGACGGCCAGCCGGTCGCGCCGCTGCCCGGTCGCCGCTTCGGCCTGACCATGGGCCAGCGCATCGATCTTCGGCTCGCGATCCCGAAGGAGGGCGGCGCCTTCCCGATCCTGGCCCTGCGCGAAGGCGCGGTCGAGCGCACCGGCATCGTGCTCGCCACGCCGGGCGCGGCGGTGAAACGGGTGGCCGCCACCGGCACGGTCAAGGGTCCGGTGCTCGATCTCACCCAGGAAGCGGCCTTGAAGCCGATCGCACCGCTCGCGGCCCGTCGGCCCGATCGCCGCTTCACCGTCGACCTGACCGGTACGATGGCGGGCTATGCGTGGAGCATGGCGCTCGCGGGTACGACGGAAGCCGCGCTGCATGTGCGCAAGGGCGAGCGTGTCGAGATCACCATGCGCAACGCCTCGATGATGGCCCACCCGATGCACCTGCACGGGCACCATTTCCAGGTCGTGGCGATCGATGGCAAGCCGGTCGCCGGCGCCGTGCGCGACACCTTGCTGGTGCCACCGATGCGTTCGGTGACGGTGGCGGTCGATGCGGAAAACCCCGGCAAATGGGCCTTCCACTGCCACCACCTCTACCATATGGCGACCGGCATGATGGGCGCCTTGGTCTACGACGACCTCGGCTGAGGCGAGGTCGCGATAGCCGGGGCGGGTCTTCGATCCGCTCCGATCCGCCCCGCGCAAGGCCTGTTCAGGCGGCCTGACGGTGCGATTCCAGAAACCACAGCGACTTGTCGAGCGAGCGCTGGTAGGCGGTAAAGATGTCGGCGGTCGCGGCGTCGCCGGCCTCGTCGGTCTGGTCGATCGCCTCGCGCACCCGGTCCGCCGCCGCGCCGAACCGCTCGATCAGCGCGTCGAGATGGTCGTCGACCGCATGGATGTCGGTGGGATAGGCGGCGAGCGAGGTCGCCTTGCCGACCGTCTGGACGGTGCCGAGCGCAGTGCCGCCGAGCTGCGCGACGCGCTCGGCGATCGTGTCGACATGGGTGTCGAGCTCGGCGCGGAAGCCGTCGAGCATCTCGTGCACGGCGATGAAGGTCGGGCCCTTCAGGTTCCAGTGCGCCTGCTTGATGACGAGCGCGAGGTCGATCCCGTCGGCGAGGCGGGCGTTGAGCACCTCGATCGAGACCTTCTTGGCATTGGTCTCGAGGCCGTTCCTGGTCTTCATGGCGTCCATCTCCGGTTGGCCACCCCGGTCGGCGACCGGTCCGGCACATGATCCTGTTCGGGGCTTCAACTTGGCGGCCCGCGCGGATGTTCCCGAAGGGGCGGAGATGGCGCACCGGAGACGGCGTCGATCAGGCCGGGACGATTGCCTCGGCCGTGCGCAGGCAGGCGTCCGCCCGGCCGTCGCCGCGGACCACGAAGGCCGGCCGCTCGGTCGCGCAAGTCGGCAGCGTCACCGCGCAGCGCTCGGCGAAGGCGCAGCCCGCCGGCAGTGCGGTCAGATCCGGCGGCGCGCCGGGATCGTCTCCAGCCGCGTGCCCGGCACAGCGCGATCGACGCGCGCGGCGAGCAGGCCGCGCGTATAGGGATGGCGCGGATCGGCGATCACCTGCGCGACCGGCCCCTCCTCGACGATGCGGCCGGCATACATGACCGCGATCCGGTCGGCGACCTCGACCGCCACGCCGATGTCGTGGGTGACGAAGATCACCGACAGGCCGAGCTCGCGCTGCAGATCGCGGAGCAACAGCAGGATCTGGATCTGCACGGTCGCGTCGAGCGCGGTGGTCGGCTCGTCGGCGAGCAGGACCTTCGGATTGCAGGCGAGCGCCAGCGCGATCATCGCCCGCTGCCGCATGCCGCCCGACATGGCATTCGGATAGGCCGCGAGCCGCCGCTCCGGCGCCGGGATGCGCACCTTCTCGAACAGCGCGAGCGCGCGGGCCTCCGCCGTCGGCCGCGATACGCCCTCGTGGCGGCGGATCGTCTCGACGATCTGTGCCCCGAGCGTATAGACCGGATCGAGCGCCAGCGCCGGCTCCTGGAAGATCATCGAGACCGTCCGGCCGCGATAATCGGCGAGCGCTTTCGGCGACAGCGCCAGCACGTCCTCGCCGTCGACCGTGATCGAGCCCTCGATCCTGGTGCGCTTCGGCGGATGCAGTCGTAGCAGAGAGCGCAGCGTCACGCTCTTGCCGGATCCGGACTCGCCGAGCAGCGCCACGACCTCGCCGGCCCCGACCTGAAGGCTGACGTCGTCGACCGCCCGGACCGGCTTCGCCCGGCCGGTGAAGGTCACGGAGAGATGCGAGATGTCGATCATCGTCTTCATGCGGCGACGCCCTCGAAATCGGGAGCCATGGAATGGCCCGATGCCGGCTGGCGGGCGAGGCAGGCGGCGCGCTGGCTCTCCGGGCCGGCAAGCGCCGGCGCGACCGCCGAGCAGACGCCTTCGGCGAGCGCGCAGCGCGGATGGAAGCGGCAGCCGGCCGGCGGATCGATCGGGTTCGGCGGATCGCCGGAGAGCGGCGCGCGATCGACCCGGTGGCCAGGGTCCATGCTCGGCATCGAGGCGAGCAGCGCTGCCGTATAGGGGTGCTGCGGAGCGTCGAACACCGCGTCGCGCGTGCCGATCTCGGCGACCTTGCCGAGATACATGACGAGCAGCCGATCGACCATGAAGCGCACGACGTTGAGGTCGTGCGAGATGAAGATGTAGGTCAGCCCGAACTCGGCCTTCAGGTCGAGCAGCAGGTTCAAGACCTGCGCCTCGACCGACTTGTCGAGCGCCGAGACGGCCTCGTCGAGGATGACCAGCCGCGGCTCCATGGCGAGCGCCCGCGCGATGTTGACGCGCTGGCGCTGGCCGCCGGAGAGTTCGTGCGGGAACCGGCCGGCGAAGCGGCGCGGTTCCAGCCCGACGCGGGCGAGCAGGTCGTGGGCGCGCGCCGTCGCGGCCTTCGGCGCGACGCCATGGACGCGCGGTCCGAAAGCGATCGAGTCCTCGATGGTCAGCCGCGGATTGAGCGAGGCGTAGCTGTCCTGGAACACCATCTGCACCTGGCGCAGATAGTCGCGGCTCGAGAGATCGCCGCCAAGCTCGTCGCCGTCGAAGACGATCCTGCCCTGGTCCGGCGGCATCAGCTGCATGAGCAGCCGCGCCGTCGTCGACTTGCCGCAACCGCTCTCGCCGACGATGCCGAGCGTCTCGCCCTTGAGCACGTCGAAATCGACGCCGTCGACCGCGCGGACCACCGTCGGCGCGCCGAACAGCTTGCGGCCGATCGTGAAGTGCTTGACGAGGCCGGAGACCGTCATCAGCGGCTGCGCGGGGCCGCCGCGATCGCGCGGATCGAGCGGCGGCGCGGCGATGCCGCTCGCTGGCGCGGACGAGAGAGCGGGCGCGTCGAGGGGCAGCACGGGCGGGGTCATGCCTTGACATCCATGGCGGCGCGGAGCCCGTCCGACAGCGTGTTGAACGAGATCGAGGTGATGAAGATCATGATGCCAGGCAGCGCCGCGACGGCCGGCTGGGTGTAGATCGCCGTGCGCAACGTGTTGAGCATCAGGCCCCATTCGGCCTCGGGCGGCCGGACGCCGAGGCCGAGGAACGACAGGCCCGCCGCGAGGATCATCGACACCGAGATGAGCCCGGTCGCGTAGACGAACACCGGTCCGATCACATTCGGCACGACATGGATGCGGATGATCGTCGCGGCCGAGGCGCCCGAGGTGCGTGCGGCCTCGACATAGTCGAGCGAGCGCACCTGGGTGGTGACGCTCTCGGCGATGCGCGCGATCGGCGGCACGAACACGATGGTGAGCGAGACGAGCGCATTGCCGAGCCCGGCGCCGAGCGCGCCGGACAGCGCCACCGCCAGCAGAACCGACGGGAAGGCGAAGAACACGTCGATCGTGCGCATGATCAGCTGATTGACGAGCCCTCCGGCGTAGCCGGCGGTGATGCCGAGGATCGAGCCGATCACGAAGGCGATCGGCACCGGGGTGACGCCCATCACCAGCGACAGCCGCGCGCCGTAGATCAGCCGCGAGAGCATGTCGCGGCCGAGCTCGTCGGCGCCGAGCGGGTAGCCGGGCGTGCCGATCGGCTTCAGCCGGCGGATCATCGTCGCCTTGGCCGGATCGGCCGGCGCCAGATAGGGCGCCAGGATCGCGATCGCGACGATGGCGAGGACGATCGCGAGCGCCACCATGGCGACCTTGTCGCGGCCGAGCCGGGTGAGGACGCCGCGCCAGTAGCCCGGCGAGCGGATCGCTTCGACCGGCACGGCCGGGGCGGAACCGGAGAGGGTCAGCGACGCCATGGTCCTCAGCTCCTCTTCACGCGCGGATCGAGCGCGGCCTGCGCGATGTCCACGATCAGGTTCAGGATGACGAAGAAGCTCGCGAGCACGAGGATCGTGCCCTGCAGCAGCGGCAGATCGCGCTGGAAGATCGCCGAATTGAGCAGGAAGCCGGTGCCGGGCCAGGCGAACACGGTCTCGATCAGGATCGAGCCGCCGAGCAGATAGCCGAGCTGCAGCCCCATGACCGCGAAGGCGGTCGGCGCGGCGTTCTTGACCACGTGGCGGAAGATGCCGCGATCATCGAGCCCCTTGGCGGCGAGACCCTGGACGAATTCCTGGTTCAGGATCTCCGCGACGAGCGCCTTGAGGGTGCGCGCGATGATGCCCATCGGGATCACCGACATGGTGATCGCCGGCAGCACGAGATACTTCAGATACTCCCAGTCGAGGCTGCGGGCGTCCGACGAGCCGCCCGGCCCGCCGCCGGTCGCCGGCAGCCAGTTGAGCCACACCGAGAAACAGATCACCAGCACCATGCCGAGCCAGTAGTGCGGCACGCTGACGCCGACGACCGCAAGGAAGCTCGCGATCTTGTCGATCCAGGAATTGCGGAAGTAGCCGGCGACGAAGCCGAACAGCGCGCCGAAGAAGAAACCGATCGCGGTGGCGGCGGCGGCAAGGATGATCGAGTTCATCACCGCCTTGCCGACCTCGGCGACGACGGGCCGGCCGGTCGAGATCGACGTGCCGAGTTCGCCGATCAGCACGCGCCCGAGCCAGATGCCGTATTGCACCACGAGCGGCTTGTCGAAGCCGTAGAGCTTGCGCATCTCCTGCTGCATCTCTTGAGAGGCGTCGGTCGGCAGCACGGCGGAGAGCGGATCGCCGGGCGCCAGATGCACGAGCAGGAAGCAGACGAGGCTGACCCCGAGCGCGACCGGGATCATCGCGAGGAGCCGCTTCAGGGCATAGACGAGCATCAAGTCCGCTCCGGGGTTCGAGCGCCGCGCGGGCGGGCAGAGGACGCCGAGACAATGATCGGGCGGGGTACCGGTCCGACCCTGATCGGCGGATCGGGTTCCCTTGGACCCGAAGGCCGGTGGAAGGCGCGCGGGCTGCCCCGCGCGCCTCCTGCATGGTCAGTCCATCGTGATCGACGAGAAGTTCTGGAACCAGTTCTGCGCCTGCACGAAGCCCTTGACCTTCGGGCTCATGGCGCGGGCGTTGACGTCGTGGGTCACCATCAGGAACAGCGCCTCATCGACGTACTTCTCGTGGATCTTCTCGAGGATCTTGGTCTGCTCGGCCGGATCGAAGGTGTTGCGCACCGCGTCGAACAGCTTGTCCATCTCCGGATCGCAGTAATGGCCCCAGTTGGTGCCGGCCGGCGGCGCCAGGTTGCACTGCAGGTGCCGGATGAAGCCGGTGAACGGATCCTGGATGAAGTAGGTGTAGTTCATGCCGGTCGCGCCCTTCGAGCTCTCGTGCTTCGCACCGGCGCGCCAGATGTTGATCAGCGTGTTCCACTCGACGACTTCGAAGCTGACCTTGATGCCGACCTCGGCGAGGTTCTGCTGGATGAACTCGTTCATCGGCAGCGGCAGCATCTGGCCCGAGCCCGAGGGCGAGATCAGGATCTTGGTCTCGATCGGCTTGTCGGGTCCGTAACCGGCTTCCTTGAGCAGCTTCTTGGCCGCCTCCGGATCATAGGTCAGCTTGAAGGTCGGATGGCCGAACCACTGGTGGCCGGGCGGCATGAAGCCCTGCGCCGGGATCATCAGGCCGCTCAAGAGCTCCTTCATGCCCTCGCGATCGACGGCCAGGTTCGCGGCCTTGCGGACCCGGATGTCGTTCCAGGGCGAGCCCTCGACGCGGCTGAGGTGCCAGGTCCAGTTATGCGGATAGGCGTTGGTGACGATCTTGAAACCGGCGCCCTTCAGCGAGGCGACCGCATCCGGCGCCGGGCTCTCGATCCAGTCGACCTGACCGGAGCGCAGCGCCGCGACGCGCGCATTCGGCTCCGGCAGCGGCACGACGACGAGCTTGTCGAGCTTCGGCACCCGGGTCTTGTCCCAGTAGTCCGGGAACGGCGCGAATTCGGCCTTCTCGCGCGGCACGAAGGCGGTGATCTTCCAAGGGCCGGTGCCCGAGGGCTGCTTGGCGAAGGCGTCCCAGTTCTTGCCGACCTTCTCCCACTGCGCCGGCGAGGAAATCATGATCCAGGCGATCTGGTAGGGCAGGGTGGCGTCGGGCGTCTTGGTGACGATCTCGAGCGTCAGCGGGTCGACCGCCTTGTAGGAGGCGACCGCCGGGATGCGCGAGCGGCCCTGCGCCGACTGGCGCGGATCGAACTGCGGCGCATCCTTGTTGAGGATCTTCTCGAAGTTCCAGACGACGGTCTCGGCCGTGAAGTCGCTGCCGTCGTGGAATTTGACGCCGGGGCGCAGCTTGAACGTCCACTTGGTCTTGTCGGCCGGATCGACGGTCCAGGACGTCGCCAGGCCCGGAATGATCACCGACGGCTTGTCCGCGCTGGTCAGATCCCATTCGACCAGCGAGTCATAGGCCGTGTAACCGAGGAAGCGCATGCCCTCGCCGCCGTTGTCGGTCTGGCCGGTGGTCAGCGGGATGTCGGAGGCGGTCATGCCGATGCGCAGGGTGCCGCCGGCGACGGCCGGCTGGACGGCCTGGGAGACGAGCATGCCGGCGGCCAAGGCCAGAGCGGAAAACGTGAACCTCATGAGCGACCCTTCGAGAAACGCGACCTTCGCGGGATGCCGCGATATCGCAAGTCCCGTGCCGGTCGGGATTCTATGGCGAGGTCAGCCATGAGGAGGATGTGGTCCGCCTACAAATGAGGCAGTCAGGTCAGATTGCGGACAGCCACGGCGCGGCTGCCTCGATCTTGGGCGCTTGTCAGGTCTGCTTCGCGATCGCGCCGCGCTTGGCGACCAGCGAGCCGACCACGACGCCGATCGAGACGATCGCGATCAGGATGGTCGACACCGCGTTGATCTGCGGCGACAGGCCCATGCGCACCTGGCCGTAGATGCGCATCGGCAACGTCGCCGCGCCCGGCCCGGTGGTGAAGCTCGCGATCACCAGATCGTCCATCGACAGCGTGAAGGCGAGCATCCAGCCGGCCGCGACGGCCGGCAGGATGATCGGCAGCGTCACGACCAGGAAGGTCTTCACCGGCGGGCAGCCGAGATCGAGCGCCGCCTCTTCGAGCGAGCGGTCCATCGTGATCAGCCGCGACTGCACGACCACCGCCACGTAGCACATGGTCAGCGTCGTATGCGCCATGGTCACGGTCCAGAAGCCGCGCTCGACGTCGAGCGCGGCGAACAGCAGCAGCAGCGCGAGGCCGAGGATCACTTCCGGGATCACCAGCGGCGCGATGGTCAGCGCCGTGAACACGCTGCGGCTCCGGAACGCGCCGAGCCGGGTCAGCACCACGGCCGCCAGCGTGCCGAGCACGGTCGCCAGCGTCGCCGACAGGACGCCGACCTCGATCGTGACCAGCGCCGCGCGTTGCAGCGCCTCGTCTTCCAGGAGCGAGCGATACCAGCGCAGCGAGAAGCCGCCCCACACCGTCACCAACCGGCTGTCGTTGAACGAGAACAGCACGAGCAGCAGGATCGGCAGGTAGAGGAACGCGAGCCCGAAGGTCAGCGAGACCAGATTGAAGGCGCCGAGCCGTTTCATCGTCCGGCCTCCTCGATCTCGCGCGTCTGGCGCCGCTGGTGCCAGACGATCGGTATGGTCAGCACGAGCAGCAGCAGCACCGCGACCGCCGAGGCGAGCGGCCAGTCGCGGTTCGAGAAGAACTCGATCCACAGCGCCCGGCCGATCATGAAGGTCTCGGTGCCGCCGAGCAGGTCCGGGATCACGAATTCGCCGACGATCGGGATGAAGCAGAGCAGCGAACCGGCGACCACGCCCGGCATCGACAGCGGGAAGGTCACCCGCCAGAACGCGCCCGTCGGCGTGCAGCCGAGATCGAGCGCGGCCTCGACGAGGCTGCCGTCGAGCCGTTCGAGGCTGGCATAGAGCGGCAGCACCATGAACGGCAGGTAGGAATAGACGATGCCGATATAGACCGCGGTCTCGGTGTCGAGGATCGGGATCGGCTCGGAGATCACCCCGAGCGAGATCAGCGCCGCATTGAGCAGGCCCTCGGGCTTCAGGATGCCGATCCAGGCGTAGACCCGGATCAGGAACGAGGTCCAGAACGGCAGGATCACCAGCATGACCAGGATCGCGCGGGCGTCGCGCGGCGCCTTGGCCATGGCGTAGGCGATCGGGTAGCCGAAGGCGAGCAGCAGCGCCGTGGAGATCGCCGCGATCCGGAGCGACGACACATAGGCGTCGAAATAGTAGGGATCGCCGAGGATCGTCGCGTAATTGTCGAAGCCGAGGGCGCCGACATAGGCCTTCAGGCCCTCCCAGCCGGCCGAGAGATCGAGCAGCGGCTCGTAGGGCGGCACCGCGGTCGCCCGGCTCGACAGCGAGATCTTGAACACGATCAGCACGGGGATCGCGAAGAACGCGATCGACCACAGATACGGCACCGCGATCAGCGCCAGCCGGCCGAGCGGCCGGCGGGTCGGCACGTTGGTCGACAGGGCGGTCGGCTCGGGCGCGAGCGCGGGTTCGGCGGCGGGGATCGGCTCGGCCATGGCGTCAACCCGTCAGCAGTACCGCGCCGTCGGGCGCGAAGGACACGAACACCGGGTCTTCCCAGGTGAGCGGCGTATCGACGGTGCGCGTGACATTGGCGGTCGAGGCCTTGATCCGCCGCTTGTCGGCGGTGCGCGCCACATAGTCGGTCCAGTCGCCGAGATAGGCGATGTCCCAGACGGTCGCCGGAATGACGTTCGGCTGGCCGAGCGGCTCGGTCCGCGAGATGCGGGTCTTCTCCGGCCTGACCGCGATCGAGACCGCTTGGCCGACCGTGCAGGCGCGGTTACTGCGCACGAGCAGCGGCAGGTCGCGACCCTCGATCCCGACCCGGACCCAGTCGCCCTCGATGCCGGCGACCTTGCCGTCAAAGATGTTGATGTCGCCGACGAAATCCGCGACGTAGCGCGTGTTCGGCTCCTCGTAGATCATGCCGGGCGTGTCGACCTGCACGACCCGGCCCTGGTCCATGACCGCGATCCGATCGGCGAGCGTCATGGCCTCCTCCTGGTCGTGCGTCACGATAAGGAAGGTCATGCCGAGCTCGACCTGCAGGTCCATGAGCTCGAACTGGGTCGCCTCGCGCAGCTTCTTGTCGAGCGCGCCGAGCGGTTCGTCGAGCAGCAGCACCTTCGGCCGCTTGGCGAGCGCGCGGGCGAGTGCCACGCGCTGGCGCTGGCCGCCGGAGAGCTGGTCGGGCTTGCGCTTGGCGAGCGCCTCGAGCCGGACCAGCTTCAGCATCTCGGCGACGCGCGCCTGGATGTCCGCCTTCGGCATGCCGTCCTGCTTCAGCCCGAAGGCGATGTTCGCCTCGACGGTCAGATGCGGGAACAGCGCATAGGACTGGAACATCATGTTGACCGGCCGCTTCCACGGCGGCAGCCGGGCGATGTCCTCGCCGGCGAGCAGGATGCGGCCGGTGTTGGGCGTCTCGAAGCCCGCCAGCATGCGCATCAAGGTGGTCTTGCCGCAGCCCGACGGCCCGAGCAGCGCGAAGAACTCGCGCTCGTAGATATCGAGCGTCAGATTGTCGATCGCCACGAAATGGCCGAAGCGCTTCGTCACGTTCTCGAAGCGGATCAAGGGTTTGGCGGACGGATCCGCCCACGGGGCAAATGTTCGTCGAACCGATCCGATGGCGGTTTCCGTCATGACGCGCGCCCGTCCCCCTCGCTGACGTCGAACTCGGATGAAATATCCGGAGCGGGCGCCCCGCTCCGGGATCTCGTGCGCCCGTCGAGCGCTCTCTGCGGAGCGCCGGGCGCCCTATGCCGGGATCACTTGCCGCGCTTGGCCTGCGTCCACAGGCGGGTCACCTGCGGCTGCAGCTTGTCGTCGAGCGTGGTGACCGTGAACAGGTGCTTCATCATCGCCTCGTCCGGATAGATCGTCGGATCCTTGGTGATCTCTTCCTTGATCAGCGGCTTGGCGGCGATGTTGCCGTTGGCGTAGCGCGTCAGGTTGGAGGCGGCGGCATGCACCTCCGGCTTCAGCACGTAGTTGATGAAGGCATGCGCGCCGTCGACGTTCTTGGCCGCGGCCGGGATCGCCATCTGGTCGAACCAGAGCTGCGCGCCTTCCTTCGGCACCGAATAGGCGATCTCGACGCCGTCCTTGGCGCCGGCGCGGGCCTGGATGATGTCGCCCGAATAGCCGACCACGGCGCAATAATCGCCCTGCGCCAGCGCCTCGATGTAGCCCTGGGTCTGGAACTTGCGGACGAAGGGCGCGATCTTCCTCAGGTGATCGGTCGCCTTGCGGTAGTCCTCGATCTTGCGCGTGTCCGGATCGATGCCGAGATAGGCCAGGATCGACGGCAGGATGTCCTCCGGCGAATCGAGCATCAGGATGCCGCAATCCTTGAGCTTCTTGGCATTGTCCGGATCGTAGACCAGCTTCCAGCTGTCGACCGGCGCGTCCTTCAGCCGCTCCTTGATCTTCTTGACGTTGTAGCCGATGCCGACCGTGCCCCACATCCAGTTGATGGAGTACTTGTTGTCGGGATCGTACTTCGTGACCTTGGCGGCGATCTCGGGCCAATAGTTCTTCAGGTTCGGGATCTTCGACTTGTCGAGCGGCTGATAGGCCTTGGCCTTGACGTCGCGCGACAGGAAGGTCGCGGTCGGCACGACGACGTCATATTCGATCTTGCCGCCGAGGATCGCGGTCTCCAGTTCCTCGTTGCCCGGCATGGTGTCGTCGTACTCGAGCTTGAAGCCGGTCTCCTTCTCGAAGTCGGCCAGCGCCGACTTGTCCATATAGTCCGGCCAGTTCCAGACGCGCACGGTCTTGGCGCGATCCTGGGCGCCGGCGGCGCCGATCGAGACGCCGACGACGGCGATGCCGGCGGCGAGGGCGAGGGAGAGACGGGACAGAACCGAACGCGTCATCGAGCGGCCTCGGAAATCAGTGGCGGGGCAAGGCGAGCCGAACGGCTCGATCGGATCAGCCTATGGTCAGGTGGCTCACGATGCAATGCGGCGTGCGACGGCCGTGTGTCGGCCGGGATCGCCGATCGCCCGGCTCAGTCGCGCTGCGGTGCCGGCAGCTCGAACCTGTGACCGTGCAACAGGATGTTCGGCCGCGAGAAGCCGTCGCCGTCGCCGAAGGCCGCGACGCGGCGGTCGATCTCGTCGGCGGGCATGTCCAGGGTGAGTCGGCAGGCCTCGGCGTAGGCCCGCCTCGTCGACTTGCGCGGCCCCCACGCGATCCCGAGCGGCACGAAGGCGGGTTCAGGCCGAACCAGCCGATCGACCATGAACCGGAACACCCGCACCGCCGCGCCGAAGGCTTCGGTGTCCAGCGCCTCGCGCGTGGTGCCGGGCGGTACGTCGAAGCGCTCGACCGCAACGATCGGCCCGGCATCGACCGGAGCGATCATGACGTGACCGGTGGCGCCGAACCGTTGCGTGCCCTGATAGAGCGCGAAGGCCGAGGGCATCCAGCCCGGATATTCCGGCGGACCGGGATGAATGTTGAAGGCGCCGTAGCCCACGCGGTCGAGAATCGCCGCCGGCACGACGAGGCTGGCGCAGAAGCCGACCAGCCGGGTGCCGGCGAGATCTTCGCCGGCGAGCCGCTCGAGCCCGGCCGTGTCATCGACTCGTTCGATCACCAGCGAGGGATCGCGGCGCGTGAAGTCGACGACGAGATAGGGGAACTCGGTTTCACCGCAGAGAAGCACGATGCGTTCGAACACGGGGCCTCGCGTGCGCAAAATCTGCGGAGAGCGATCCGGCTGGCCCGCTGATGGCGGCCGACCGAGGATCTTTGCGGCCGAAATCCGGTGTCCGCAGCCCGCTGGCGTCAGAATACGTCTGTGTAATCAATGGGGTAGCGCCGGAGATCGCAGCGGGCGGCATCCGGCGAACCTCATTGAAAAAGCATTCTAGCCCCGAAGCTTATGTTTAGAAACCGTGCAGGTTGGATGGATGCCACGTTCAGCCATGCTTGGCGCGCACAAGGCCGTCACTTGAAACAAAACGACCCGCCGGCGCGAACCGGCGGGTCGAATGTGTCGCAACAGGTCTGTGTCAGAGCGCCGGGTTCCACATGGCCGGCACGAAATCGTAGCCCTTGGCGGTCTTCAGAATGTGGCCGTGCGCCGGGAACGGGTAGTGATAGCCGGCGACGAGCGCGCGTTCCTGGGCCGCCATGTCGAGCATCTTGTGCCGGGTCGCGCGTGCGGCGGCGGCGTCCTGGTCGAAGGCCGGCGACCAGTCGGGATTGCGGGCGAGCAGCAGCGGATTGTTGGTGACGTCGGCGAGATAGAGCAGCCGCGCGTCGCCGGACTGGATCGCCAGCGTGGTATGGCCCGGCGTATGGCCATAGGCCGCGACCGCCTGGATGCCGGTGGTGATCTCCTTGCCGGCGTCATAGCGCTTGATGTCCTTGGCGTTCGGCCCGAACACGCGGCGCACGCCCTGGAAGTTGGCCTTCAGGCCTTCCGGCGCCGCCGCCATCTTGGCGTCGTCCATCCAGTAGTCCCATTCCGCCGCCGGCACGGCGATCTCGGCGTTCGGGAACACGAGCTCGCCCGCCTTCGAACGCAGGCCCTGGATGTGGTCGCCGTGGAAATGGCTGATGATCACCATGTCGATCGCCTTGGGATCGATGCCCGCGGCGGCGAGGTTGCCGGCGAGCTGGCCGGCGGTCGGCGGACCCATCTCGCCGTAGCCGGTGTCGATCAGGATCTTCTTCGAGCCGGTGTCGACGAGGAGCGGCGTGAACGGGATCGGCAGCGTGTCCTTCGGCAGGAACACCTCCTCCATCGCCTTCTGCACGTCGTCGAGCTTGGCGTTGGTGATGAAGCCTTCCTTGAGCGGCAGGCGGAAGATGCCGTCCGTGACGGCGGCGACGGTGAAGTCGCCGAGCTTCATCTTGTAAGCGCCGGTGACCTGACCGGTCGGCGCGGGCGCGGCGGCGGCCGGGCTCGCGCCGGTGGCGGCGGCCGCGGCGATGCCGGGCGCGGCAGCGGCGGCGATGGTGGCTTTCATCATCGTGCGACGATCCATGGTCTCGGTCCTCTCCTCCCTTGGGCGCGGGCACGGGCGCGCCGACGGCCGGCGCGCATCATGGCGCCGCGCGGGCGCCTGCCTTGTCCCCGACCGCGCGGAGGATAGGGCGTGAAATGCCGGAGGGGCGGCCGATCACGCGCTCGTGACCGGCGGATTCATCGAACGGATCGTTCAATATCCGGCGGCCAAAGTGCCGCGTTGGCGCGGATCGGCGGCGCCGAGCAGGCCGGCCGGTGTCACTTGGATGGAATTGGCCGAGCCGGAACTGGCGCCGACCACGACCTTGTGGCCGCGCGCGGCGAGCAGCTTCAGCGTATCGGGCGACAGGCCGGTCTCGACCAGCAGCACGTCGGGCTTCCACTGGTGATGCGCGCGCGGCGCCGCCACGGCCTCGGCGAGGCTCATGCCGTTGTCGATCACGTTGACGATCACCGCGAGCGTCGTGGTGATGATGCGGCTGCCGCCCGGACTGCCGGTGACGAGAGTGAGTTTGCCGTCCTTGAAAAGGAAGGTCGGCGTCATCGACGACAGCGGCCGCGCGCCCGGCGCGACGCTGTTGGTCTCGCCGCCGACCAGGCCATAGGCGTTGGTGGCGCCCGGCTTGGCGGAAAAGTCGTCCATCTCGTTGTTGAGCAGCACGCCGGTGCCCTCGGCGACCAGTCCGACGCCATAGGTGAAGTTCAGCGTATAGGTGTTGGCGACGGCGTTGCCCTCGGCGTCGACCACCGAGAAATGCGTGGTCTGGTCGCTCTCGGCGCCAAGCGGCTTGCCGGCGGAGATCGCGTCGGCCGGCCGCGCGTGATCGCGATCGATCGCGGCACGCAGGCCGGCCGCATAGGCCTTCGACGTCAGCCCGGCGACCGGCACCTTCACCCGGTCGGGGTCGCCGAGATAGGTCGCCCGGTCGGCATAGGCCGGCTTCATCGCCTCGGCCATGAGGTGGATCTGTTCGGCGCTGCCTGCACCGGCTGCTGCCAGATCGAAACCCTCGAGGATGTTCAGGATCTCGATCAGATGCACGCCGCCGGAGGAGGGCGGCGGCATCGAGACGACCTCGTAGCCGCGATAGGTGCCGCGCACCGGCGTACGGGTCGCGACCCGGTAGTTCGCGAGGTCTTCCGCCGTCATGACGCCGCCGGCGCCGCGCACCGCCGCGGCGATCTTCTCGGCGACGGCGCCCTTGTAGAAGCCGTCCGGGCCGGCCTCGGCGATGCGGGCGAGCGTCGCGGCGAGATCGGTCTGCACCAGCCGGTCGCCGCGTTTCAGCGCCGCGCCGTCCCTCCAGAAGATCGCCTTCGAGGCGGCGTGGCGGCCGAGCCAGGCCGCCGCCGGCAGCGAATCGGCGAGATCGTCCTCGACCGGAATGCCGTCGCGGGCGAGCGCGATCGCCGGCGCGATCAGCTCGGCGAGCGTGAACTGGCCCGAACCGAAGCGCCGGTGCGCCTCGGCGAGCCCGGCGACCGTGCCCGGCACGCCGACCGCCAGCCCGCTGTCGCGCGACTTCGCATCGTCCGGATTGCCGTCGGGGCCGAGGAACATGTCGCGCGTCGCGAGCGCCGGGGCGGTCTCGCGATAGTCGATCGCGACCGTTTCCGCCGGGCGGCCGTCCTTGGCCGCCTTGTGCACCATCATGAAGCCGCCGCCGCCGATGCTGCCGGCGCGCGGCAGCGTGACCGCGAGCGCAAAGCCGACGGCGACCGCCGCGTCGATCGCGTTGCCGCCGCGCTTCAGGATGTCGACGCCGACGCGGGTCGCGGTCGCCTCCTGGGTCGCGACCATACCGTGGAGCGCGAGCGTCGGCAGCATGCGGTTCTGCGTCGACTGGATCGCCTGGCCCGGGCCGGGCATGCCGGGCGGCGCGCCGGTCTGCGCCCGCGACGCGCCGGGCAGCGCGGTGATGAGGACGGCGGCGAAAACGGCGGTGCGCATCGATATCGACATGGCGAACGTCTCCCGGCCCCCCGGCTCTCGATCTACGGCCTTGCGGCTCGGTACCGATCATCGCGGCTCGAACGGGCCTGCGCCAGCCGTCGCGCAAGGGAAGACGCTTCGCAAAGGCGCGATCAGCGCGGCTCGTGCGCGTGCTCGACCATCTCGCCGACCGCCGCCAGCAGGCGCTCGATGTCCTGTTCGCGCGACAGCCGGTGGTCGCCGTCCTTGATCAGCGTCAGCACGACGTCGTCGGTCGCCAGTCGCGTGACGAGTTCGGTCGCATGCGTCCAGGGCACGTCGGGATCGAGCACGCCCTGCAGGATATGCACCGGACAGCCGGTCTCGATCCGCCCGCCCATGATCAGATGCCGCCGGCCGTCCTCGATCAGGGCGCGGGTGATCAGATAGGGCTCGTCGGAATAGGCCGACGGCTCGGCATAGAAACCGGTCTCCAGGATACGGGCGCGGATCTCGTCGGAGAAACCGTTCCACATCAGAAGTTCGGTGAAGTCGGGCGCTGGTGCGATCAGGACGAGGCCGCGGATGCGCGAGGCGTCGCGGCCGACCGCGCGCAGGTGCTCGCGCGCGGCGAGCAGCGCGATCCAGCCGCCCATCGACGAGCCGATCAGGATCTGATCGCCGGTCGTCATGCGATCGAACACCGCCAGCGATTCCTCCAGCCAACGCGAGATCGTGCCGTCGGCGAAGCTGCCGCCCGAGACGCCGTGGCCGGAATAGTCGAAACGCGTCACCGCCAGGCCTCGCGCGGCGCCGAAGCCGTCGAGCGCGGTCGCCTTGCTGCCGGTCATGTCGGAGCGGAAGCCGCCGAGCCACAAGAGGCCGGGCCCTTTGCCATGTTTGCCGCCGCGATGCGCCACCGCGATCTCGCGGGCCTCGTCGCCGGTGCCGACCACGATCCGTTCGATGCCGTCTTCGGTCATGCTCGGTCCTTCCCTGTTGCCGATGTCTCGCTTGCGGTCGTGGTAGACCGCGACGCGCGACGGCTCAAGCGCGACGCCATGGCCGCGTCGAGGGCTGCGCTGGGTGCCCCATCGACGCCGGGCCGTCGCCGGTTGCCCCGCGTCAGTGTTCTGTTAGCATCGGGTATCGATCCTGCCGTCGGGAGCCCGGCAGGATCGTTTGCGGCGCGGCATGTCGCCGGCCGCCGTCCCGGGAGGAACGATCAGCATGTCTCGCCTGCGCCCCGCCTTGAAAGTCGTCTTCGCTGTTGCCATTTCGGCGATGACCGTCCTGCCTGCCACCGATGCCTTCGCCGAAAGCCGGCGTCAGCGCCGTGTCGTGGAGGGCGCGGTCGTCGGAGGCGCCGTCGGGGCGGTGGTCGGTGGCGTTGCGGGCGGCACGGCCGGTTCGGCGCTGGTCGGCGGCGCGGTCGGCGCGGTCGCGGGTGCCGCGATCGCCGACGGCACGCATCGTCGTCGCTGCGGTCCGGTTCATTACGATCGTTACGGCCGTCCCTATCGCAACTGCCGCTGACGCTTCGCGGTCACGGGCCGGTCTTCGAAGCTCGTCCACTGAAGGTTCTCGCCCGGTCCGGCGACCCGTTTCGCCGAACGGGCGTTGACTTTCCGGGCGATTGAGCAAATCCTAGGAAATCCCCCGCCTTATGGCGGGATGACGGCACTCGGCCTCGGCGCATCGGCGTACGGGGCTTTGGGTGTCTTCGAGAAGTTTCGGACCTGATCCCTGTCGACCGGTCTCGTCGCGGCGCTCCCGCGGCCGCCGCTCGCCGACACGGCCGGGATCCGGATCGGGAACAGGCGCCGCGGCGGCGATCGATTGTGACGTCCGCCCTCCGGCACAGGATATCGGGAGTAGAGACCATTCGCCGTCCGTTTCGCGCACCGCCGCCGCCCAAGGAAGGGCCGCGAGTCAACCGGGAGATCCGTGGCGTTCCCCAGGTTCAGCTGATCGACGATGAAGGCAAGAACGTCGGCGTCGTGTCGTTCTTCGACGCGCTCGCCCAGGCGGAGGAAGCCGGCCTCGATCTCGTGGAGATCGCGCCGCAGTCGGTTCCGCCCGTGTGCAAGCTCCTCGATTACGGTCGGTTCAAGTACCAGTCGCAGAAGAAGGCCGCCGAGGCGCGCAAGAACCAGAAGATCGTCGAGATCAAGGAGATCAAGCTCCGTCCGAACATCGACGACCACGATTACGAGACCAAGATGAAGCAGGCTCGCCGCTTCTTCGAGGAAGGCGACAAGGTGAAGGTCACCCTGCGCTTCCGCGGCCGCGAGATGGCGCATCAGGATCTCGGCATCGATCTGCTCGAGCGCTGGCGCGCCGACGTGACCGACCTTGCCAAGGTCGAGTCCGAGCCGCGCCTCGAAGGCCGTCAGATGGTCATGGTGATGGCGCCGCGCTGACGCGTGGCTGCCGATCGCCTTGCGCCGCGCGGATCGCTTCAGGTCCGCGCGGATCCGACCGGTCGACGGGCCCGGCAGGAAGCCGGCGAGTGCTGTCTATCGCGCACATCGCCGGGCTGGCTGGGCCGGAACGGCCGGTTTGAAAGATGTCGCCACCGAAGACGTTGCCACCGAAGGACGTTGTCACGGACGCGGCTTGGCCTGGAAGGCGCATTCGAAGGATGTGCGTTCAGGAGCCTTGCTCGTCCGCGCAAGCCGAGCCCCGCCCAGGTTGAATCCCTGGGCAGGCTGCGAATGGATCGGCGCCCGCCATGATCGGCCGGTCGCGCCAATACACGACCCCCCTTGCACCATCCCTTTGACCCCTCCCGCCTTTTCCCCTCCTGCGTAACCCGGAGTTCCGCTTGTCCGACGCGATCGCGAATTGGCGCTGGCGCTCGCTCGCCGACGGCGGGCTCGAGCATGTCGCGGTCAAGGCGACCGCCGCGGGGGTCACGGCCGAAGGCGTGACGATCGCCGGCACCGGCACCGAGGGCTACGGCCTCAGAACCCGCATCACCGCCGAGCCGGAATGGGCGGGCTTTCGCGGCCTGCACCTGACGCGCCTCGCCGGCCCGACCGTGGCGCTGCGCCACGACGGCATGGGCGGCTGGACCGACAGCGAGGGCAAGGCGCGCAAGGAATTCGACGGCGTCTTCGATCTGATGCTCGACGGCTCGGCGATCTGGCTGACCTCGATGGTCCGCCGCGCCGCCTGGAAGGCTGGCGCCGAGAAGGCCGTCGACGTCGTGCGCGTGGCCGTGCCGAGCCTCGAGATCCGCCGCGACACGCTGAAGATCACCGCGGTCGAGCCCGGCCGGCTCTACCGCATCGTCGGCGAGACCGGCGAGGAAGAGATCGCGCTCGACGAGGCCGGCTATCTGGTCGGCTGGACGGGACGGTTCGAGCGGGTGTGAAATCGGTCACCCGCCCGGGTGGAGATCCACGGATGGCCATGCGCCGCATTCACGAGGCCGAAGTGCGTCCGACCCCGCTCGCCGGCGTGGTCGTGTCGCGCCTGATCTCCGACGACGGCTTTCCGCGCCATTCCCACGACGAGTTCGGCATTGGCCGCATCGATACCGGCGGACATCGCTCGTGGAGCGACGCCGGGCTGGTCGATGCGACCGCCGGCGACCTGATCACCGTCAATCCGGGCGAGATGCACGACGGCCGCCCGATCGGCGCCGCGCCTCGCCGCTGGCGCATGCTTCACGTCGTCCCTGAACGCCTCGCCGCGCTCGCCGGTGAGGGGCGGCCGAGCTTCGGATCACCCGGCCGGTGATCGGCGATGCGGCGCTTGCCGCCCGGTTCGATCGCGCCCATGCGCTCGGGCAGGACCGCGACGCCGATCCGATGGCATTGGAGGAGGCGCTGATCGCCGTCCTCTCGCTGGTCGGCCGTCGTCATATGAGCCGCGACCCCTTCGAGCGCGGCGGCGCCACCCCTTGGATCGTGCGCGCCCGCCACCGCATCGACGCGGCCCCCGCCGAGCCGGTCACGCTGGCCGATCTCGCGGCGGAGGCGGGCGTCAGCCGCTTCCAGCTGCTGCGCGGCTTTGCCCGCGAAGTCGGTGCCACGCCGCACGCCTATCTGCTGCAGCGCCGCGTCGCGCTCGCCCGTCGGCTGGTGACCCTCGGCCGGCCGCTCGCCGACATCGCCTACGAGGCCGGCTTCGCCGATCAGGCGCATCTGACACGCGCATTTCGTCGGCAATACGGGCTGACGCCGGGCCGGTTCCGCGCCGCGCTCGGCTGATCGTCCGATCGTGAGGCCTGGACGCCCCACCGCGCCGGCTGCAATCGCCTTCAAGACCGTGAGGGCCGACAATGGGAGACCGGAGGGGCTTTTCGCCTGTCGGAGCCTGCCCCATGCCGCTGCCCCTGTCGTCCTTCGCCCTCTCGCCGGATTTCCTGATCACCGCCCTGATCGTCGTCGCCTCGCCCGGCACCGGCGTGCTCTACACGCTCGCCGCCGGGCTCTCGCGCGGACCGCGCGCGAGCATCATCGCCGCCTTCGGCTGCACGCTCGGCATCGTGCCGCATCTCGTTGCCGCGTTGACCGGCGCCGCGGCGCTGCTGCACGCGAGCGCCGTCGCCTTCGAGGTGCTGAAGATCGCCGGCGTCGGCTACCTCCTGTTCATGGCCTGGGCGACCTTGCGCGCGGGCGGCACCTTGACGATCGAGCGCGATCCGGCGCCCCGGCCCGCGCGGGCCGTGATCGTCTCGGGCATCCTGCTCAATCTCCTGAACCCGAAACTGTCGATCTTCTTCCTCGCCTTCCTGCCGCAGTTCGTCGACGCCGCCGAGCCCGCGCCGCTCGCGCGCATGACCGCGCTCGGGCTCGTGTTCATGGCGCTGACCTTCGCGGTCTTCGTGGTCTATGGCGTCTTCGCCGGCGCGGTCCGGCATCTCCTCGTCGAACGGCCGCCGGTTCTGAAGGCGATGCGGATCGGCTTTGCCGCGGCCTTCGTCGCCCTCGGCGCGAAGCTGGCGCTGGCGGAGCGTTGAGCGGTCCCGTCCTCCCATTGCATTTTGATGACTTCTCGGCTATGACCCCGCGGTCTCGAACGGACCGGCTCTACTTCAGGGCATGCCGTGGCCGTTCATGAACGCTCGAACCCACTGAATTCGAGGACGACGGGGGTTCACGCGAGCGCCGAGAGGTGCCCGCGGCAGGTGGAGGCTTCGCTTCCCCATTACCGTCGCCCGCAAACGAGAGTGAGCAAAATGCCCAAGCTGAAGACGAAGAGCGGCGCCAAGAAGCGCTTCAAGGTCACGGCCAACGGCCACGTGAAGGTCGCGCAGGCCGGCAAGCGACACGGGATGATCAAGCGGACGGCCAAGTTCGTCCGCAACGCGCGCGGCACCACCGTGCTCGCGACGCCCGATGAGAAGATCATCCTGAAGAACTTCCTGCCCTACGCGTGAGTGGAGCGAAGCCGCGATCGCGTCGCCCGAGAGAGGCGGCATGATCCGGTTCTCGTCCTCCGACGACTTTTACGAGGAGAATTCCCATGGCTCGTGTCAAGCGCGGCGTCACCGCCCACGCCAAGCACAAGAAGGTTCTGAAGGCCGCCAAGGGCTACTATGGCCGCCGCAAGAACACCATCCGTACCGCCAAGGCGGCCGTCGAGAAGGGCATGCAGTATGCCTATCGCGACCGCAAGAACAAGAAGCGCAACTTCCGCGCTCTCTGGATCCAGCGCATCAACGCGGCCGTCCGCGCGATCGACTGGAACCTGAACTATTCGCGATTTATCGACGGCCTGAACAAGGCCGGCATCGAGGTCGACCGCAAGGTCCTCTCGGATCTCGCGATCCATGAGCCGGAAGCGTTCAAGGCCATCGTCACCAAGGCCCAGGCGGCGCTCGCGGCGTGATCTGAACGTCCGCTCGCGGTCTGGTCGGGCGGCTGCCGGATCGATCCGCGTTTTCGATCGAGAAAAGGCCTCGCCCGTCCGGGCGGGGCCTTTTCGCGTTGGAGCTACCGCTTGACGCTTTCCCCGCCGATCAATTGCGCCTAAATGGGCGCGACTTCGACTTGCCCCTTCCGGCCGCCCGGCCGGATTTCACGACAAGAGCCATACGGATCTCGGACATGACGGATCTCGACGCCCTCGAACAGTCCCTCCTCGCGGAGATCGCGGGGGCCGCGGACGAAGCCGCGCTGGAGGCGATCCGCGTCGCCGCGCTCGGCAAGAAGGGCTCCATCTCCGAACGCCTGAAGACGCTCGGCACCATGAGCCCGGACGAGCGCAAGGCCGCCGGCGCCGCCATCAACGCAGTCAAGGACCGCGTCAGCGACGCGCTCGGCGCCCGCAAGCAGGTCTTGAAGGATGCCGCCCTCGTCGAGCGCCTGAAGCGCGAGACGGTCGACGTCACGCTGCCGGTGCGCCCCGGCCCGGCCGCGGAAGGCCGCATCCACCCGATTACCCAGGTGGTCGACGAACTGACGGCGATCTTCGCCGACATGGGCTTCTCGGTCGCCGAGGGTCCGGACATCGAGACCGACTACTACAACTTCACGGCGCTGAACTTCCCCGTCGGCCATCCGGCGCGCGAGATGCACGACACGTTCTTCTTCAATCCGAAGGAGGACGGCGAGCGCATGCTGCTCAGGACGCACACGTCGCCGGTGCAGATCCGCACCATGGAGACGGTGAAGCCGCCGATCCGCGTCATCATCCCCGGCCGCACCTATCGCTGCGACAGCGACCAGACGCACACGCCGATGTTCCACCAGGTCGAAGGTCTCGTCATCGACAAGACTTCGAACATCGGCACGCTCAAATGGATCATCGAGGAATTCTGCAAGGCGTTCTTCGAGGTGCCGAACGTCGAGATGCGGTTCCGGCCGTCGTTCTTCCCGTTCACGGAGCCGTCGATGGAAGTCGACATCCGCTGCGATCGCTCGGGCGGCGACATCAAGTTCGGCGAGGGCAACGACTGGCTCGAGATCCTCGGCTGCGGCATGGTGCATCCGAACGTGATGCGCTTCGCCGGCCTCGATCCCGACGAGTACCAGGGCTTCGCCTGGGGCATGGGCATCGACCGCATCGCCATGCTGAAGTACGGCATGAACGACCTGCGCGCCTTCTTCGATGCCGACGCCCGCTGGCTGAAGCACTACGGCTTCCGGCCGCTCGACATGCCGACCCTGTTCGGCGGCCTGTCGAACGGCTGATCGGCCGGCCCTATCGGTCTTCCAATCGGCTCGTCCAACCGAGGCGTCGCATGACCCCCGTGATCGACCGGACCACCTATTTCGTGACCGACATCGAATCCGACGGACCCGATCCGGCGCGGAACTCGATGCTCGCGTTCGCGACCGTGGCGGTGCGGCTCGAGGACGGGATCGTCGACAGCTTCGAAGCGGTGCTGAGCCCGCGGCCCGACCGCGAGCAGGATCCACGCACGATGACCTGGTGGGCGACCGAGCCGGAGGCCCATGCGCTGGCGACACGTGATCCGCGCGATCCGGCCACGGTGACGGCCGACTTCGTCGCCTGGGTCGAGCGCTTCCCCCGCCCGCGTGCCTTCGCGGCGCGGCCGCTCTTCTTCGACGGGCGCTGGATCGACGAATACCTGCGGGCCTACGCGGGCGTGCCCCTCGTGGCGCCGCCCTGGGAGAAGGCGCCGCTGTTCAGCGGCGCCGGCATCGATATCGCGAGCGTGATGACCGGCGTGCTCGGTCGCCCCTGGCGTGAGCCCCTGCCGGCCGACTGGCTCGGCGACGTGCCCCACAGCCATGCGGCGATCGACGACGCACTCGGCTACGCGCATCTCTTGTTGAAATTCCTGAAGCTCGGCGACGCGAATGCGCCCGTGCTCGCCGACCTTGCGGAGCAGCGATCATGAAATTCACCCTGTCCTGGCTCAAGGACCATCTCGACACCAACGCGACCGTCGACCAGATCGCCGACAAGCTGAACGCGATCGGCCTCGAGGTCGAAGGCGTCGAGGACAAGGCCAAGGCGCTGGCGCCCTACAAGATCGCCCATGTCGTCTCGGCCGTGCAGCACCCGAATGCCGACCGGCTCCGGGTCTGCATGGTCGACACCGGCGAAGGCGAACAGGTGCAGGTCGTCTGCGGCGCGCCCAATGCGCGCGCGGGTCTGAAGACCGTGTTCGCGCCGCCGGGCACCTATGTGCCGGGCAAGAACATCACGCTCGGCATCGGCACCATCCGCGGCGTCGAGAGCCGCGGCATGCTCTGCTCGGCCGCCGAGCTGGAGCTCTCCGAGAACCACGACGGCATCATCGAGCTGGCCGAGGACGCGCCGGTCGGCATGGCCTACGCGGCCTATGCCGGCCTCGCCGACCCGGTCGTCGACGTCGCGATCACGCCGAACCGCGCCGACTGCACGGCCGTGCGCGGCATCGCGCGCGACCTCGCCGCGGCCGAACTCGGCGATCTGAAGCCCGAGACGATCGCGACCATCGCGGGCCGCTACGCCTCGCCGATCGGCGTCCGTCTCGACTTCGCCGATGGCGAGCCGAAGGCCTGCCCGGCCTTCTACGGCCGCTATGTGCGCGGCGTGAAGAACGGTCCGTCGCCGGAGTGGCTGCAGCAGCGGCTGCGCGCGGTCGGCCTGCGCCCGATCAACGCGCTGGTCGATATCACCAATTTCATGTCGCTCGACCGCGCCCGGCCGCTGCACGTCTTCGACGCCGACAAGCTCACCGGCGGCATCCATGCCCGCATGGGCCGGGCCGGCGAGAGCTTCGTCGCGCTCGACGGCAAGACCTATGCGGTCGACGAGCGCATGTGCGTGATCGCCGATGACGCCGGCGTGCTCGGCCTCGGCGGCATCATGGGCGGCGAGGCCTCGGGTTGCTCGGAGGAGACAACCAACGTCTTCATTGAATGCGCCTGGTTCGAGCCCTTGAAGATCGCCGAGACCGGTCGCCGCCTCGGCATCGTCTCGGACGCACGCTATCGCTTCGAGCGCGGCGTCGATCCGGCCTTCCTCGGCCCGGGCATGGAACTCGCGACCCAGATGGTGCTCGACCTCTGCGGCGGCGAGCCGTCCGAGGTCGTGATCGCCGGCGAAGCGCCGCAGACCGATCGCGTCATCGCGTTCCCGGTCTCGGAAGTGAAGCGCCTGACCGGTCTCGACGTGCATTGGATCGAGATGAAGCACATCCTCGACCGCCTCGGCTTCTCGGTCGTGGCGCGCGAGGACGTGTTCCGTGTCGCGCCGCCGTCCTGGCGCGCGGACGTGCACGGCAAGGCCGACATCGTCGAGGAGATCACCCGCATCTGGGGTCTCGACAAGGTCGTCAACACGCCGATCGCTCCGCTCGGTACGGTCAACGCCAAGGTGCTGACCACGGCGCAGATCCGTCGCTCGCGTGCCAAGCGCATGCTCGCGGTCCGCGGCATGCTCGAGGCGGTGACCTGGTCCTTCGTCTCGAAGGAGTTCGCCACCCTGTTCGGCGGTGGCGCCCCGGCGCTCGCGCTCGCCAACCCGATCGCCTCCGACCTCTCCGACATGCGGCCGAGCGTGCTGCCGGGCCTGATCACGGCGGCGCAGCGCAATGCCGATCGTGGCAATGGCGACGTCGCGCTGTTCGAGGTCGGCCAGGTGTTCCTCGGCGACCGTCCGCGCGACCAACGCCAGGTCGCCGGCGGCGTGCGGCGCGGCACGGCCGTGATGACCGGCGCCGGCCGGCACTGGTCAGGCGCGGCTCCCGCCGTGTCCTGGGCCGATGCCAAGGCCGATGCGGTCGCGGTGCTGGAGGCGCTCGGCGCGCCGGTCGACAAGCTGCAAATCGCCCGCAACGCGCCGGCCTGGTTCCATCCGGGCCGTTCGGGCGTGTTCCAGCTCGGACCGCAGAACGTGCTGGCCGCCTTCGGTGAGCTGCACCCGGCGATCATGGAGGCGCTTGACGTCTCCGGGCCGATGGTCGCCTTCGAGATCAATCTCGATGCGGTCCCCGAGCCGAAAGCGCGGCCGACGCGCACCAAGGGTAAGCTCGCGATCTCCGAGCTGATGCCGCTGGCGCGCGACTTCGCCTTCGTCGTCGAAGAGGCCGTCGAGGTCGAGAAGATCCTCAAGGCCGCGCGCGGCGCCGACAAGGCGCTGGTCGACAATGTCTCGGTGTTCGACATCTATCGCGGCACCGGCGTCGCCGAGGGCAAGAAGTCGGTCGCGCTGGAGGTTACGCTGCAGCCGGTCGAGAAGACGCTGACCGACGAGGAGATCGAGGCGGTCGGCGCCAAGATCGTCGCGGCCGTCACCAAGGCGACCGGCGCGACTCTGCGCGGCTGAAGACCAGCGGGTTCGGCGGCGCCTCAGCCGCCGAGCCCGATCACACCCTTCGCGGCCAGATCCGCGATGGCCGCCTCCGCATAGCCGAGCTCGCCTAGCACCGCGCGTGTATGCGCGCCATGGCCCGGCGACGCCGCGCCGTAAGTGAGCGGCGTCTCCGACAACAGGATCGGCGTCCGGACCGCGGGGATCGTGCCGCCGGCCGCGTCCGGAGCGGCAAGGTCGAGCCGCAAGCCGCGCGCCACGACCTGCGGATCGGCGAACACCTCATCGACCGAATTGATCGGCCCGGCCGGCACCTGCGCGGCTTCCAGCGCCGCCAGCAGTTCCGCGCGCGAGAACTGGCGCGTCTCCGCTTCGATCAGCGGGATCAGCTCTGCGCGGTTCCGGACGCGGTCGCCGTTGGTGACGAAGCGCGGATCGCCGGCGAGCGGCGCGAGCCCGAGGATACGCGCGAGTTCCGCCCATTGCCGATCGTTGCCGGCCGCGATGATGACGAAGCCGTCGGCGGTCGGAAACACCTGATAGGGCACGATGTTCGGATGCCCGTTCCCGAGCCGCTTTGGCGGCCGGCCGGAGACGAGGTAGTTCATCGCCTGATTGGCGAGCAGCCCGACCATCGTGTCCATCAGGCTGAGATCGACCATCTGGCCGCGGCCGGTCTTCTCGCGCGCGGCGAGCGCGGCCTGGATGCCGATCACCGCGTAGAGCCCGGTGCCGAGATCGGCGACCGCGGCGCCGACCTTGGTCGGCTCGCCATCGGGTTGACCGGTCAGGTCCATGAACCCGCCCATGCCCTGGATCAGGAAATCGTAGCCGGCGCGATGGGCATAAGGCCCGGTCTGGCCGAACCCGGTGATCGAGGCATAGACGAGCCGCGGATTGAGCGCGGCGAGACTGTCGTAGTCGAGCCCGAATTTCCTCAGGCCGCCCTGCTTGAAGTTCTCGATCACGACGTCGGCTTCCGTCGCGAGCCGGCGCACGATCGTGCGGCCGTCCTCGGTCTCGAAATCGATCGCGATCGAACGCTTGCCGCGATTGGCGGCATGATAATAGGCGGCGCCGAGCGAGCCGCCGTCGGCGCTCATCACGAAGGGCGGTCCCCAGCTCCGGGTGTCGTCGCCCTGGCCCGGCCGCTCGACCTTGATCACGTCGGCGCCGAGATCGGCGAGGATCTGCCCGGCCCAGGGGCCGGCGAGAATGCGCGCCAGTTCGAGCACGCGGAGGCCGGAGAGCGGCGGAGGTGTCATGGCGGGCGGGCTGGTCCGAGGGTGGGAATACCCGTGAGACCCGCGCCATCACGCATCCGTTACACCGCCAGGACGAAAAAAGCCGGAGCTGCGATCGGTTCGGGTAACCCCCCGAACCGCCGCGCTCCGGCTCTTCATGTGTTCACCGTCTCAGCGACCGCCGATCACTCGACGTCGAAGACGACGCCCTGGGCGAGCGGCAGCGTGCGGCCGTAGTTGATCGTGTTGGTGGTGCGGCGCATGTAGGCCTTCCAGGCGTCCGAACCGGCCTCGCGGCCGCCGCCGGTCTCCTTCTCGCCGCCGAACGCGCCGCCGATTTCGGCGCCCGACGGGCCGATGTTGACATTGGCGATGCCGCAATCCGAGCCGGCCGCCGAGACGAACAGTTCGGCCTCGCGCAGGTCGTTGGTGAAGATCGACGACGACAGGCCCTGCGGCACGCCGTTCTGCAACGCGATCGCCTGCTCGATGGTCTGATAGCGCATCACATAGAGGATCGGCGCGAAGGTCTCCTCGACCACCGGGCCGCACTGCGACGGCATTTCCACCAGCGCCGGCGCGGCGTAGTAGCCGCCCTCGGCGCCCGCGACCGTCACGCGGTCGCCGCCGGTGACGGTGCCGCCCTCGGCCTTGGCGGCGGCGAGCGCCTTTGCATGCGCTCGAACGAGGCCGCGTCGATCAGCGGACCGACCAGCGTGCCGGCCTCGAGCGGGTTGCCGACCTTGACCGAGCCGTAGGCCTTGCGGAGCCGCGGCACGAGCGCGTCATAGACGCTGTCGTGCACGAACAGCCGGCGCAGCGTCGTGCAGCGCTGACCGGCGGTGCCCATGGCGGCGAAGGCGACCGCGCGCAGCGTCAGGTCGAGATCGGCGCTCGGCGCGACGATGCCGGCGTTGTTGCCGCCGAGCTCGAGGATCGCGCGGGCGAAGCGCTTGGCGAGCCGCGGGCCGACTGCGCGGCCCATGGCGGTCGAGCCGGTGGCCGAGACGACCGGCACGCGGGTGTCGTCGACCAGCGCCTCGCCGACGTCGCGACCGCCGATCAGCACGATCGACAGATCGTCCGGCGCCTCGCCGCCGCCGGCGCGGAACGCCGCGACGGCGCGCTCGAACAGGGCCTGAGTGGCGAGCGCGGTCAGCGGCGTCTTCTCCGACGGCTTCCAGACCACCGGATTGCCGCAGACCAGCGCCAGCGCGGCGTTCCACGACCACACCGCGACGGGGAAGTTGAAGGCCGAGATCACGCCGGTGACCCCGAGCGGATGCCAGGTCTCCATCATGCGATGGCTCGGCCGCTCGGTCGCGATCGTGAGGCCGTAGAGCATGCGTGACAGGCCGACGGCATAGTCGCAGATGTCGATCATCTCCTGGACCTCGCCGAGGCCTTCGGAGGTGATCTTGCCGACCTCGATCGAGACCAGACGGCCGAGCGCGGTCTTGTGCGCGCGCAGCTCCTCGCCCAGCAGGCGCACGAGCTCGCCGCGCTTCGGCGCCGGGACGAGGCGCCAGGCCTTGAAGGCGGTCTCGGCGCGGCCGATCGCGGCGCCGACACCGGCGACGTCGATCTCCGGCAGCGCGCCGATCTCCTCGCCGGTCACCGGCGAGCGGACCTTCAGCGAGCCGCCGGTGTAGGCCGCGGGCGCGACGCCGACGGAGCGCAGAAGCGCATCGGCTTCCTTTGCGAGCGAGAGGCTGGACTGAATGGTCATCGGTGTCGTCCCGGTTGGCGGCGGCCGAGGCTCGGCCGGTCGCATGGTGCGTTCTCGCCCCTCCTATGCCGCCGGCTGGACGCGCGTTCAAGAGCGCCCTGCGCAGCCCGCCCCGGCGACCGGCGCGGAGCGTGCGTCGCACCGGATGCGACCGCGGATCGGATTCTACGGGAGAGCGTCGCTTGCACGCTTCCCTTCCCGGTCTCGGACCTTAATATCCGCCCCCATGACCGCGACATCGCCCGAGACCCCGCCCGACACGACCAACACGACCGCGCCGGCCGGCGGCACGTCCGCCGGCCTCGACCACACGCCCGACACGGCCACGCTCGACAACGACATGCTCGAGAATGGCGCGGTGCGCCGGCCGGTGAAGCCGGGCGACCACGTGTTCCTGGTCGACGGCTCGTCCTACATCTTCCGCGCCTATCACGCGCTGCCGCCGCTGACCCGCAAGTCCGACGGCCTGCCGATCGGTGCGGTGTCCGGCTTCTGCAACATGCTCTACCGGCTGCTGCGCGAGACCGAGAAGACCGAGATCGGCGTCAAGCCGACCCATATCGCGGTGGTGTTCGACGCCTCGGCGATCACCTTCCGCAACAAGCTCTACGACCAGTACAAGGCGCATCGCCCCGAGCCGCCGGAGGATCTGCGCCCGCAGTTCGGCCTGATCCGCCAGGCCGTGAAGGCCTTCAATGTCGCGAGCGTCGAGCAGCTCGGCTACGAGGCCGACGACATCATTGCGACCTACGCGAGCCAGGCGCGCGCCGCCGGCGCCGACGTCACCATCGTCTCGTCCGACAAGGACCTGATGCAGCTCGTCGGGCCCGGGGTCGTCATGTACGACACGATGAAGGAGAAGCGGATCGGCGAGCCGGAGGTATTCGAGAAGTTCGGCGTCACGCCCGACAAGGTCGCCGACGTACAGGCGCTCGCCGGCGACTCGGTCGACAACGTGCCGGGTGTGCCGGGTATCGGCGTGAAGACCGCCGCCGGCCTGATCACCGAATATGGCGACCTCGAAACGCTGCTCGCCCGCGCCGGCGAGATCAAGCAGCCGAAGCGGCGCGAGAGCCTGATCGAGCACGCCGAGATGGCGCGGATCTCCAAGACGCTCGTCAAGCTCGACTGCGCCGTGCCGCTCGAATGCCCGATCGACGCTCTCGCGGTCGCGAGCCTCGACGGCGTCCGGCTGGTCGGCTTCCTGAAGACGATGGAATTCACCACGCTGACCAACCGCGTCGCCGCCGCGACCGAGACAGTCGCGGCCGAGGTGAAGCCGGTCCCCGTCACGATCAAGTTCTGGCCCCCCGGCGCCGACGGCACCGGCGCGGTGTTCGCGCCGGCCGAGGATGCGACTGGTGCCGCGACGCCCATGTCCGGCTCTTCCGAGGCCGAGGCGGCGCCGCGCAGAGTGACGCCGTCGAAGACGGTGTCCGTGGCGCCCGGCGATTTCACGCCGGCGCAGCTGGTCGAGTCCCGGCTCGCCGCGGCCAAGGAACAGCCGGTCGACAACACGGCTTATGAGACCGTGATGAGCCTCGAACGGCTCGACGAGTGGATCGCGGTCGCCCGCGAGGCCGGTCATGTCGCCTTCGACACCGAGACGACCTCACTCGACAGCATGATGGCCGAGATGGTCGGCTTCTCGCTCGCGATCGAGTGCGGCCGCGCCTGCTACGTGCCGCTCGCCCACCGCGCCGGCGGCACCGGCCTGTTCGACGACGGCCCGATCATCGGCCAGATCCCGTTCCCGGAAGCGCTCGAACGGCTGAAGAGCCTGATGGAGGACGAGAGCGTCCTCAAGATCGGCCAGAACGTCAAATATGACGCCGCGATCATGGCGCGCTACGGCATTGCCGTCCGCCCGATCGACGACACGATGCTGATCTCCTATGTGCTCGACGCCGGCAAGGGCGGCCATGGCATGGACGAGCTCTCGGAGCGCTGGCTCGGCCATAAGCCGATCGCCTACAAGGAGGTCACCGGCTCCGGCAAGGCGCAGATCGGCTTCGACCGCGTGCCGCTCGACCGCGCCACGGCCTACGCCGCCGAGGATGCCGACGTCACGCTCAGGCTCTGGCGTGTGCTGAAGCCGCGCCTCGTCGCCTCCGGCCTGACGACGACTTACGAGACGCTGGAACGGCCGCTCGTGCCGGTGCTGATGCACATGGAGCGGCGCGGCATCGCGATCGATCGCCAGATCCTGAGCCGGCTTTCCGGCGATTTCGCGCAGGGCATGGCCCGGCTCGAGGCCGAGATCCACGAGAAGGCCGGCGAGCCGGTCAACATCGGCTCGCCGAAGCAGCTCGGTGACCTGCTGTTCGGCAAGCTCGGCCTGCCCGGTGCCAAGAAGACCGCGACCGGCGCCTGGGCGACCGGCGCCGACGTGCTGCAGGACTTGGCCGACCAGGGTCATGAGCTGCCGCGCCTGATCCTCGACTGGCGCCAGCTCTCCAAGTTGAAATCAACCTACACCGACGCGTTGCCGGGCTACGTGCATCCAGAGACCCAGCGCGTCCACACATCGTTCGCGCTCGCCGCGACCACGACCGGCCGGTTGTCATCTTCAGAGCCGAACCTGCAGAACATTCCGGTCCGCACCGAGGAGGGCCGCAAGATCCGCTCGGCCTTCGTCGCGACGCCCGGCCACAAGCTGGTCTCGGCCGACTACAGCCAGATCGAGCTGCGCGTGCTCGCCCACATGGCCGAGATCCCGCAGCTCCGGCAGGCCTTCGCCGACGGCATCGACATCCACGCGATGACCGCGTCGGAAATGTTCGGTGTGCCGGTCGCCGGCATGGACCCGATGGTCCGCCGCCGGGCCAAGGCGATCAACTTCGGCATCATCTACGGCATCTCGGCCTTCGGCCTGGCGGTGCAGCTCGGTATCGGCCGCGAGGAGGCCGGCGCCTATATCAAGAAGTACTTCGAGCGTTTTCCGGGCATCCGCGACTACATGGAGGCGACCAAGGCCGCCTGCCGCCGCGACGGCTATGTCACGACCGTCTTCGGCCGCCGCGCGCATTATCCCGAGATCGCGGCCAAGAACCCGTCCTTACGCGCCTTCAACGAACGCGCCGCGATCAACGCCCCGATCCAGGGCTCGGCCGCCGATGTCATCCGCCGCGCCATGATCCGCATGGAGCCGGCGCTGGCGGCGGCGAAGCTCTCGGCGCGCATGCTGCTACAGGTGCACGACGAACTGATCTTCGAAGTACCCGACGCCGAGATCGAGGCGACCTTGCCTGTTGTGCGAGAGGTGATGGAGACGGCGGCCGAGCCCGCGGTGACGCTGCGCGTGCCGCTGAAGGTCGATGCCCGCGCGGCGCACAATTGGGACGAGGCGCATTGAGAGCGGGGGGCTACCCCCCCGTCGCCCCGCGGCGGAACCGCGGGCTCGCCTCTTCCTTGTCCTCCGGGCCGCCGGCCCAGGTGCCGCTCGTCCAGAGCCCGGCGAGCCCTTCCCGATAGCTCGGATAGGCGAGCGTCACGCCGAGCTCCTGCCGCAGTCTCGTGTTGCGGACGCGGCGGTTCTCGGCCCAGAAACTCCGCGCCATCGGGCTGAACTCGGCCTCTTCGAACGGCACGGCCGGCGGCGGTTCGATGCCCATCAGCCCGGCCGCGAAGGTGATCGGGTCCTGCGGCGGCGCCGGCTCGTCGTCGACGACGCTGATCGGCCCGGCGGCGCGCGCCCGCAGCGCGGCGGCGGTGACGAGGCCGATGTCCTCGACATGGATGCGGTTGAATATCTGCCCCGGACGGATCACGCGCTTGGCGGTTCCGGCCGCCAGATTGACGAAGGCGTTGCGACCCGGCCCGTAGATGCCGCCGAGCCGGAGAGCCGCGACCGGCACGCCGCCGGCGGCACCCGCCGCCGTCCAGGCGTCCTCGGCCGCGACGCGCCAGCGCGTGCGCTCCGACATCGGGTTCGCGGGATCGCGATCGTCGATCCAGGCCCCGCCGGTGTCGCCGAACACGCCGATGGTCGAATAGTAGCCGATCCAGGCGAGCCCGCCGGCCGCGGCAGCTTGGACGACGTCGGCTGCGTGGTGGCGCAGGAACGGATCCCCGGCCGCGTCCGGCCCGGCCGAGACCAGGATGTGAGTCGCGTCCGCAATGGCCGCGGCGACGGCCAGCGACGGCGCGGCCCCGTCATAGGCGACCGCCGCGATGCCGCGCGCGGCGAGCCGCGCCGCCTTGTCGGCCGAGCGTGTGGTCGCCGCGACCGAACTCGCATCCGCCGCGAGGGCGGCGACCGCATGGCGCGCCGAATAGCCGTGTCCGAGAACCAGTAGACGCATGGATGTCGATCTCGCCCGCCGCGCATGGGCCGCGCGACCGCGCTGCCATGGTGCATGGGATTAGAGCAAGGCCGGACCGGAGTGAACCCACCCGATCGAAGATGGCTTGCGTCACAAGCAAGCACCGGGGGCCAAGGTCCTTCGTCGAGCCCGCACGGATACCCGATCTGCGACCCCGGTCCAGCGCTGCGAAAAGTAAAGTGGCCCTTGCGGAAGGTGACGCCGCCGTCATAGTGCGAAAGCCTCGGCCGCATACATCGCGCGGCCGGCGCGTCCGTCTCCGACTGCCGCATTTCCGGCCAAGAGGTTTCATCGATGATTGCAAAGACGATCGCCCGCGCGGGGCTGTTCGCGCTCGCCATTCTCACTGAGGCGCCGATCGCGCAGGCCTTCAATGTCGAGGCCGGCCCGATCTGGAGCAACGAAGATGCCCAGCGCAAGTGCCCGGCCGTCTGCGGCCGCACCGGCTGGGACGGCAATTGGACGACCACGGTCCCCGGCCGCATGTCGGTCTGCAACTGCGGCGCGCCGGGCGGCGCCCGCGGCCTGCCGCGCGGCCCGGGATTCGGTTCGCAGGGCTTCAATCGGCCGCAGCCGACGATTCAGGTTCGCCGCGCCATCTATGGCCGCCAGTGCCCGCAGTCCGGTTCGGAGATCAGTGACATCCGCGCTGCCTGCAACGGCCGGCCGGTCTGCACCTACCGGGTCGACGTCAACCGGATCAGCGATCCCTGCTACGGCACGCGCAAGGACTATTTCGTCGAATGGTCCTGCGGCGCGGCCGGCAGCCGTACCGCGTCGCTGCCGCCCGAGGCGAACGGCAGGACGGTCACCCTGTCCTGCCGGTGAGCCTCGATCGCGGACCCCGGCCGGCGGGCCATCCGCCTGCCCATAGCTCTTCGGCCCTGCCGGCCTTCAGCCGGCCAGCGCCTCGGCCGCGGCGACGCCGGCGATCAGGCGCAGCTTGAGACCGGCCGGATCGGTCGCGATCGCGTCGGCGCCACTGGCCACGACCTCGAAGCCGGCATTCGATAGCCGCCCGGCGGCGGTATCGATGCCGGTGCCGCCGGGCAGCACCAGCGTCGTTTCGATGAGCCCGGTCTCGGTGCCGGCGACGCGCGGCCGGCCGCGGCTCTGCCAGACGTTGAGGCCGAGGTGGTGATGGTAGCCGCCGGCGGCCACGAACAGCGCGCCCGGATAGGTCGCCATCAGGTCGAAGCCGAGCGCGTCGATGTAGAACGCCTTGGTCGCGGCGAGATCGGCGACCTTGAGATGGACATGCCCGACGGTCGTGCCCGCCGGCGCGGTGTCGAACCGGTCCTCGAGCCGCGTGCCGAGCGTCAGCAGGCCCTGGATGTCGGCCGGCAGCGTGTCCATCGCCACCCCCTCGCCGTCGCGGCGCCACTCGGCGCGCGGCCGGTCGCGGTACACCTCGATGCCGTTGCCCTCCGGGTCGTGCAGATAGAACGCCTCGCTGACGAGATGATCGGAGGCGCCGTCGATCGGGATCTGCTTGGCCGCCAGATGCGCGACCCAGCGCGCCAGATCCTCGCGGCTCGGCATCAGATAGGCGACGTGGAACAGGCCGGCCGTGCGCGGGTCATGCCCGCGCGCGGAACCCGCGTCCTGCAGGATCACCAGCGGCGCCCCGCCCGGCGCCCCGAGTACGCTGCGCGTCGGCCCGTTCGCCTGCTCGACGAAGCCGAGCACGGTCCGATACCACGGCAGCAGCGTCGCGCGATCGCGCACGAGCAGGGTCACGGGGCCGTCGTGCAGGGCTTCAGGCAGCTTCTTCGCGGATACGATGGTTTCGATCGACACGGCGGACCTCCGGGAAACCCGTTAACGGCGGAATTCTTCGCCTTATCAGATCGCGTGTCTCGTCCGCGAAGACAATCCCGCGGCCAGACGACGGATCGTTCAAGAAGGCGAGACGGTAGCTCTGACGGCTGCGCTCTCGTCATCCGCGGACCGGCGCGCTATCAACGCGCTTCCGATCGACTCGCGAAAACCTCCGAGAGCCCGCCATGACCGACGAAACCCTGCTCCCCGATGCCTGCCGCCGCGTGCTCGACGGCGCCCGCGCCATCGGCCTCGATGTCGTGATCGAGGTGCTGACCGAGAGCACGCGCACGGCCGACGAGGCAGCGAGCGCGGTCGGTTGCGACGTCGCGCAGATCGTGAAGTCGCTGGTGTTCACGGGCCGCGACACCGGTGCGCCCTACCTGCTGCTGGTCTCCGGCGCCAACCGCGTCGACCAGGACCGCGCCGCGCACACGATCGGCGAAGCGCTCGATCGTCCCTCGGGTTCCAAGGTGCGCGAGATCACCGGCTTCGCCATCGGCGGCATCCCGCCCTTCGGCCATGCAACGCCGCTGAAGACGTTCGTCGACCAGAAACTGCTCGAATTCTCGAGCGTTTGGGCGGCGGCCGGGACGCCGCAGAGCCTGTTTTCGGTCGATCCGCGGGCGCTGACCGAGAAGACGGGGGCGGTCGCGTTCGAGCCTTGAGGCTCGATCACAGGGCCATGGTGGTGCGGATCGTCGCCAGAACCGCATCGAGCGATGTGGCGTCGATCTGTCCGATCGGATCGGCATCCTGAACTTCGATCGTCGCGATCTTTGTCGGTCGGACGATCGAGGGGGCCGGCAGGCCCGCAGCGGCGGAACGTTCGCCGAGCGCCACGTCGCCCGGCCACGGGCGATTTTCGGCGCTCGTGATCATCACCACCCAGAGCAGATGTCCATCGCCAACCGGACCGTCGGAGACGACGAGCGCCGGTCGGCGCCGGCGTGTCACCCGATCGGTATAGGGGAAGGGCACACGGACGACCGTCCCGCGCTCAAAGGTCGGCATAGGCCTTGGCGTCCGCGTCCGAGTGCCACTCCGAGAAGGTCCGGAACGGATCTTCCCGCTCGGCCGGATTGGCCTTCGACAGGATCACGCGATCGCCGTCGATCTCGTAGGCGAGGACGTCCCCTTCGCGCAGCTTGAGGGCGTTGCGGACCGGCTGGGGCACCGTCGTCTGCGCCTTGGACGTGAGGCGGCTCGTGATCATCGCAGTCTCTCCACAGTAAGGATATTCCTTACCTCAATCGATCGCGGAATGCGACTCCCAAACGAAAACGGCGCCCTTTCGGGCGCCGTTCCATGTCTCAGCTCAAAAAGCCGCAACAGTCCGCGGATCACTCCGCGGCCTTGTCGCCGCCTTCGCCCTTGATCTCTTCGCCGGTCGCCTGGTCGACGATCTTCATCGACAGGCGGACCTTGCCGCGCTCGTCGAAGCCGAGCAGCTTGACCCACACCTTGTCGCCTTCCTTGACCACGTCGGTGACCTTGGCGACCTTCTTCGGGGCCAGCTGCGAGATGTGCACGAGGCCGTCGCGCGAACCGAAGAAGTTCACGAACGCGCCGAATTCCATGCACTTCACGACGGTGCCTTCGTAGATATGGCCGATCTCCGGCTCGGCGGCGATCGACTTGATCCAGTTCACCGCGGCCTTGATCTTCTTCTGATCGGCCGAGGAGACCTTGACGGTGCCGTCGTCCTGGATGTCGACCTTGGCGCCGGTCTTGTCCACGATCTCGCGGATGACCTTGCCGCCCGAGCCGATCACTTCACGGATCTTGTCGGTGGGGATCTTGAAGCTCTCGATGCGCGGGGCATGCTCGCCGAGTTCGGCGCGCGGCGCGGTCAGCGCCTTGGCCATCTCGCCGAGGATGTGCATGCGGCCGCCCTTGGCCTGGTCGAGGGCGATGCGCATGATCTCCTCGGTGATGCCCTGGATCTTGATGTCCATCTGCAGCGAGGTGATGCCCTGATCCGAGCCGGCCACCTTGAAGTCCATGTCGCCGAGGTGATCCTCGTCGCCGAGGATGTCGGAGAGCACCGCGAAGCGCTCGCCCTCGAGGATCAGGCCCATGGCGATGCCCGCGACCGGCGCCTTGAGCGGCACGCCGGCGTCCATCAGCGCCAGCGACGAACCGCAGACGGTCGCCATCGACGAGGAGCCGTTCGACTCGGTGATCTCCGAGACGACGCGGATCGTGTAGGGGAAGTCTTCCTTGATCGGCAGCATCGGACGCACGGCGCGCCAGGCGAGCTTGCCGTGGCCGATCTCGCGACGGCCGGGCGAACCCATGCGGCCGGTCTCGCCGACCGAATAGGGCGGGAAGTTGTAGTGAAGGAGGAAGTTCTCCTTGTAGGTGCCTTCCAGCGCGTCGACGAACTGCTCGTCCTCGCCGGTGCCGAGGGTCGCGACCACGAGGGCCTGCGTCTCGCCGCGGGTGAACAGCGCCGAACCGTGGGTGCGCGGCAGGATGCCGACTTCCGAGACGATCGGGCGGACGGTCTTCACGTCGCGGCCGTCGATGCGGATGCCGGTGTCGAGGATGTTCCAGCGCACGATCTTGGCCTGGACTTCCTTGAAGACGGTGGCGACCTTCTCCTTGTCGAACTTCGCCTCGCCGTCGGCCGGCACGAGCGCGGCCATGACCTTCGCCTTGGCGGCGTCGACGGCCTTGTAGCGCTCCTGCTTGGCGGTCAGCTTGTAGGCCTCGCGCAGGTCGGCTTCGGCGATTTCGAGCACGGCCTTCTCGATCTCCGAGAGGTCCGGCGCGGTGAAGTTGCGCGGCTCCTTGGCGGCCTTCTCGGCGAGGCGGATGATCGCCTCGATGACCGGCTGGAACGACTTGTGGCCGAACATGACCGCGCCGAGCATCACGTCCTCGGCGAGTTCCTTCGCCTCGGACTCGACCATCAGCACGGCGTCCTGGGTGCCGGCGACGACGAGGTCGAGATCGGCGTTGTCCATCGCGTCGACGGTCGGGTTCAGCACGAACTGGCCGGACTGATAGCCGACGCGCGCGGCGCCGACCGGGCCCATGAACGGCACGCCCGACAGCGTCAGCGCGGCCGAGGCGGCGACCATGGCGACGATGTCCGGATCATTCTCGAGGTCGTGGCTGAGCACGGTCGCGATCACCTGCGTGTCGCACTTGTAGCCCTCGACGAACAGCGGGCGGATCGGGCGGTCGATCAGGCGCGAGACCAGCGTCTCGTTCTCGCTCGGCCGGCCTTCGCGCTTGAAGTAGCCGCCCGGGATCTTGCCGGCCGCGAAGGCCTTTTCCTGGTAGTTGACGGTCAGCGGGAAGAAGTCCTGGCCCGGCTTCGGCTCCTTGGCCGAGACGACGGTGGCGAGAACGGTGGTCTCGCCATAGGTGGCGAGGACGGCGCCGTCGGCCTGGCGGGCGATCTTGCCCGTCTCGAGCACGAGGGTGCGGCCGCCCCACTCGATGACTTCACGATGGATGTCGAACATGCGTCATGTCCTTCGGATCAGAAGGGTTTTAGAATCAGAAAGGCCATGAGCAAGACGGCGAGAGGTTCCCGCGCCGCCACGCCGGTGACGGCGTGTTCTGCGGCGTTCGATGCGGAAACGTCCGGCGATCCTGCCATGGCCCATCTTCGTTCGGCTCCGGGGACATGCGCATCGCCGCGGCCCATCCGTGGCGATCCAAGCCGTCCACCGGCTCTGTGTGCCGGCCGCGAACCGTGTCGCCGGCCGGAAATTCGTCTCTTCCGTGCCCCCGGCACAGAACCCGTCACGGGTTCCGACACGTCCGGAGTAGGGAAGAGCGGTCCCGTCGGGCTTCGCGCCGGCAGGCCGGCACGGTCGACGGGACCGATCGGTCGATCCGGAACCGCGGCGGGATACCCGCCGCGCCGGATCGGATCTGCCTCAGCGGCGCAGGCCGAGACGCTCGATCAGCTTCCGATAGCGAGCCTCGTCCTTCGCCTTGACGTAGTCGAGGAGGCTGCGGCGCTGCGAGACGAGCTTCAGGAGGCCGCGACGGGAGTGGTTGTCCTTGGCGTGGCTCTTGAAGTGCCCGGTCAGGTTGGAGATGCGCTCCGAGAGGATCGCGACCTGCACTTCCGGCGAACCCGTGTCGCCCGGCTTGGTCGCGTATTCCTGAACGAGCTGCTGCTTGCGCTCGGCGGTGATCGACATCGGTTTTCTCCTGAATTTGCGTGGCGGATCCATCCGGATCGGCCACTCGCAACAAAACGGCCCCGCCGGGATGTCGTCCAGCAGGGTCGGGTTCACGGGCGCCCTTATGCATGAAAGCCGCGGCGAACGCCAGTCAATTCCACGGAGAGGCCGGCTCGCGCGCCGGCCGGTCCTGCAAAACGACGGTGCCGCGGCGAGGCCGCGGCACCGAATGGCGATCGAAGGATGTGGCCGGCCCGCGGGGAGCCCGGCGACGAGGTCGCTCAGGCCGCCCGCACGGTCTTCAGGAAGTCGTCCATGACCGAGCGCAGCGTCTCGGACTGGTGCGACAGGTCGACCGCGGCGGACTCCACCTGGTTGGAGGCGGCGGTCGAGTCGGCGACGGCGACGGTGATGCCGTCGATGTTCTGCGTCACCTCCCGGGTGCCGGCCGAGGCCTGGGTCACGTTGTGGGCGATCTCGTGGGTCGCGGCGCCCTGCTGATCGACCGCCTCGGCGATCGAGGCGGCGATCTTGTTGACCCGCTCGATGACCTGGGTGATGCCCATGATTGCCTGCACCGAGGCCTGGGTGGAGGCCTGGATCTCGCCGATTTGCTGACCGATCTCCGAGGTTGCCTTGGCGGTCTGGTCGGCGAGGCCCTTGACCTCGGCGGCGACGACCGCGAAGCCGCGGCCGGCTTCCCCGGCGCGCGCCGCCTCGATGGTGGCGTTGAGCGCGAGCAGGTTGGTCTGTCCGGCGATGTTGCTGATCAGCTCGACCACCTGGCCGATGCGGTTGGCGGCATTGGAGAGCTCGCGCACCCGCGCCGCGGTCGCCTCGGCCTCGACGGCCGCGGAATTGGCGATGCCGGCGGATTCGTCGGCCTGCCGCTTGATCTCGTTGATCGAGGTCGCGAGTTCCTCCGCCGCCGCGGCGACGGTCTCGACATTGGTCGAGGCCTCGTTGGAAGCGGCCGCCGCCGCGGTCGACTGGTGGGCGACCTTGGTCGTGGCGCCGACCATGGTGGTCGCGGCGCCGCGCAGCTGGGTCGAGGAGTTCACGACGTTCCGGACCACGTTGCCCATGGCGTTCTCGAACTCGCCGGCAAGCCGATACATGGTCTCGCGGCGTTCGGTCTCCTCGCGGACGCGGGCGGCCTCGTCGGCCTGGCTCTTGCGGCGGGCCTCCTCCTCGGCACCGATGCGGATCTGGTCGACCGCGCGCGAAATGTCGCCGATCTCGTCGCGGCGGTCGGCGCCGTCGATCTCCTTGACGATCTCGCCGGCGGCGAGGCGGCGCAGCGTCTCGGTCAGCCGGCCGATCGGGCCGGCGATGCCCTGGGCGACCAGGCCCATGGCGACCACGGCGATCGCGGCGACGCCGAGGGCCACGACGATCTGCCAGAACACGTCGTTGCGATTGCGTTCCGCGAGCGTGTCGCTGAGTTTCTGGGCGTCGGCGAGCGCGAGCGAGCGCGGCACGCCGATGATGACCGACCAGGCGGCGCCGGTCCGGCCGAGCGGGATCGGCGCGAAAACCTTCAGCCGATCGTTCTGCTCATCGACGCGGACCGTCGCTTCAGCGCTCTTGGCGGCGGTCAGATCCTCCGGGACGGCGTTCTTGACGCCGGAAAGCGGACCGCCGATGGCACCCGGCGTTGCGCTCGAAGCCACGACGAGGCCGGTATTGGAGACGATCGTGACCGCGCCCTTGCCCTCGTAGATCGAGGCGTTGACCTTCTCGGCCAGCGTCTGGACGAACGATAGGTCGAAGTCGGCGCCCGCGACGCCGAGGAACTTGCCGCCGGCGTTGATCGGCACCGACATGGTGGCGAGATAGACGTGCTTGCCCTGTACGATGTAGGGCAACGGCGCCAGGATGCTCTCCTTGCCGTTGGTCATCGGGCCGATGAACCAGCCGCCCTTCATGACGCCGTTCGGGTGCAGATCCTGGCTGTCGTATTCGACGAGCGGCTGCAGCGCGATCCGCCCGTTGGCGTCGCGCGTCCAGTAGGGCAGCGCCCGCCCGGTCGCATCGGAGCCGACCTCGGCGCGACCGGTGAACTCCTTGTCGCGACCGTCGAGCGCATTCGGCATCCAGGCGCTGTAGGTGCCGTTGAAGCGCGGGTTGTCCTTGAGGACGTGCAGCAGGATGCCGTTGAGCTGAGCGCGGCGAGTGTCGATCGGCGAGGCGGTGCCGTCGGTCGGGTCGACGATCGTCTCCAGGCTGCGGGCCATCGCGCGCGCCGCGTCGAAGGCGGAATCGACCTCCGTGCGGATGTTGCCGGCCTGGGTCGAGGCGAGCCGCACGAGCGACTCCTTGGTCATCCGATCGAGCAGCCCGTCCGCGTTCCGGGTGACGTGATCGAGTGTGCTGTTCGCGGACACGACGCTGTAGGTGACCAATCCACCGGTAGCGGTGATCACGCAGGCCGCCGACAAGGCGACGATGCGGAACTTGATGGAACTGAGCTTCATGATGTGGTCTCCAGGGGTTGGAGACATTTCGCTACGGAAGGTATAAACCAAACATTAAATCATTGGTGTTTGTGGAATTATACTTAGGAGCTAAAGATCAGACAATAACACTTGGCATCTCGAATCCAAACGTTACGGAAGCCGTGCGGTCTCGGTGATCGTCGCTCGGCTCTGTCGTGAAACATGCGTGTCGTCGTTCGGCCCGGCCTTGCGCCGCGGTTCTGTGCCCGGCTTCGTCCTTCGCGGTCGGTCGACCCGGTCTGTCGCTTGATTCATGTCCGCGATCGGCGTATATGGCTCGACATCAATTTCTGATGCGCTTCACGAAGCGGATTGGAGTGGGCTCCCCCGGGACCCGCTCTTTTTTGTTACGTGGGGTCGCATCCGTGGGCGTTGGCCGATCAGGGTCTCCGCCCGGACCGAAAGGACCGACCTGAACGTGACGCGTCACGAACCGCGCATCATCACCGAAACAGGACTGGACGCCCGTGTGGCGGCCATTGCCGAACCTGTGATCGAGGATCTCGGCTACCGTCTCGTGCGCGTCAAATGTTCGGGCCGTAACGGCTTCACGGTGCAGATCATGGCCGAGCGGCCTGACGGCACCATATCGGTCGACGATTGCGAAGCGATCAGCCGGAACCTGTCGCCGGTTCTCGATGCGGACGATCCGGTCGAGCGGGCCTATCATCTGGAAGTGTCGTCGCCGGGCATCGACCGTCCGCTGGTCAGGGCCTCCGATTTCGATCGCTGGGCCGGGCACGTCGCCAAGGTCGAGCTCGAGCGGCCGCTCGACGGCCGCAAGCGCTTCCGTGGCCATCTACTCGGCCTCAAGGACGAGACCGCCGGCATCAAGATCGACGATCCCGCCGAAGGCGTGCCCGACACGTGGTGGCTGCCGCTCGGCGACATCGCCGAGGCGCGCCTCGTGCTGACCGACGAACTGGTTGCCGCGTCGCTGAAGGCCGGCAAGAAGGCGCTCGCCGCTCTGCAGGCCGGCGACGGCGCCGATGGTGACGAGATCTCCGACGGCGATATCGCCGACGGGGACGCCGAAGACGGGCGCGCCGGCACCCGGCACTGAGAAAACGCGATCGCCCGCCCGGATTTGGGCGGGTCGTGACAGGGAAAGAGGGTTCGCGCCGCGCGCGCCCTCGGACTTGGAAAGAGATCGAGGGTCGCGGACAAGCGGACCCTGCGGGAGAAGACCATGGCAGTCAGCGCCAACAGACTGGAACTCCTCCAGATCGCCGACGCGGTCGCACGCGAGAAGGTGATCGATCGCAAGATCGTGCTCGCCGCGATGGAGGATGCGATCCAGAAGGCCGCTCGGTCGCGATACGGCTCGGAGACCGAGGTCCGCGCCGAGATCAACTCGCGCACCGGCGAGATCAAGCTGCAGCGCCTGCTCCAGGTCGTCGAGGAGCTCGACAATCCGGCGATCCAGATCAGCCTCGCCGAGGCCCGCCTGAAGAATCCGGCCGCGCAGGTCGGCGACCTGATCGCCGAGCCGCTGCCGCCGATGGACTTCGGCCGCATCGCCGCGCAGTCGGCGAAGCAGGTCATCGTGCAGAAGGTGCGCGAGGCCGAGCGCGACCGCCAGTACGACGAGTTCAAGGACCGCATCGGCGAGATCGTCAACGGCGCGGTCAAGCGCATCGAATACGGCAACGTGATCGTCGATCTCGGCCGTGGCGAAGCGATCGTCCGCCGCGACGAGCTGATCCCGCGCGAGGCGTTCCGCAACGGCGACCGCGTCCGCGCCTATGTCTACGACGTGCGCCGCGAGCAGCGCGGTCCGCAGATCTTCCTGTCGCGCACCCATCCGCAGTTCATGGCGAAGCTGTTCGCCCAGGAAGTGCCGGAGATCTACGACAACATCATCGAGGTGAAGTCGGTCGCCCGCGACCCGGGTTCGCGCGCCAAGATCGCGGTCTACTCGCGTGATTCGTCGATCGATCCGGTCGGCGCCTGCGTCGGCATGCGCGGCAGCCGCGTCCAGGCCGTGGTGCAGGAGCTCCAGGGCGAGAAGATCGACATCATCCCGTGGTCGCCCGACGCCGCCACCTTCATCGTCAACGCGCTGCAGCCGGCCGAAGTGTCGAAGGTGGTTCTCGACGAGGACGCCGGTCGTATTGAAGTCGTGGTTCCGGATGACCAATTGAGCCTGGCGATCGGTCGCCGCGGCCAGAACGTCCGCCTCGCCTCGCAGCTGACCGGCTGGGACATCGATATCCTCACCGAACAGGAGGAGTCGGAGCGCCGGCAGAAGGAATTCGCCGAGCGCACCCAGCTGTTCATGCAGGCGCTCGATGTGGACGAGGTCGTCGCTCAGCTTCTCGCCACCGAAGGCTTCACCACCATCGACGAACTGGCCTATGTCGATCTCGACGAGATCGCCGGCATCGAGGGCTTCGACGAGGAGACCGCGACCGAGATCCAGTCGCGCGCCCGCGCCCATCTCGAGCAGATCGAGGCCGAGCAGGATGCCGAGCGCAAGACGCTCGGCGTCGAGGACGCCGTCCGCGAGGTGCCGGGCGTCACGACCGCCATGCTGGTCGCCTTCGGCAAGGAAGGCATCAAGACGGTCGAGGATCTCGCCGGCTGCGCCACCGACGACCTGATCGGCTGGACCGAGCGCAAGAACGGCGAGACGATCCGCCACGATGGCGCGCTCAAGGGCTTCGAGCTGTCGAAGGCCGAGGCCGAGGCGATCATCATGGCCGCCCGCGTGCATGCCGGCTGGATCGAGGCGATGCCCGAGCCGGTCGAGGACGAGGTGTCGGAAGACGAGGCCGAGAGCACCGAGGGCTGAACGCCGTCGGTCTTCGGGGTGAATTGAGGATCGGCCGGTGCCGCGCAAGAACGAACCGCTCGAGCGGATGTGCCTCGTCACACGCGAGGTGAAGCCGGTCGGGGAGATGATCCGGTTCGTGCTCGGCCCCGACGGGGCCGTAGTGCCGGATCTGAAGCGGACCCTGCCGGGTCGGGGGGTCTGGGTCGGTGCGTCGCGGGACGTGCTGGCCACCGCGGTGAAGAAGCGGCTGTTCGGCCGCGGCTTCGGCGAGGAGGCCAAAGCGGATGCGGCGCTGGTCGACCTGGTCGATCGGCTGCTGACCGAGGCGGCACTCGGCAATCTGGGGCTCGCGCGCAAGGCGGGCCAGGTGGTCACGGGCTTCGCCAAGGTCGAGGCCACGGTCGGCAAGGGTCAGGCACTCGGCCTGATCCACGCGGCCGAGGCGGGCGACGACGGGGTCGAGAAGATCGCGGCGGCGCTCCGGCGTCGTGGGGCGAGCGCGGCCGGTATACCGGTCCTGCGTTGCTTCACCAGCGGCCAATTGGATTTGGCGCTGGGGCGCGAAAATGTGGTACATGCCGCCCTGCTCTCTGGGCAGGCGAGCAAGAGTTTTCTGGAGCGGGTCGATCTGCTCCGACGTTACCGGGGTGGCGTTCCCGCAACGGTGACGGACAGAGACGGCGACGAACCCGGGTCCGACCCGGTCGGGATGCAGAATCCCGGCACGGAAGGGCTTGTGAACGAAGAAGAGTGAGAGCAGTTTCCCGCTCCGATCGGATCGGGCACTGCTCGGGCGTATGACAGAAGCGCGACGAGGTTCAACGGAACCCTGTGGCGACTGCGGGCCGAGACGCCCGCGAGGATAGACCAGGCTCATGAGCGATACGAAGAGCACCGGCGACAAGACCCTGCACGTCGACGTCAAGAAGACGCTGACGCTGAAGCCGAAGGCGGACACCAACGTGGTTCGCCAGAGCTTCAGTCACGGCCGGTCGAAGGCCGTGCTCGTCGAGACGAAGAAGAAGCGACCGATCCTGAAGCCCGGCGAGACCCCGGCGCCGGAAGCGCGCGAGACCCCGGCTCCGGCCGCTCCCGCGCCGGCCGCGCCGCGCGTGCTGCAGCCCGCCGCCCCGGTTGCCGAGGCCCCGGCCCCGGTCGCCGCCCCGGCACCCGCGCCCGTCGCGACGCCGGCTCCGGAACCGGTGGCGGTCGCTCCGGCCCCCGTGGTCGAGGCGCCCGAACCGGCTCCGGCGCCCGTCGCTGCCGCTCCCGCCCCGACCGAGGCTCCGGCCCCTGCCCCGGTGGCCGCCGCAGCTCCGCAGCCGCGCCCGACCGTGGCCGCGGCTCCGGCTGCGCGCCCCGCAACGCCCGGTGCGCCGAGCGTCCGCGTCGCCCCGGCGGCTCCGCCCGCGCGTCCGACCGGCCAGCCGGCCGGCCGTGGTCCGGCGCCCTCGGGCCGCCCCGGCCAGCCGCAGCAGCAGCGTCCCTCGGCGCCGCGCACCGGCGTGGTGCTCCAGGCCCTGTCGGCCGACGAGCGTGCCGCCCGTGAGCGTGCGCTCGCCGACGCCCGCGTCCGCGAGGCCGACGATCGCAAGCGCCAGGAAGAGGAAGCCCGTCGCCGCGCCGAGGAGGATGCCCGCCTCAAGCGCGAGCGTGAGGAGGCCGAGCGCCGCAAGGTCGAGGAAGAGGCCCGCAAGAAGGCGGAGGACGAATTCCGCCGCCGCACCGAACAGGAAGCCGCGCGCCGGCTCGAGGCCGAGGGCGGCGCCCCGGCTGCGCGTCCGGCCGGCGGCAACCCGCCGCCGCCGCCGCGTGGCGTGCCGGGCGCTCCGGGTGCCAAGCCGCTGACCCCGCTGGCGTCCAAGCCGGCGATGCCGGGTCGTGTCGAGACGGACGAGGAGGACGACGGCGAGCGCCGTCCGACGCTGCGTCCGGCCGCCGCGATCAAGAAGCCGGCCGTGCCCGCGCCGAAGCCGACCCGCACCAAGGAGGCCGAGAAGCCCCGCGGCAAGCTCACCGTCGTCACCGCCCAGGCCGGCGAGGACGAGGAGGAGCGCGGTCGTTCGGTCGCCGCCTTCCGCCGGCGCCAGCAGCGCCAGCAGCGGCGCATGCATTCCAACGAGCCGCGTGAGAAGATCATGCGCGAGGTGGTCATCCCCGAGACGATCACCATCCAGGAACTGGCCAACCGCATGTCGGAACGTGCGGTCGACGTCATCAAGCTCCTGATGCGTCAGGGGCAGATGCTGAAGATCAACGACGTGATCGACGCCGACATGGCGCAGCTCCTCGCCGAGGAGATGGGCCACACGGTGAAGCGCGTCGCCGCTTCGGACGTCGAGGAGGGCCTGTTCTCCGCGCCGGATACCGACGAGACCCGTCTGCCGCGTCCGCCGGTCGTGACCATCATGGGCCACGTCGACCACGGCAAGACGTCGCTGCTCGACGCGATCCGCTCGACCAAGGTGGCCGCGGGCGAAGCCGGCGGCATCACCCAGCACATCGGCGCCTATCAGGTCGAGATCCACGGGTCGAAGATCACCTTCATCGACACCCCGGGCCACGAGGCCTTCACGGCGATGCGTTCGCGTGGCGCCAAGGCGACCGACATCGTGATCCTGGTCGTGGCGGCCGACGACGGCGTCATGCCGACGACGATCGAGGCGATCAACCACACCCGCGCCGCGGGCGTGCCGATCATCGTGGCGATCAACAAGATCGACAAGCCGGACGCCAACCCGCAGCGCGTACGCACCGATCTGCTCCAGCACGAGATCGTGGTGGAATCGATGGGCGGCGACGTGCTCGAGGTCGAGGTCTCGGCCAAGGAGCGGACCGGTCTCGACAAGCTGCTCGAGACCATCCTGCTGCAGGCCGAAGTCCAGGAGCTGCGCGCCAACCCGAACCGCTCGGCCGAAGGCACCGTCATCGAAGCCAAGCTCGACAAGGGCCGTGGCCCGGTCGCGACCGTGCTGGTCCAGCGCGGCACGCTCAAGGTCGGCGACATCCTGGTCGCCGGCGCGGCGTGGGGCAAGGTGCGTGCGCTGCTCGACGACCATGGCCGCCAGGTCAAGGACGCCGGTCCGTCCATGCCGGTCGAGGTGCTCGGCTATCAGGAGACCCCGGAGGCGGGCGACCGCTTCGCCGTGGTCGAGAACGAAGCCCGTGCCCGTGAGGTCGCCGACTATCGTGCCCGCATGAAGCGCGAGAAGATGCAGGCGCGCGGCGCCGGCGCGCGCGGTTCGCTCGCGGAAATGATGAGCCAGCTCAAGGACGCCGGCCGCAAGGAGTTCGTCCTGGTCGTCAAGGCCGACGTGCAGGGCTCGCTCGAGGCGATCATCGGCGCGCTGGAGAAGCTCGGCAACGACGAAGTCCGCGCCCGTGTCATCCACGGCGGCGTCGGCGGCATCACCGAGTCGGACGTCTCGCTCGCGAGCGCGTCCAACGCGGCGATCATCGGCTTCAACGTGCGCGCCTCCAAGGAAGCGCGCGAGTCGGCCGAGCGTGAAGGCATCGAGATCCGCTACTACAACATCATCTACGACCTCGTGGATGACGTTAAGTCGGCGATGTCGGGCCTGCTGGCGCCGGAAGTGCGCGAGACCATGCTCGGCAACGCGCGGATCAAGGAGATCTTCAACGTCTCCAAGGTCGGCAAGGTCGCCGGCTGTCTGGTCACCGACGGTACGGTCGAGCGCGGTGCCAACGTCCGCCTCATCCGCGACAACGTGGTCATCCACGAAGGCAAGCTCTCGCAGCTCAAGCGCTTCAAGGACGACGCCAAGGAAGTCGTGGTCGGCCAGGAATGCGGCATGGCCTTCGAGAACTATCAGGACATGCGCGCCGGCGACGTCATCGAGTGCTACCGCGTCGAGTCCATCGCGCGCTCGCTCTGAGCCACGCTCCGAACAGGATCGGCCGGGCCGCTTCCCGCGCGCCCGGCCGTCGCATCTGAGAACTGCGGCGCTCTTCGCCGCGTCCGACCGCATGCGGCGCGCTTGGCCGCATCCCATCACGACGGCGATCCTCGCCGCCGCTTCGACCGTTCCCCGCATCCGGGTCCGATCCCCGGCTGCGCGGCAGGAGTTCTGAACCATGTCTCGATTCGATCAGGGGGCCGCAGGGCCCTCGCAGCGCCAGCTCCGCGTCGGCGAGCTGATCCGCCATGCTCTCTCTGAGATCTTCTCCCGCCACGAGGTCAACGATCCCGATCTCGACGGGCTGATCATCACCGTGCCGGAGGTGCGCGTGTCGCCCGACCTGCGTCAGGCGACCGTTCTGGTGATGCCGCTCGGCGGCCGCGAGACCAAGCGGGCCATGGCGGCGCTCGAGCGGAACCGCAAGTGGCTGCGCGGCCAGGTGGCGCGGCGGGTGAACATCAAGTTCGCCGCCGACATCCATTTCCGGCTCGATACCCGCTACGAGGACGACGACCGCGTCAATGCCATGCTGCGCGATCCCGAGATCCGCAAGCATGTCGCGGACGGGTCGGACGAGGCGTGAGCAGAAGCGACCACAGGCGCGGGTCGCGCGCTGCGGGATCCTCACCCGTTGTCCAGATGTGACGCGCTGTTGCGTCATCCCAAGAGTCCTGCGCGCCCGGCGCGGCCAGGACAGCCATTTCCGTCCCGCGGCGGACGAGACCGAATGAAGGATAGCCCCCGTGGCCCGGAAGAAGCGATTTGACGACATCAACGGCTGGCTGGTGCTGGACAAGCCCGTCGGCGTGACTTCCACGCAGGCGGTCGGCCGGCTCAAGCGGCTGTTCCACGCCAACAAGTGCGGCCATGCCGGCACGCTCGATCCGCTGGCGAGCGGCCTACTGCCGATCGCCTTCGGCGAGGCGACCAAGACCGTGCCCTTCGTCATGGACGGGCGGAAGATCTACCGCTTCAACGTCCGCTGGGGCGTCGAGACCGACACCGACGACGCCGAGGGCCGCATCCTCGCCGAGGCGCCGGGTCGCCCGACCGAAGCCGACGTGCTCGCGATCCTGCCGGAGTTCATGGGCGAGATCATGCAGGTGCCGCCAAAATACTCGGCGATCAAGATCGACGGCGAGCGCGCCTACGACCTCGCCCGCGACGGCGAGGAGGTCGTGCTCGAGGCCCGGCCGATCGCGGTGCACCGGCTCGACCTCGTCGGCATGCCCGACGCCGACACGGCCGTGTTCGACTGCGAATGCGGCAAGGGCACCTATGTGCGGGCGCTCGCCCGCGACATCGGTCGCCGTCTCGGCACGCGCGGCCATGTCGTCGCGCTCCGGCGCGTGCTGGTCGGCCCCTTCGGCGAGGCGGAGATGGTGCCGCTCGCCGAGGTCGAGGCCGCGTTCGAGGATGGCGGCAGCGACGCGGTGCGCGAGTACCTCTCGCCGGTGGAAGCCGGTCTTGCCGAGATCCCGGAAGTGCCGATGCACCGCGACGCCGCCGCGCGCCTGCGCCGCGGCCAGTCGGTGATCCTGCGCGGCCGCGACGCGCCGCTCGACACGGCTGCGGCCTATGCGACCTGCGGCGGCGAACTGGTCGCGCTCGGCGAGGTCGCCCGCGGCGAATTCGTGCCGAAGCGCGTCTTCGTGCTCGACGGCGAGAGCGTCTGACGCAAACCCGCCGTCCAATCCCGACACATGAAAAACGCCGGCCGTGGAGCCCCACGGCCGGCGTTTTCATTCGAGAGGCAAGGGCGGCGCGTCCGTCCCTAAGGGCCCCCCCTAAGGTCCGCCTCGACGATCCACCTCGGCTCGGTCCGGCCGGAACGCAAGGTCCCGGCCGGACCGACCCGTCAGTGGTTGTCGCGCGGCACGCCGTAGGTTTCGGCGACGCGCTGATACTTGACCGCCGGCTTCAGCACCATGCCGTTGCCGAGCTGGTCGACGATGCCGCGCTGGATCTCCTGCCACGGCGTCTGCGAGCCGGGGAAGTGATAGCCGCCGTCGGCGCCGAGCGCGGCGCGGCGGGCTTCCAGCTCCTCGTCGGAGATCAGGATGTCGGCCGTGCCCTTCCGGAGGTCGATGCGCACGCGATCGCCGCTCTTCAGGAGCGCGAGACCGCCACCCGCCGCGGCTTCCGGCGAGGCGTTGAGGATCGACGGCGATCCGGAGGTGCCCGACTGGCGGCCGTCGCCGATGCACGGCAGCGAGAGGATGCCGCGCTTGATCAGGTAGGCCGGCGGCCGCATGTTCACGACCTCCGCGCCGCCCGGATAGCCGATGGCACCGGTGCCGCGCATGAACAGCAGCGTGTATTCGTCGATGCCGAGGCTCTCGTCATCGATGCGGTGGTGATAGTCCTCCGGCCCGTCGAACACGATCGCCTTGCCCTCGAAGGCCTCCGGATCGTTCGGGTTCGACAGGTAGCGGTCGCGGAACTCCTGCGAGATCACGCTGGTCTTCATGATCGCGTTGTCGAACAGGTTGCCCGACAGGACGAGGAAGCCGGCCTTCTCCTTGAGCGGCCGCTCGAACGGACGGATGACGTTCTCGTCCTCGATCGTGGCGCCGCGGCAGTTGTCGCCCATGGTCTTGCCGTTGACGGTCAGCGCGTTCTCGCGGATCAGCCCCTGCTTCATGAGCTGGGCGACCACCGCCGGCACGCCGCCGGCGTGATGGTAGTCCTCGCCGAGATACTCGCCGGCCGGCTGCAGGTTCACGAGCAGCGGAATGTCGTGACCGTACTCCTGCCACTCGCGGATATCGAGCGGCACGCCGATGTGGCGGGCGAGCGCGGCGAGATGGATCGGCGCGTTGGTCGAGCCGCCGATCGCCGAGTTGACGCGGATCGCGTTGATGAAGGCGTCCTTGGTCAGGATGTCCGAGGGCTTCAGATCCTCGGCGACCATCTCGACGATGCGCTTGCCGGTCAGATAGGCGATCTGCTGGCGCTCGCGATAGGGGGCCGGGATCGCTGCCGAACCCGGCAGCTGCATGCCGAGCGCCTCGGCGAGCGAGTTCATCGTCGTCGCGGTGCCCATCGTGTTGCAATAGCCGGTCGACGGCGCCGAGGAGGCGACCAGATCGACGAAGCCGGCGTAGTCGATCTCGCCGGCGGCCATCATCTCGCGCGCCTTCCAGACGATCGTGCCCGAGCCGGTGCGCTGGCCCTTGTACCAGCCGTTCAGCATCGGCCCGACCGACAGCGCGATCGCCGGGATGTTGACGGTCGCGGCCGCCATCAGGCAGGCCGGCGTGGTCTTGTCGCAGCCGATCGTGAGCACGACGCCGTCGAGCGGGTAGCCGTAGAGCACCTCGACGAGGCCGAGATAGGCGAGGTTGCGGTCGAGCGACGCGGTCGGCCGCTTGCCGGTCTCCTGGATCGGATGCACCGGGAACTCGATCGCGATGCCGCCGGCTTCGCGGATGCCCTCGCGCAGCCGCTCGGCGAGCACGAGATGGTGCCGGTTGCAGGGCGACAGGTCCGAGCCGGTCTGGGCGATGCCGATGATCGGTTTGCCCGATTGCAGCTCCTCGCGCGTCAAACCGTAGTTCAGATAGCGCTCCAGGTAGAGCGCGGTCATGTCCGGGTTCGCCGGATTGTCGAACCAGGCGCGCGAGCGCAGGCGCTTCTCGCCCGGGATACCGTTGCCGTGACCGTCGGCCATGTCTCTCTCCTCGGTGTCTTCCGTTTCTTTCATTGATGGTTCGGCCGGCTTCGGGTCGCGCCGGTCGGGTCGGGAGTCGTCTGCTTGGCCCGCGGGTCGAGCGCGCGCCGGTTCATGCCCTCGGTGATGACGGCGAGCATCGCCGCCTCCGCGCCGCGCGGATCGTGTTCGCGGATCGCATCGACGATGCGCTCGTGCGCATCGGCGGTGGCGCGCTGCCGCTCGGGATCGTCGACGGGCGAGTGAAGCGTGAACGAGGCGGTCAGCGCCGCCTCGATCACCGCGCCCATCGAGCGCATGAACGGATTGCCGGAGGCCGAGGCCACCGCCAGATGGAAGGCGTTGTCGATCAGCGCATAGCTCTCGCGCGAATGGCCGGGCCGGCGCATGTCCGAGACGCAGTCTTCCAGAAAGGTCACGTCCGCATCGGTGCGGCGTTCGGCGGCCAGCGCGGCCGCGGCCGGCTCCAGTGCCAGCCGTACCTCGAACAGGCTTTTCAGGAACCCGGCATCCATGCCGAGTTCGATGCGCCAGGCGATGACGTCCGCATCGAACATGGTCCAATGCTCGGGATCGAGCACACGGGTGCCGACCCGGGTCTTCGGCTGCACCATGCCCTTGGCGGCGAGCGTCTTCATCACTTCGCGCAGCACCGTGCGCGAAATGCCGAAGCGCGTCATGAGTTCGGTCTCGTTCGGCACGATGTCGCCGGGCTTCAGCGTGCCGGTCAGGATCTCGATGCCGAGCGCGCGGGCGACCCGCGCCTGGCTCGACAGCGCATGCGGCGGGGCGAGGCGGCTCGCCGGGCCGCGGCCGGCGCCGTAGCTGCTCGCGGTCATGCGTCGCTCCTCTCCGCGCGGTCCCGGCAATGTCCGCGCCCTTTCGCGGAGCCCCTCTCGGCCCAGCGCAGGTCGACTGTGACATGTCGGAGGCGATCTGAATAGTACTATGATATGAAAAATCGTCGCGGCGGCAATGTCGCGCGGGAATGAAGCCTGCGACACAAATCGTCCGCCGCCGCTGGCTGCGCCGAGCTCGGGTCGGTGTCTTTCTCGGCCGGGCAGATGCCGCGGAGCCGTGGGCGACGCTACTGCCGCACCACGTCCGGGGCGTCGACGGCCTCCATCCGGAAAGCCGCCGCCATCAGGGCGCGCGTATAGTCCGAGGTCGGCGCGTCGAACACGGTCGCGGCCGGTCCCTGCTCGACGACCTTGCCGTCCTTCATGACGATGACGTCGTTGGCGAGCGCGCGCACGACCTTGAGGTCGTGCGAGATGAACAGATAGGCGAGGCCGTGTTTGCGCTGGAGATCGCGCAGCAGGTCGACCACCTGCGCCTGCACCGACATGTCGAGGGCCGAGGTCGGCTCGTCGAGCATGACGAACTTCGGCTCCAGCACCATGGCGCGCGCGATCGAGATGCGCTGGCGCTGGCCGCCGGAGAATTCGTGCGGGTAGCGATGCCGCGTTTCGGGGTCGAGGCCGACCTCCTGCAAGGCCGCGACGACCCGCGCGGTGCGCTCGGCCTCGCCGAGCTTCGGCATGTGCACCGCGAGGCCCTCGGCGATGATGTCCTCGATCGACAGGCGCGGGCTCAGCGATCCGAACGGATCCTGGAACACCACCTGCATGTTGCGCCGCATCGGCCGCGTCTCGGCCGACTTCAGACCTTGTACGTCGCGGCCCATCACCACGATCCGTCCTTCGGACGCGATCAGCCGGAGCATGGCGAGGCCGAGCGTGGTCTTGCCCGAGCCGGACTCGCCGACGACGCCGACGGTCTGGCCCTCGCGGACCCGCACCGTCACGCCGTCGACCGCCTTGACGTGCCCGACCGTCTTGCGGAACAGGCCGCGCTTGATCGGGAACCAGACCTTGAGGTTGTCGGTCTCCGCGACCACCGGCGCGGCCGGATCGCTCGCCGGCGGCTCGCCCTTCGGCTCGGCCGCCAGCAGATGCCGGGTGTAGGCGTGCTGGGGGCTGCGGAAGATCTCGGTCGTCGGACCGGTCTCGACGATCTTGCCCTTGGTCATCACCGAGACCCGGTCGGCGATGCGGCCGACGATGCCGAGGTCATGGGTGATGAACAGGATCGCGAGCCCCATGCGGGCCTGGATCTCCTCGAGCAGCTTCAGGATCTGTGCCTGCACCGTGACGTCGAGCGCCGTGGTCGGCTCGTCGGCGATCAGCAGGTCCGGCTCGTTGGCGAGCGCCATGGCGATCATGACGCGCTGGCGCTGGCCGCCGGAGAGCTGGTGCGGATAGGAGGCGAGCCGGCTCGCCGGATCGGAGATACCGACCGCCGAGAGCAGCTCCAGCACCCGGTCGCGGGCGGCGCGTTCGCCGAGCCCCTTGTGCAGGCGCAGGATCTCGGCCACCTGCCGCTCCACGGTGTGGAGCGGGTTCAGCGACGTCATCGGCTCCTGGAACACCATGGTGATGTCGTTGCCGCGCACCGCGCGCAGTTCGGCGTCGGAGGCCTGCAGCAGATCGCGACCCTTGAACAGGATCTCGCCGGTCGGATGCGAGGCGGCCGGATAGGGCAGGAGCCGCGGGATCGACATGGCGGTCACCGACTTGCCCGAACCGGACTCGCCGACGAGCGCGACGGTCTCGCCCTTGGCGATGTCGAAGGAGACGCCGTCGACCGCCCGGAACTCGCGCCCGTCCTGCCGGAAGGCGACCGAGAGATTGCGGACGGAGAGGAGGGGCGATGTCATGTCAGCGATATCCGATGAAGAAGGCGGCCAACGAATCCGCTTCGAGACCGAGGACGGGAATCCCGTGGTAACGCCCGAGCCGGCAGTCTTCGGACAGGACCGCGTCGCAGCCGGCTCTAAGCGCCGTCGCGACGTGGACGGCATCGGGCAACTTCAATCCGCCGGAGCGTGCACGCAGAGCGGCCGCGTCGCGCAGAATCTCGATCGTGACGGGGACCGCGTGGTCCGGCCCCAGGCTCGCGATCTGCTGTTCATATGCGTCGATCAGCACGATGTCGCCGACCTTGATCGGGTGGACCAGAAGTTCGGAGAGCGTCAATTCGCTGGTGACCACGTCGATCTGTCCCGCGTCCCGGAGAGCGACGACCTCCCGGGCGAGATCGCGCACCCGGTCCGCAGCTTCCATCGCCGCCACGAAGACGTTGGTGTCGGCGTAGATCCGCGGCCTCCGCATCGGTCAGTCCGGCTCCCCGTCCCTGACGGCGCGAATCCAGGCGACGACCTCTTCGGCATTGGCGAAGTTGTCGCGCCGGATACCGAAGTGGGGCGTGAACACCGGCTCGCGCGGCTCGCCCGGCGGCAAGAGCCGGGAGAGATCCAACCGTTCGCCGGCCGCAGGCGTCTCGGCCGCCTCGGTCTCGGTGACAACCACGGTCACCTCCCGGCTCGGATCGATGTCGCCCCGGACCCGCTCCGGCAATTCGCCCGCGACGATGGTGCTGCGCACGATCTTGTTCATCACCGCGCCTCCTCGGCCCGATCCTACCATGCGCTCACCCGAAGGTCTTGCGCGGGTCGAAGGCGTCGCGGACGGCCTCGCCGACGAAGATCAAGAGCGACAGCATCAGCGAGATCAGGAAGAAGCCGGTCAGGCCGAGCCAGGGGGCCTGCAGGTTGTTCTTGCCCTGCGCCAGCAGCTCGCCGAGCGACGGCGAGCCGGGCGGCAGGCCGAAGCCGAGGAAGTCGAGCGAGGTCAGCGTCGTGATCGACCCGTTCAGGATGAACGGCATGAAGGTCAGCGTCGCGACCATCGCATTCGGCAGCAGGTGCCGGATCATGATGGTGAAGTTGCCGACGCCGAGCGCGCGGGCGGCGCGCACATATTCGAAGTTCCGCGCACGCAGGAACTCCGCGCGCACCACGCCCACGAGACTGACCCAGGAGAACAGCAGCAGGATGCCGAGCAGGATCCAGAAACTCGGCACGAACATCGAGGAGATGATCAGGAGCAGGTACAAGTGGGGCAGCGAACTCCAGATCTCGATGAAGCGCTGGAACAGCAGATCGGTCCAGCCACCGAAGAAGCCCTGCACCGCGCCGGCAGCAACGCCGACGAACGACGACACGATCGTCAGGACGAGGCCGAACAGCACCGAGATCCGGAAGCCGTAGATCAGCCGCGCGACCACGTCGCGGGCCTGATCGTCGGTGCCGAGCCAGTTCCAGTTGCCGATCGTGCAGTTCGGATCGTCGACGCCCTTCGTATAGCGCTCGCAGCGCTTGGCCTTGTCGTACATCCATGAAGGCTTGGCAGGTGCCGGATCCGGGATCTCATTGTTGGGCGTGTTGTAGGAGTACCGGATCGGCGGCCACAGCATCCAGCCGTTCGCCGCGATCTCGTCCTGGATCACCGGGTCGCGATACTGGGTTTGCGGCAGGAAGCCGCCGAATTTCGCTTCCGGATAGTCCTTCAGGATCGGCGAAAGCAACTCGCCCTTGTAGGAGATCAGGATCGGCCGATCGTTGCAGATCAGTTCGGAGAACAGCGACAGGATGAACAGGGTGAGGAACACCCAGAGCGACCAGTAGCCCCGCTTATTGGCCTTGAAGTTGCGCCAGCGCCGCTCGTTGAGCGGCGATAGTCGGCGCTTCCGCGTCACCGGCACGGCGGTGCCGGCCGGGTTCGCCAGCGTGGTCTGGGGGGGCGCCTCGGGCGTGGCGGTGGCGGGCGTCAGTGCGTCCATGATCAGACCTCCCGGCTCTCGAAGTCGATCCGCGGATCGATCCAGGTGTAGGTGAGGTCGGAGATCAGGTTCACGACGAGGCCGATCAGCGAGAAGATATAGAGAGTGGCGAATACGACGGGGTAGTCACGGTTGACGACCGACTCGAAGCCGAGCAGGCCGAGCCCGTCGAGCGAGAAGATCGTCTCGATCAGCAGCGAACCGCCGAAGAACGCGCCGATGAAGGCGCCCGGGAAACCGGCGATCACCAGCAGCATGGCATTGCGGAACACGTGGCCGTAGAGCACCTGCCGGTCGTTGAGCCCCTTCATGCGCGCCGTGGTGACGTATTGCTTGCGGATCTCGTCGAGGAACGAGTTCTTGGTCAGCAGCGTAGAGGTGGCGAAGGCGCTGATCGCCATGGCGATCAGCGGCAGCACGAGGTGCCAGAAATAGTCGGCCATCGCGCGCGGATCGGTGATCCAGTGATACCAGGGCATGCCGTTGTACTGCTCGGACCACAGGCCGCGCAGCGGGAACCAGTTGAAGTAGGAGCCGCCGGCGAACAGCACGACCAGCAGGATCGCGAACAGGAAACCCGGAATCGCGTAGCCGACGACGATCACGGCGCTGGTCCAGACGTCGAAGCGCGAGCCGTCGCGGATCGCCTTCGAAATGCCGAGCGGGATCGAGATGCCGTAGGAGAGCAGCGTCATCCAGAGCCCGAGCGAGATCGAGACCGGCATCTTCTCCTTGATCAGCTGCAATACCGAGATCGAGCGGAAGTAGCTCTCGCCGAAATCGAACGTAGCGTAGTTCTTCAACATGATGAAGAAGCGCTCGAGCGGCGGCTTGTCGAAGCCGAACTGCTTCTCGAGCTTCTTGATGAACTCCGGATCGAGTCCCTGCGCGCCGCGATACTTCGAACTCCCGGCGTCCGCGCCTTGTGCGCCGGCGCCCTGGACGCCGGCGAAGTCGCCGCCGCCGCCCGAGATGCGCGCCGTGGCGCCGACGTCGGTGCCGGTCAGCTGCGCGATCACGCGCTCGACCGGCCCGCCGGGCGCGAACTGCACGATGACGAAGCTGATCGCCATGATGCCGATCAGCGTCGGGATCATCAGGAGGATGCGGCGGAAGATATAGGCTGCCATCGTCGCGGCGGTCTTTCCGGTTTCAGGGCGCGCAGCCCGATCCACTTCCCATAACGGATTCGGCGTTGCCGATCAGAGCCCCTTGTCGAGCCGCTTCGCCTTGTCCCGATCGATCCACCAGATCGCGGCGAGCGCCAGATCGTAGGGCGGCGTCTCCGGCCGGCCGTAGACGTCCCACATCGCCATCCAGTGCGAGGCCTTGAACCAGTGCGGCACCCAGTAGCGGCCGGCGCGCAGCACGCGGTCGAGCGCGCGGGCTGCCGCGACCATCGCCGGGCGGGTCGGCGCCCCCAGCACCTTTTCGATCAGCGCGTCGACGACCGGATCCCGGATGCCCGACAGGTTCGAAGAGCCCGGCTGCGCCGCGCTCTTCGAACCCCAGTAGAGCCGCATGCCCTCGTCGGGCGTCGGCGACAAGGAATAGCGCCGCACGATGGCGTCGTAGTCGAAGTCGCGCAGCCGCTTCTCGAACTGCGACGGGTCGACCACGCGGCTCGTCGCGCTGACGCCGAGCGCCGCGAGGTTCTGCACATAGGGGCCGACGACGCGGCCGAAGATCGGATCGGAATCGAGGAACTCGATATCGAGCGTCTCGCCCTTGGCGTTGCGCAGCCGGCCGTCCTTGTTGACCCAGCCGGCCGCCGTGAACAGCTCGTTGGCGCGCCGGAACAGCTTGCGGTCACGCCCCGAGCCGTCCGAGACCGGCGGCGACCACGGCTCGTCGAACACCTCGTCCGGCACCTTGCCGCGGAACGGCTCGAGCAGCGCGACCTCTTCCGGCGAAGGCTTGCCGCTCGCCTTGAGGTCGGAGTTCTCGAAGAACGAGTGGGTGCGCCGATACGAGCCGAAGAACAGGTTCTTGTTCGACCACTCGAAATCGAACGCGAGCCCGATCGCCTCCCGCACGCGCGGATCGGCGAATTTCTCCCTCCGCGTGTTCAGGAACCAGCCCTGTGCGCCCGACGGCGAGCCGTCGGAGAGCTCGAAGCGCACGACGCGGCCGTCCTTGAACGCCGGGAAATCATATTGCTGCGCCCAGACGATCGAGGTGAACTCCTCGCGCAACAGATACTGCCCGGCCTTGAAACCCTCGAAGGCCGTGGTCCGCTCGCGATACATCTCGTAGCGGATCACGTCGAAATTGTTCTGGCCGACATTGACCGGCAGATCCTTGGCCCAGTAGTCGGCGACGCGCTCGTATTCGATATAGCGGCCGGCATCGAACCGGCCGACCTTGTAGGGCCCCGAGCCGAGCGGCACGTCGAGCGTCGACTGTTCGAAATCGTGGCTGGCGTAGTAGGCCTTCGACAGGATCGGCAGCGTCGCGATCACCTGGATCAGCCCGCGCGACTGCTTGCCCGACAGTTTCACCACCACCGTCGACGGCCCCTCGGCGGTCGCCGAGACCATGTCGCGGATCGTTTCGGTGATCTGCGGATGGCCTTTCTCTTTCAGCAGCGTCAGCGAAAAGGCGACGTCCTCGGCCGTGAGCGGCGTCCCGTCATGCCAGCGCGCTTCGGGGCGCAGCGTGAACACGAAGGTGTTGCCGCCGTCGGCGGCGCGCACCGACTTCGCGACGAGCCCGTAGACCGCGTCCGGCTCGTCGAGCGCGCGCACCATCAGCGTATCGTAGATCACGGTCAGGCCGACCGCCGCGTCGCCCTTCAGGATCAGCGTGTTGAGGCTGTTGAAGGTCTGCGGGTTCTGGTTGAACGCCCAGCGCCCGGCGATGGTCGAAAGCCGGCCGCCTTTCGGCGCGTCCGGCCGCACATAGGCGAAGTGCTTGAAGTCGGCCGGGTATTTGAGATCGCCGAACACCGAGAGCCCGTGACTCTCGACACCCTCCGGCAGCGCCGCCGCGGCACGGCTGAAGCCGTCCGGTCCGCCGAACGCGAGACCTGCGGCCGCAAGTCCCAACCCGCCGAGCACGCCGCGGCGGCTCGGGGTGGTGCGGTACAGCACCTCGGCCATCCGCTCCAGGCCGATCGGCACGAGCGATCCGTCCATGCCGCGCGGCGTGCCGCGCCGGCTCACTTCGGCGCCCCCGTCTTGGCGGCCTTGGTGGCATCCCACCACCAGATGGTCGGGAAGCCGGTCGAGTATTTCGGCAGGGTCGCCGGGTGGCTGAACCGGTCCCAGCGCGCCATGCGGGTCGCGGTGGTGGTCCAGCCGGGGATCACATAGTGGTTCCAGAGCAGCACGCGATCGAGCGCGTGGGTGGCGTCGACCAGCTCGGTGCGGTCCTTGGCGAAGATCACGCGCTTGATCAGATAGTCGATCGCCGGATTCTTGATGCCGGCGTAGTTGCGCGAACCCTCTCGGTCGGCGGCCTCGGAGCCGAAGAAGTCGTTCTGCTCGTTGCCGGGCGACAGCGACTGGCCCCAGCCGGTGTAGATCAGGTCGAAATCGCGCGACCGCACGCGGTTCTGATACTGTGAACTGTCGACCGAGCGGATGGTGAGGTCGATGCCGATCTTGGCGAGCTGCTCGCGGTAGCGCACGCCGACGCGCTCGAAGGTCGGGCCGTTCATCAGGAACTCGATCCGGAACGGTTCCTTCTTGGCGTTGACGAGCTTCGTCCCTTCGATGGTCCAGCCGGCCTCGCCGAGCAGCTTCAGCGCCTCGCGCAGGTTGGTGCGCTCGGCGGTCGCGTCGGCCGCGACCGGGTTCATGTAGGGCTTGGTGAACACCTCGGCCGGGATCGGGCCCTTGTCCTTGGCCTCGTTCAGCATCGCGAGCTCGGCGCCCTGCGGCACGCCGGTCGCGCCGAGTTCGGTCGGGTAGAAGTAGCTGGAGATGCGCTCGTACTGGCCGAAGAACGTCGTCCGGTTCATGTCCTCGAACGGCATGGCCAGATTGAGCGCCTGCCGCACGCGCGGATCCTGGAAGATCGGCCGGCGCAGGTTCGGCACGAAGCCGACCATGACGCCGGAGCCGCGCTCGGTCAGCTTCTCGAGCACCACGCGGCCCTGCTGGCGGGCCGGGAAGTCGTAGGCGGTCGCCCAGTTCTTCGCCGAGTTCTCGAAGCGGGCGTCGTAATTGTCGCCCTTGAAGGCCTCGAGCTCGACCTGGTCGTCGCGGAAATACTCGTAGCGGATCTGGTCGAAGTTGTTCTGGCCGACGTTCACGGCCAGATCCTTGCCCCAGTAGTCCTTCACCCGCTCATAGGTCACGCTGCGGCCGGGGCTGAACTCCTTCAGCCGGTAGGGCCCGGAGCCGAGCGGGATTTCGAGCGTCGTGCGCGTGATGTCCCGCTTCTGGCCGTCCGGCCCGGTGCCGGTCCACCAGTGCTTCGGCAGCACGGTGAGCTGGCCGATGATCTGCGGCAGTTCGCGGTTGCCGGTCTGGTCGAAGGTGAAGGTGACCTCGTGCTCGCCGGTCGCCTCGACCTTCTTCACGTGGCGATAATAGAAGGCCTGGCTCGGATTGTTGGCGACGGTCGCCTCGAACGACCACACCACGTCGTCGGGCGTGATCGGCTTGCCGTCGTGCCACTTGGCCTCGGGCCGAAGCCGATACTTCGCCCACGCGAAATCGGGCGGATACTGCAGCGCCTCGGCGATCTCGCCGTATTCCGTCGAGACCTCGTCGAGCGACGGCGTCATGAGCTGCTCGTAGATCAGCCCGACGCCGGCGGCAGGATTGCCCTTCGGGATCAGCGGATTGAAGCTGTCGAAGGTGCCGTCGGTCGAAAGCCTGAGCGTGCCGCCCTTCGGCGCATCCGGATTGACGTAGTCGAAGCGCTTGAAATCCGGCGGATACTTGAGCTCGCCGAGCAGCGCCGCGCCGTGGCGCCAGGGGAGATCCTCCGCGTGGGACGGGCCGGCCGGCAGGATGAAGGCGGCGGCGAACCCGAGAATGGCGAGCGTGGCGGACCGGATCGGGTGCGGGCAGATCGAGCGCGGGGCGGAATGGCGCATGGGGCGAACTTCGTCTCCACTTGGATTACATCGGGCCGACGGTTCGGCCGGTCGACGAACGTCGTCCGACCCGCGCGTCCCGGCGCCCCTTCGCTGGCGCCGCGACACCGTCGCGCTTCGAGATCACCCCGCGAGCGCGAATGGGCCATGACAATATGTCCAAAATAACGCGCCCGCGCCGCTTCGGAAGAGGGCTCGTCGCCTGAGGCGCGAATTGGACGCGGCATCGTCGTCGAGCCGGCCGTGACCCGCGGAGCGGGCGGGAGCGCGGCCGTGGGCCGGCCCATGAGAGAGTCCGTGAACACGGCCCATGAAAAAGGCCGGGACGAGCCCGGCCTTCTCGAAATTCAGATCTCGCGTGCCGATCAGTTCGGCAGCGGCGCCGGCGCATCGGCCTTCGAATGCAGGAACATGATCACCGCGGCACGATCGTCCGGGTTGTCGAGGCCCTTGAACGACATCTTGGTGCCCTTCACGACCGCGCCCGGGTTGGCGAGGAAGTGATCGAGATCATCGTAGGTCCACTTCTGGCCCTGCTTGCCGAGGTCGGCGAGGGCGCCCGAATAGCCGAAGCCGGCCTCGGAGCCCTTCACGCGGTCGACGACGCCGTAGAGGTTCGGGCCGACCTTGTTGCCAGCCCCCTTCTCCGGGGTATGGCACGAGGCGCACTTGGCGAAGACCTTCTGGCCGGCATCGGCCGTGGCGGTCTTGAGGCGCGCCGCGATCGGCGCCACTTCGGCGGCCTTGGCGCCGGCGTCGCCGCCCGCCTTGGTCTCGGCGACCGCGACCATGAAGCCCGGCTTCTCGGGCGCCGGCTGGTCGAAGATGATGTCGGTGATGATTCCGAGACCCATCGCGAACAGGCAGGCGCCCAGCACCGCACCGGCGATCTTGTTCAACTCGAAGGAATCCATGCCTTTTCCGCTCCGCTGATCGCGTGCGGCGCGCGGGCGCGCGCACTCGTCTCGACAGCCGTCAGCCGGCCTGATGGGGGTCTATTACGGCGGCGCGAAAACTACAAGCTTCCTCTCGCCGATGTCCCTACGTATAACGGCATGCCTCGCCGCCGCGAACCGCCACTTCCGTCCAAGACGCGCGCCATTTTCGACGCCTCGCTCCGACGGCCCCGGTCAGGCGGCGGCGCCCGCCGCAGTCCAAGAAGCCGCCGTTGTTCGATGAGCAGCGTTTCGTGAGTAGCGTCCCATGAGCCGTCCGCCTGCGCCGCCCCCCGCGCCGATCTCCCGCACGCTCGTGCTCGTCCCCGCCCGCATGACCGCGACCCGCCTGCCCGGCAAGCCGCTCGCCGACATCGCCGGGGTGCCGATGATCGTGCAGGTCTGGCGCCGCGCGACCGAGGCCGGCATCGGCCCTGTCGTGGTCGCCGCCGACGACCAGCGGATCGTCGACGTCGTCGAGGCTGCCGGCGGCCGCGCCGTGCTGACCGACCCGAACCACCCTTCCGGCTCCGATCGCATCTTCGAGGCACTGCGGCTCGTCGATCCGAACGCCGAGGCCGAGGTCGTCGTCAACGTCCAGGGCGACCTGCCAACCATCGAGCCCGAGGCGGTCCGCGCCGCGATCCGACCGCTCGAAGATCCGGCCGTCGACATTGCCACGCTGACCGCCGCGATCGTCCGCGACGACGAGAAGACCAATCCGAACGTCGTGAAGGTCGTCGGCGCGCCGCTCGGCCCCTCGCGGCTGCGCGCGCTCTACTTCACCCGCGCGACCGCCCCCATGGCGACGGTCCGCTCTATCACCACATCGGGCTCTACGCCTACCGGCGCGCCGCGCTCGAGCGCTTCGTGCGCATGCCGCCCTCGACGCTCGAGAAGCGCGAGAAGCTCGAGCAGCTGCGCGCGCTCGAGGCCGGCATGCGCATCGACGTCGAAATCGTCGCGACCGTGCCCCTCGGCGTCGATACGCCCGAGGATCTCGAACGGGCGCGCGACCTCCTCGGCCACGGCTGAACCGCCGGTGCCGCAACGAAAACGAACCGCGAAGGGACAAGTCATGACCGGCCGCAAGAAGATCGTGTTCCAGGGCGAACCGGGCGCCAACTCGCATATCGCTTGCCGCGAGGTCTATCCGGACTTCGAGGCGGTGCCCTGCGCGACCTTCGAGGATTGCTTTGCGGCGCTGGAGAACGGCTCGGCCGATCTCGGCATGATCCCGATCGAGAACTCGATCGCCGGCCGTGTCGCCGACATCCACCACCTGCTGCCGCGCTCCGACCTGCACATCATCGGCGAATATTTCCTGCCGGTGCGCCATCAGCTGATGGCGATCAAGGGCGCGACGCTCTCCGGCCTCGAGATGGTGCAGAGCCATCCGCAGGCGCTCGGCCAGTGCCGCGAGGCGCTGCGCTCGATGGGCCTGACCCCGGTGGTCGGCGCCGACACGGCCGGGTCGGCGCGCCAGATCTCCGAACTCAACGATCCGAAGCGCGGCGCGATCGCCTCGCGGCTGGCGGCCGAGATCTACGGTCTCGACATCCTGAAGCAGGACATCGAGGACGAGGCGCACAACACGACCCGCTTCATCATCCTGTCGCGCGAGGATCTGCGTGCCGCCTATGGCGTCGCGCCGACCATGACCACCTTCGTGTTCAAGGTCCGCAACGTGCCGGCCGCGCTCTACAAGGCGCTCGGCGGCTTTGCGACCTCCGGCGTCAACATGACCCGGCTCGAGAGCTACATGATCGACGGCGCCTTCACCGCGACCCAGTTCATGGCCGATGTCGAGGGCCATCCGGACGAGCGCGGCCTGGCGCTCGCGTTGCAGGAGCTCGGCTTCTTCGCAGAGTACCGCATCCTCGGCGTCTACCGGTCGAGCCCGTTCCGCGAGCGGATGAAGGACCTGGACGCCGCGCGCGCCGATCGCACCAAGATCAAGGGCATGTGAGGCTCACGCCTCGACCCCTTGGGAGCTCGCGCCGTTCAAGGGATTGCGCGGGTTCCAGCGATAGCCGATCGTCTCGAACCGCATCGATCGGGCGTCGATCAGCAGGAGGCGCCCGACCAGCGGCTCGCCGATCCCGGCGATCAGCTTCAGCGCTTCCAGCGCCTGCAACGACCCCATCACCCCGACCAGCGCCCCGAGGATGCCGGCGACGGCGCAGGACGGCACCAGTCCGGCCGGCGGCGCCTCCGGGAACAGGCAGCGATAGGTCGGGTTCGGCCGGCCTTCCGCGTCGGTCATGTGCGGCAGCAGGGTGGTGAGCGAGCCGTCGTATTCGGACACGGCGGCGGTCACGAGCGGTTTCTTGGCGTGAAAGCACGCGTCCGAGACCGTGTAGCGCGTCTCGAAATTGTCCGAGCCGTCGATCACCAGATCATAGGCCGCGACCAGGGCCCCGACATTGGCGGGACCGAGCCGCACGGCGTGGGTCTCGACTGTCACATGCGGGTTGATGCGTCCGACATGGTCGGCGGCGCTGTCGACCTTCGGCCGGCCGACGTCGGCGGTCGCATGGATCACCTGCCGCTGCAGATTGGACAGGGACACCGTGTCGTCGTCGACGATGCCGATCGTGCCGATTCCTGCCGCCGCGAGGTAGAGGATCGCCGGCGCGCCGAGCCCGCCCGCGCCGATCACCAGCACGCGCGCGGCCTTGAGCTTCTGCTGCCCCGGACCGCCGAGATCCTTGAGCACGATGTGGCGGGCGTAGCGTTCCAGTTCGTCGGACGAGAGCAAGGCGCGGGCCTCCGGCAGTGTCGCCCGCCTTTGTGGGGACGAGCGCGGCGCCGCGCAAGGCCGGTACGCCCGGTCGTGCGGCGCAACCACGGTATCCGATCGGACCAGATGCCGTTCTCTTGCTCCTGGTCAGGCTAGTCTTTTTGCTCGGAGCGGTTCGCTCGCGGCGGGATTTGCCCCGGACCGGCCGGCCGCGCAGAGCTCGGTCTCGGCGCGCCGGGGTTGACTTGGCGCACTTGTCGTACGATCGTTCAATAAGATCTCGTTCCTCGACAATCCGGGAGTCCTCCATGCCGCGTCATGCGTCCGCGCTCGTTCATCGCGTTTCCGGCCGTGGTGCGCATGCCTGGCGCATCCACGAGCAGGCGATCGCGGCCGAGCGACGCGGCGAGGACACGGTGATCCTGTCGGTCGGCGATCCGGATTGCCGCTCGCCGGAGGCCGTGGCCGCCGCCGCCAAGGCCGCCATCGATGCCGGCGATACCCATTACACGCCGTCCGGCGGCCGCCCGCAGTTGCGCGCCGAGATCGCCCGCCGCCACGAGGCGCGCACGGGCGAAGTGGTCGCCGAGCGGAACGTGATGATCACCTCCGGCGCCCAGAACGCGCTGTTCTTCGCGGCCGCCTGCCTGCTCGACCCCGGCGACCGGGTCGCGGTGATCGAGCCGGCCTACGTGACCTACCCGGCCACGATCGAATGGACCGGCGCGGTGATCGACTATGTCGTGTCGCCGCCGGAGCGCGGCTTCGCCTTCGATGCGGCCGCGCTGGAGGCCGCGATCCGGCCGGAGACCCGCGCGATCGTCTTCGCCAATCCGAACAATCCGACCGGCGGCGTGCTGACCCGCGCCGAACTGGAGTCGATCGCCGACATCGCGGTGCGTCACGATCTCTGGATCGTGGTCGACGAGGTCTATGCCGATCTGGTGTTCGAGGGCACGTTCGTGCCCATGGCGTCGGTTGCGGCCGCGCGCGGCCGCACCGTGACCGTGTCGAGCCTGTCGAAGAGCCACGCCATGACCGGCTGGCGCATGGGCTGGATGGTCGCGCCGCCGGCGCTGATCAAGGACGCCCTGCTGGTCGCGCAGGCGATGCTCTATGGCCTGCCCGGCTTCATCCAGGAGGGCGCGCTCGCGGCGCTGACGAGCGCGGCCGACGCGCCGGCCGAGATGACCGCGCTCTACCGCCGCCGCCGCGACATCATGGTCGGCGAGCTCGGCCGGGTCCGCGGCCTCGCGGTGCTGTCGCCGCAGGCCGGCATGTTCGCGATGATCGACGTCTCCGGCACCGGGCTCGACGGCGCCGGCTTCGCCGAGGCGCTATGGGCCGAGGAGAAGGTCTCGGTGCTCGACGGCTCGGCCTTCAGCCCGACCGCGCGCGACTTCGTGCGCCTGTCCTTTGCCGCCGCCGACGAACGCATCGCCGAGGGCGCGCGCCGTATCCGCCGCTTCGTCGAACGCCGGCTTGCGGCAGCGGCCTGAGCAAGGGCAAAAGCCCGCGACGATCCCGTCAGTCGTCCCGGAACCCGACCGGCCGGTCCTCGGCTTCTCGCCGCACCGCCTCTTCGGTCGGGTCGAGGCCGTCGATCGTCTCGTCCGGCGTGCCCGGGTCGGGCTTGGCCGTGATTTCGCTGACCGGCCGCGCTCCGACATCGGCGCCTTCGAGCTCGTCATAGGCGAGCGCCTCCGGCAGCGTGATGCCGTGATCGTCCTCATGGCCGAGATCGGAATCGAGCAGGACGCGATCCGCCGGCGCCACCTCGGCGCTTCGTTGCGGCTTCGTGCCGTAGAGCTCGGTCGCTTCGTCGAGATCCGGTTCGCGGCCCATGAGGTGCCTCCTCGTCTGTTGCGAGAGGGGCAACGAAGGCGCCGGGCGGGTGTTCCGTCCGTGGGTGCCGATCGATCGCTCCGGGCCGGAATCCCGGCTCAGCGCCGGCGCGCGATGATGTAGGCCGGTGTGCGGCCTTCGCGGATCGCCTTCGCCTCGTAGCGCGTGCCCGGCCAGCCGGCCCAGGGCTCCTTCCAGTCGGCCGAGGTCGTGGCCGTCCACTCGAAGGCCGGGTGCGCGAGAATGTGGCGCAGCGTCCAGTCGACGTAGTGCGCCCAGTCGCTGGCGAAACGGAACTCGGCGCCCGGGCGCAGCACGCGCGCGATGCGGTCGAGATTGTCCCGGCCGACGAAGCGGCGCTTCCAGTGCCGCGTCTTCGGCCAGGGATCGGGATAGAGCAGGTAGAAGCGGCCGAGCGAGGCATCCGGCAGCCAGTCGAGCAGCGGCACGCTGTCGAAATGGTGCAGGCGGATGCGCTCGCCGAGATCGCGGTCGTCGATCGCGGCGAGCGCCTTGGCCATGCCGTTGACGAAGGGCTCGGCGCCGATGAAGCCGACGGACGGGTTCGCCTCGGCGGTCGCGATCAGGTGTTCGCCGCCGCCGAAGCCGCTCTCCATCCAGACTTCGTCGACCGGCGCGGAGAACAGGCCGCTGAGACGAGCGGGCGCCGGGCTCGCGAGAACGATCGCGAGCCGCGGCAACAGGTCGTCCATGAGCGAGGCATGGCCCGGCCGGAGCGCTTTGCCCTTGCGCCGGCCGTAGAAGGCGGCGGCGCGTTCGGCCGAACCGTCGTTGCTCCCGCTCATGCGTCGTCTCAGACGCCGACCGCGGTGCGCAGCGCGTGGACGAGATCGATCTTCTCCCAGGAGAAACCGCCGTCCGCCTCGGCCGCGCGGCCGAAATGGCCGTAGGACGAGGTGCGCGCATAGATCGGCTTGTTGAGGTCGAGGTGCGTGCGGATGCCGCGCGGCGTCAGGCTCATCACCTCGCGCAGCGCCTTTTCGAGCTTGGCTTCCTCGACCCTGCCGGTGCCGTGCAGGTCGACATAGATCGCCAGCGGATCGGAGACGCCGATCGCGTAGGCGAGCTGGATCGTCGCCCGGTCGGCGAGATCGGCCGCGACCACGTTCTTGGCCAGATAGCGCGCGGCATAGGCCGCCGAACGGTCGACCTTGGTCGGATCCTTGCCCGAAAAGGCGCCGCCGCCGTGCGGCGCCGCGCCGCCGTAGGTGTCGACGATGATCTTGCGGCCGGTCAGGCCGCAGTCGCCGTCCGGGCCACCGATCTCGAACTTGCCGGTCGGGTTGATGTGCCAGACCGTCTTGTCGTCGACCCAGCCCTCGGGCAGGGCGGCGGTGGCATAGGGCTTGACGATCTCGGCGACCTCGGCGGAGGAGAGGCCCACGGCGTGCTGGGTCGACACCACGATCTGGGTCGCGCGGACCGGCTTGCCGTTCTCGTAGGCGACGGTGACCTGGCTCTTGGCGTCGGGCTCGAGCGCGCTCTCCTTGCCCGACTTGCGGACCTCGGCGAGGAGCTTGAGGATCTTGTGCGAATAGTAGATCGGCGCCGGCATCAGCTCCGGCGTCTCGCGGCAGGCGTAGCCGAACATGATGCCCTGGTCGCCGGCGCCTTCATCCTTGTTGCCGGCCGCATCGACGCCCTGCGCGATGTGGGCCGACTGCGCGTGCAAGTGCACGTCGATCGAGGCCGTTTCCCAGTGGAAGCCGTCCTGCTCGTAGCCGATGTCGCGGATGGCGAGACGGGCGAGATGGGCGACCAGATCCTTGGTGATCTGGGCCGGACCACGGGTCTCACCGGCGATCACCACGCGGTTGGTGGTCGCGAGCGTCTCGCAGGCGACGCGCAGATGCGCCGGATCCCAGCCGAGCTCCGGTCCGATGCGGAAGAACGCATCGACGACCTCGTCGGAGATGCGGTCGCAAACCTTGTCCGGATGGCCTTCGGAAACGGATTCACTGGTGAAAAGGTAAGACGGGCGCGCCACGGAATTGAGCCTCCGCTCGGAATTTCGGATGCCCACGGAGGACTTCCGAGGGCCGTCACCTCTAGCAGCCGACAAGAAACCGGGTCAAGGCGGCTCTGTAACGACTCCGACTGTCGGCCTGGAACAACATTCCTCGGGACGCCCTTCTATCGTCGAAACGTCATACAAACAACGTACGCAGATCTGTTGCACGAAAAGGAAGAGGCACCGCCCGATCGGCGGTGCCTCGATCCGTTTCGGCCATGGGCGGGATCCGCGCGGCTCAGTCTTCCTCGCCGGCGAGCGTCCGGACGAGATCGACGACCTTGCGGCGCACTTTCGGATCCTTGATGCGGACGAAGGACTTGTTGAGCGACAGGCCCTCGGCGCTGGACAGGAAGTCCACGACGTAGGACGTCTGCTGCGGCTCGTCGAAGCCCTGGTTGCCGGCCACCGGCGGCAGGCCGGGTGCGTCTTCGAAGAAGAAGGCGACCGGAACGCTCAACACGCGGGCGATCGCCTGCAGGCGGCTCGCGCCGATGCGGTTGGTGCCCTTCTCGTACTTCTGAATCTGCTGGAACGTGATGCCGAGATGCTCGCCGAGCTTTTCTTGGCTCATGCCGAGCATCATGCGGCGCAGCCGGACGCGGCTGCCGACGTGTATGTCGATGGGATTCGGGGATTTTTTACTGGCCATGATTTTGTGCCTTTGCTTCGTTCTGTCTTCTCCTCGCGTTCGTTCACGCAGGGAGGCGGCTACACGGATAGGATGCTCCCGCTACATCTTGTGATAGAGTATGCGAAAGGCCGAAACGCCGCAAATCGGTCGATTCGCTCGTCACCTCCGTGGTTTTCCGCGAGGTGATCATGATGCTCTCACAAGGCGGAAGTCAACGACGGACTATCGGAAAAGTTTAATTGCTCTGAACGACACCAGCGTTGTTGCCACTATGATCATCGTCAGGAATACCCAATTGCCATATCGGGAATAAGGTGTCCGCGGGGCAGCGGCGGGGAGAGCCGCGTCGAGGACTCCAGCTTCACCCAAGGACAGTGTGGCCCGGATATGCCCGAAAGCATCGACAACTGCTGATATTCCAGTGTTAGCGGCGCGAACGAGCGGCAATCCTTCCTCGACGGCGCGCAGCCGCGCCTGCTGGAGGTGCTGCCACGGCCCCGGCGTCAGGCCGAACCAGCCATCATTGGTGACATTGACCAGCCACTCCGGCCGGTCGGCTTCGTCCACGATCGCGCCCGGGAAGATCGCCTCGTAGCAGACCAGGGCGCTGAAGGGCGGCGTGCCGGGCACACGCAGCGTCTGTACCGCCGATCCCGCGCTGAAGCCGCCGCGCAGGTGCGTGAGCTGGCGAATGCCGTAGGACTCCAGCGTCTCCTGGAACGGCAGGTATTCGCCGAACGGCACCAGATGGACCTTGTCGTAGGCGCCGAGGATCGAGGCGTTGGCGCCGATCGCGAACACCGAATTGTAGTAGCGCGTGGTCGTCTCGCCCGGCCCCGGCGGCGCGGCACGGATCGCGCCGGTGATCAGTGTCGTCTTGTCGCCGATCAGCTGCGCGATCGACGCCAGCGCCGCCGGCTCGTTCATGAGCAGGAACGGGAAGGCTGATTCGGGCCAGATCAGATGCGTGATGCCGTCGAGCCCCGTGCCGGCGGGCACCGCGACCCCGGCCTTGTCGTCGACAGCCTTGCCGGACGACAGCGCCAGATAGCGTGCGACGATCTCTTCGCGGTAGTCCGGCCGCCACTTCTTCCACTGGTCGACCGACGGCTGCATGATCCGGAGCTTGACGCCCGCGACATCGCCGGCCGCCGGCGTGCCCGCGACCATGGCGAGCCGCAGGAAGCCGAACCCGACCACCAGCCCGAACAGCACCGCGCAGCCGATGAAGAACCGCCGGCCGCCGCGATCGGCGAGCGCGGCCGGGGCGGCGAACAGCAGCGCGGCGAGAAAGGTCATGCCCGGCAGGCCAACGACGGCGCCGATCTGCATCATCGGCACATTGGCCGCGAGCCCATAGCCGAGCGCATTCCAGGGAAAGCCGGTCAGCACGACGCCGCGCAGGAATTCCGACAGCGACAGCCCGATCGCCAGTGCGACGATGCGCCATGGGCTCTCGGTCCAGCCGATCCGCGCGATCACCACGCCGAGGCCGAAGAAGATCGCGAGCCCCGCCGCGAGGCCGGGCACGGCGATCGGGATCATCCAGCCGAACTGGGCGAGATCGACGGTCATCGCCGCGCCGATCCACCACAGGCCTGCCAGAAAGTAGCCGAAGCCGAACTGCCAGCCGGTCCGGAACGCCGGCCAGACGCGCGCGAGCGCACCGGAGGCGCGCACCTCGACCGAACCATCGACGAGCCAGACCAGAACGGGCAGCGCGATCCAGAGCACGGGGAAGGCATTGAGCGGCGCCATGGCGCCCGCGGCGAGCGCACCCGCGCCGATCGCGAGGCCGGCGCGTCGCCAGCCCCACGCCAGCACCACGCGATGGGCAAGACTCCGAGCATCGTCCTCCGCGGCGAATCGGCCGGTTCCGGTGGTCGGTCACAGTTCCGACGGCGCGGACACCAACGTCAAGACTGCGGCGGAACGACGGCTGCCGGCACGCGCGACGATGACCGTTCCGGGCCTTGGAACGCGCCGTTCCGGCCATGTCAGGTCGTCAAAACCGGTCCGACCGCGCCGGCGGTCAAACCGTCCCGAGCGGCCGCGGCGGTATCGAGGGAGCCGTGTCCGCCTCGGCCGTGTCGCGGCGGCGGATGCCGAGGCGCTTCAGCCGCCGGCGATCGGCGTCGATGATCTCGAAGGCGAGTGTCGGCAACCGCTCGCTCTCCAGCCGTTCGCCGACCGTCGGCACGCGGCCGAACAGCGCGACGACCAGGCCGCCGAGCGTCTCGACGTCCTCGTCGACCGCCAGCGTCGCGAGATCGAGCCCGAGCGCCTCGGCCGCCTCGTCGAGCTCGACGCGCGCATCGGCGATCCAATGGCCGTCCTCGTCGGCGGCGATCATCGCCTCCTCGATGTCGTGCTCGTCCTCGATGTCGCCGACGACGGTCTCGACGATGTCCTCCAGGCTGACGAGCCCGTCGACGCCGCCGAACTCGTCGATGACGAGCGCGATCTGGATACGGTTCTGCTGCATGCGGGCGAGCAGGTCAGTCGCCGGCATCGAGGCCGGCACGAACAGCACGGGCCGGACGAGATCGGTCTGATCGAGCCGTTGCGAGAGATCGACCTGGGTCAGCGCGATGCCGGCCGCCTCGCGGTCGCGCGTCTCGACCCGAGAGGCCGGCACGGTCGCCTGCGCGGCGATGAAGGACATGAGATCGCGGATGTGGACCATGCCGATCGCGTCGTCGAGCGTCTCGCGATAGATCGGCATCCGGCTGTGGCCGGAGGCATGGAAGGCGATCATCAGTTCGGTCAGCGTGACATCCGCCGCGACCGCCGCGATCGAGGACCGCGCGATCATGATGTCCTCCACGCGCGTTTCGCGCAGGTGGAGAATGTTGCGGATCATGGCCCGCTCTTCGGCCGAGAAGCCCCCCTCGCCGGGGGTGGCGTTCTCCAGAGCGGTTTCGAGATTGTCCCGGAGCGCGGCGGCCGACTGTTTCAGTCCGACCGCCATCATCAATCGATCGATCCAGCTCTCGCTAGATCGGCCTTCGCTGTCGCCGCGGGCCTCGACGGTGACAGAGGCATCGCCTCCGGCGGTCGAACCCGCGGTGCCGGTACTCGAAGAATGTGTGTCGCTCATGGTTCCGTTCGTTTGTTGCTCGCCGCCGGCCCTTGCGGTCGGCGGCCCGAGGTCGCGATGGCAGGCCCTCAGTCCGCGTCGATCGGCCGGTGCCCCGGCTCCAGATCGGCGTAAGGGTCGTCGATGCCGATGGCTGCGAGGATCTCGGTCTCGAGCGCCTCCATCTCCTCGGCCTCGTCGTCGTCGATGTGATCATAGCCGAAAAGATGCAGCAGCCCGTGCACGACCAAGTGAGTGAGGTGGTCGCCGAGCCGCTTGGCCTCGGTCTCGGCCTCGCGCGCGGTCGTCTCGTAGGCGACGACGATGTCGCCGAGCAGCGGCCCGATCTCCTCGTCGTCCTCGTCGGAGCCCGGGAAGGACAGCACGTTGGTCGGCTTGTCGAGGCCGCGCCAGGTCTTGTTCAGCACCCGGATCCGTGCGTCGTCCGTCAGCACCACCGACAGTTCCGCCGCCTCCGGCAGATCCAGCTCGCCGACGGCGACGGCCGCCGAGACCGCGGTTTCCAGAAGACGCGTCAGGTCGGCTTCGGTTCCGAGCGGACCGGCGGTCCACGCGTCCGCCTCGACCGCGACATCGATCGCGACGGCTGCCGGCGGGAACGCCGCCGGCGCGGCACTCTGACCTTGCGGGCTCACGGCCGTCCCGTCCCCGCGAGCGGCTGACCGCCGTCGTTGCGGCCGGCGAGCCGTTCGCGCGAGGTGTCGTCGTAGGCCTTGACGATGCGGGCGACCAGCTCGTGGCGCACCACGTCCTTGTCGGTGAAGTTCACCCGGATGATGCCCTGCACGTCGTGCAGCACCTCGAGACTGTCGACGAGCCCCGACTTCTGGCCCGGCGGCAGGTCGACCTGCGTCGGATCGCCGGTGACGATCATCTTCGAGTTCTCGCCGAGGCGGGTCAGGAACATCTTCATCTGCATCGTCGTGGTGTTCTGCGCTTCGTCGAGCAGCACCACGGCGTTGGCGAGCGTGCGGCCGCGCATGAAGGCGAGCGGCGCCACCTCGATCATGCCCGACTGCAGGCCGCGCTCGACCTTCTCGGCCGGCATCATGTCGTAGAGCGCGTCGTAGAGCGGGCGGAGATAGGGATCGACCTTCTCCTTCATGTCGCCGGGCAGGAAGCCGAGCCGCTCGCCCGCTTCGACCGCCGGCCGCGACAGGATCAGGCGGCTGGCGTCGCCGCGCTCGATCAGCGCGGCGGCATAGGCGACCGCGAGATAGGTCTTGCCCGTGCCGGCCGGACCGATGCCGAACACGAGATCGGCGCGGTCCATGGCCCGGATATAGGCATCCTGCGCCGCCGTGCGCGCGACGACCGTCTTGCGGCGCGTGGAAATCTGCGCCGGCGCGAAACGCGCCTTCGATTCGAGCGTCGGCAGCGGCAGTTGCGCCGTATCGGTCTCGGCGATGCGGATCGCGCCATCGACGTCGCCCGGGTGCACGTCCTCGCCCTTCTGCAGGCGGTCGTAGAGGCCTTCCAGCACCTGTCGCGCCTGCTCGCAGGCCAGATGCGGCCCCTTGATGGTGACCTGGTTGCCGCGCGCGATCGCCGCGACGCCGAGGCGGCGCTCGATCTCGGCGAGGTTCTGGTCGAACTGCCCGTAGAGATCCCCGACCAGACGATTGTCGTCGAAGGCCAGGACCACATGGGTCAGGTCCGAGGCGTGAGCGACCGCCGGAAATGCCGGCACGGAGGTAGTCTTGGCCCCGGGCACCTTCATGCCTTCACGATCCTCCCGCACCCGCCCCGAGGGCGGGGTGAACATTGGCCGGGTGCGCGGTCGTCGGAAGGCCGGAGGCCCCCCTGGCCGCCGCGCCGGTATCCCCGGCGACGACCGCCCCGGCAGTCGAAACCAAAGCTCCGAAGAGACTGAAGGTTCCGATCGCCTCGATGCGCACCCGCGCGATGGTGCCGATCATCTCGGTCGGCGCATCGACCTGGACCGGCTGGAGCCAGGGCGAACGGCCGACGATCTGTCCCGGCTTGCGGCCGGGCTTTTCGAACAGCACGTCCATGATCATGCCGTTTCGCGATTCGTTGAAGGCCTTCGTTCGAGCATCCAGCACTTCTTGCAGGCGGGCGAGCCGCTCGGTCTTGACCGGCTCCGGAACCTGGTCCGTCGCGGTCGCCGCCGGCGTGCCCGGCCGCGGCGAATATTTGAACGAGAAGGCCGAGGCGTAGCCGACCTCGTCGATGATCCGGAGCGTGTCGCGGAAGTCCTCTTCCGTCTCGCCCGGAAAGCCGACGATGAAGTCGCCCGACAGCGCGATGTCCGGCCGCGCCGCGCGGATCCGCTCGATCAGGCGCAGGTAGTCGGCGGCATCGTGCTTGCGGTTCATCGCCGCGAGGATGCGGTCCGAGCCGGACTGCACCGGCAAATGCAGGTAGGGCATCAGCTGCGGCAGGTCGCGATGCGCGGCGATCAGCTCGTCGTCCATGTCGCGCGGGTGGCTGGTCGTGTAGCGCAGCCGGTCGAGGCCGGGGATCTCAGCGAGGCGCGTGAGGAGCCGCGCGAGGTTCCAGTCGCGGCCGCCCGTCTCGGCGGACCAGCCCTCGCCGTGATCGGCCCCGTGGTAGGCATTGACGTTCTGCCCGAGCAGCGTCACCTCGCGCACGCCGGCCCCGGCCAGCCGTTCCGCCTCGGCGATGATCTGCGCCGCCGGGCGCGACACTTCCGCGCCGCGCGTGTAGGGCACGACGCAGAAGGCGCAGAACTTGTCGCAGCCTTCCTGCACGGTCAGGAACGAGGTGACGCCGCGCGCGATGGTCTTCTCGCGCGTCGGCGCCGGCAGGTGCTCGAACTTGTCCTCGACCGGGAACTCGGTCTCGACCACGCGGCCGGCCTTCGCCTTGGCGACCAGATCGGGCAAGAGGTGATAGCTCTGCGGGCCGAACACTATGTCGACCACGGGCGCGCGGCGGACGATCTCCTTGCCCTCGGCCTGGGCGACGCAACCCGCGACGCCGACCATGAGGCTATCGCCGCGCGCGGCGCGCTCCTGCTTCATCACGCGCAGGCGGCCGAGCTCGGAATAGACCTTCTCGGCCGCCTTCTCGCGGATGTGGCAGGTGTTCAGGATGACGAGATCGGCCTCGTCGATGTTGTCGGTCTCGACGTAGCCCTCCGGCGCCAACGCGTCCGTCATACGATCGCTGTCGTAGACGTTCATCTGGCAGCCGTAGGTCTTGACGTGGACTTTGCGAATTCCGCTCACCGGCTGGACAACCTCGTTCGACGGCGCCGTGCGTGCGGCCGGCCGCCCTCCGCCTCGATTTTCGCATCTCTAGCGCGGATCGGCGTCGGAGAGAATAGCGCCGGCTCACGACACGGCTGCGACGGACGCGCGCCGTGCGTGCGGCCGGATCAGCGCACGATCGCCAGAGCCCGCGGCTCGGCCGGTGCCGGCAGGCCGCCATGCGGCAGCGGCCGGCCATGCAGCGCGGCCATGGTCATGGCGCGGACCTGGAGTTCGAGGGTCTGCGTCAGCACCTTGCGGTCGGTGGTGCCGTCGACCGGGATCGGCTCGCCGAACCGGACCTCGACGTCGATCGGCCCCTTCAGGAACACGCCCCACAGGTGGCCCGGCAGTTCCATGTCGCCGAACCAGGAGACGAGCGGCCGCTCGCTGCGGCTCATCGGCAGGCCGCCGAGCCGTGTGTAGGCGACCGACATGGCCTGCACATGGACCCGCTCGTGGCCGCCACGGGAGATCGCGGCATGCGCCGCGCCGATCAGCGCCGAGCGGAACGGCAGCACGCGGTTGCCGTCCGACGAGGTGCCTTCCGGAAACAGCACGATCGCGTCGCCGTCCGACAGCCGGTCGGCCATCTCGGCCGCGGTCTCGGCCGTCTTGGAGCGCCGGGCGCGCTCGACGAAAATGCAGCGCTGCAGCTTGGCGAAGAGACCGAACAGCGGCCAGGTCGCAACCTCCGACTTGGCCACGAACGAACACGGCATCAGGCTCGCGATCACCGAGATGTCCGCCCACGACGCATGATTGGCGACGATCATCAGCGGCCGTTCGCGCGCCGGCGCGCCGGTGACGCGCACCGCGAGCCCGGCGGCGCGCAAGGCCTTGCCGTGCCACCAGACCGGCAGCGACTTCGCGATGCCCCAGCCGAATTTGACAGCGATGATCTGCAAGGGCAGCGCCACGACCGTGATCGCCGCGAGCCAGGCGAGGGCGAAATAGGCGCGCAGCTTCGGGATCATCGGGTCCGCTCGTCCGGATCGCCGGGGTCGCGCGGCGCGGCGGGGGCCTCGTCGTCGCCGAGCGGCACGCCGTAGAGTTCGAGCCGGTGATCGACCAGCCGAAAGCCGAGCTCGCGGGCGATGAACTCCTGCAGCTTTTCGATGTCCTCGTTGCGGAACTCGATGACGCGGCCGGAGCGCAGGTCGATCAGATGGTCGTGGTGCTCGTCCTGCACGGTCTCATAGCGCGAGCGGCCGTCGCGAAAATCGTGGCGCTCGATCATGCCGGCGTCCTCGAACAGCTTGACGGTCCGATAGACGGTCGAGATCGAGATACGCCGGTCGACCTGCGCGGCGCGGCGATGCAGCTCCTCGACGTCCGGGTGGTCGGTCGCCTCGGCGATGACGCGCGCGATCACCCGACGCTGGTCGGTCATGCGCATGCCCTGGTCGGTGCACAGGTCCTCGAGGCTGCGCTCGAGCCCGTCCCGGCGGGTCTTGTCGCTATGGGCGGTGTCGCCGGCACTCAAGGGGCGGGCCTCGCCGTTGGATCTGGAATGGTCGCGGCTTAGCGAAGATCGGCGCGCATGACAAGCGCGGTCGCGGGCGGCGCATCGGGACGTGCGTAATAGCCCTTGCGTTCGCCGACCTGCCGGAAGCCGAGCCGGCGGTAGAGCGCCAGGGCCGGGGTATTCTCCGCGTCGACCTCGAGGAACAGCGCCTCCGCCCGGTCGCGATAGAGCCTGCGGATCGCGGCGTCGAGCACGCCGCGACCGTGACCGCGCGTCCGGTAGCGCGGGTCGACCGCGATGGTCAGCACCTCGGCCTCGTCGCCGAGGTGGCGGAACAGGCCGAAGGCGATCGCGCTCTTGGTGCCGAACGCGTTGGCGCGGCGCGCCACGATGCCGAAGACCGTCGGATCGGTGAGGAAATTCGAGATCTCGGGCTCGCTCCACTCGTGTGCGAACGAGCCGGCATGGATCTCGGCGAGCCGCGCCGCGTCGCCCGGCTGCGCGGCCTCATAGACGACCGGCGTCGCCGGCCACCACCAGAGCCATCCGGACGCGCTCATGCGACGCCCCTTCGCGCTCCGCGCCGCTCGCGCCTGTGCCGGCATCGGGCGATGCCGCTCCGGCCACGCGCGCGATGCGGAACCCTTCCTGCGGCTTGGCGTCGGCGGCGCGCAGGTAGAACGGCTTCGGCGGCAGATGCAGGTCGGGGCGCTCGGCGGCAAGGCGCGCGATCGTCTCGATGGCGGGAAACGCCCGCTCGGCCGCGATGGCGAGCGCGGGATTTTCGCCGCGCAACAGTCCTGTGCCCGAACCGATCAGCGCCGCGCCATGGGCGGTCGCGAGCGCCGCCGCGGCCGGGATCGCCATGGCGGCGGGGTCGGAGAGCGCGGTGCCGTCGGCCGAAAAAGCCTGGGCGTAGACCTCGCCGCGCCGGGCATCGATCGCCGCGAGAATCGCCCGGCCCGGCAGGGCCGCCCGGCCGTCCGCGCCGAGCGCTTCCAGCGATGAAATGCCGACACAGGCCGGCCGGTCGCGACCGCGAAGCCGCGGGCGACCGCAACGCCGACGCGGATGCCGGTGAAGCTGCCCGGTCCCACGCTGACCGCGAAACGGTCGATAGCGGTCAGCGCGACCCCCGCCCGGTCGAGCGTCGCCGCGATCAGGTCCATCAGCCGTTCGGCGTGGCCGCGCCCGATGACGTCCGTCTCGGCCGTGACGCGCGCCAGCGCGGCGCCGTGGTCGAGAACGGCGCAAGCGCAGGCATCGAGGGCGGTATCGAGGGCGAGAACCAGCATGGGCAGGCGTCTTAGACCGCGGGCGGGCTGTCTGTCGAGCGGTGGCAGGGCCGCGTGCCTCGGTCTTTCCCCGAAAGGCGGAAGCCTGGCTGGGGATCCGCTCAGGCCGCGCCGGACTTGGCGGCGTCCATGCGGTCGGCCGCCGCGTCGACCGGGCAGTCGGCGCCGCGGCAGACGCCGTGGTCGCAGAGCCGGCAGATGCGTTCGGCACGGGCGCGGCCGTCGACGGGCACTTCGAGCATGCGATCGATCAGACCGGCGAGCAGCGCGCGCTCCTCCTCGTCGAGCGCGCCGATCAGCGCGTCGGCGGCGCCGATCCGCCGATCCTGGAGCTGGCTCGCGCGGCGCTTGCCGCGTGCGGTGGTCTCCACCGAGACCTCGCGGCCCTTGCGCGACAGGCGCCGGACCAGCCAGCCTTCTTCGAGCCGGTCGATCAGCCGCACGGTCGCGGAATGGGTCAGCCCGATCGTGCGGGCGATGTCCTGGATCGGCACCGGTTCCGACCGGCGGACCACCAGCAGGGCGGCGACGGCGCTCTCCGACAGCCCGTCGGTCTCCGCCGTCATGGCGTCGTCGAGGGCGGTGGCGAGCGCGGCGAGGCGATTGGCGGTCAGACGCTCATGCATGTCCTATGCATAGATTGCGGACCGGCATTTCGCAATGCGGCAAATCCCCGGTCTTGCGCCGATTTTGGGCAACGGCCTCGTTCCCCGCGGCTGTCACACGGTGATGGTCGCGGGCAGGATCTTCTGCATGAACACGAGGTCGAGCCAGCGGTCGAACTTGCGCCCGACCTCGGGCATGCGGCCGACCTCGACGTAGCCGGCCTTGGTATGCAGCGCGATCGAACCGTGGTTGCCGGCCTCGATGCCGCCGACCAGCACATGCTTGCCGCAGCCGATCGCGCGGATCTCCAGCGCGGCGAGCAGCTTCTCCGCCAGTCCGCGCCGGCGGAACGCGCTTCCGACGTAGATCGAATGCTCGGCCGTGTGACGATAGCCTTCAAAGGCGCGAAAATCGCCGAAGCTCGCATAGCCCGCGACCACCCCCTCGACCTCGGCGACCAGCACCGGATAGCCGAGCTTGCGGCGCGCCTCGGCCCAGGCGATCCGGTCGGCGAGGTCGACGACGCGCTCGTTCCAGATCGCCGTCGTGTTCACCACGGCGTCGTTGTAGATGTCGCGCACGGTGGCGAGATCGGCGTCGGTGGCGTCGCGGATGATGATCCGAGAAGCGGCAGGGCTCGAGGCCTGGGTCATGGTATGTCCGCGGTCGGAGAAGGATCGTCTACGATAAGAGACGTTCGTATCCTATGTGGGTCGTGACGCGCTCGCAAGGGGGCCGCGACCGCGTCACTCGACCTTTTCGCCCGGATAGACGCCCCAGACCTTGGTCTGGTCGATCCAGCCCTTGATCCCTTCGACGGCGATCCGGCACCAGGTGCCGTTGCACTCGGCGACATCGACCAGCACCATCGGTTCCAGATAGGCGGTGACGCGCGCCGCCTGATCCGGCTTGTCGCGCACCGGGGCGTTCGGACCCTTCTCCCAGGGCGTGATCAGCGCGGTGCGCCGGCCCGACAGCAGCGTCTTCTGCACCCAGCCCTCCTGACCCTCGGAATCGCGGATCCGGAACCAGATGTCGTATTCCTGCGTGATCTCGACCGGCACGCCCGCCCGCATGAAGGTCCAAGCGACGTCGTGATCGCGGCTCGGCCCCTGCCGGACATTGACGGGGAAGGATTTGATGCTCGCGAAGCGCGGCAACGGATAGCCGCTCGGGCCGCGCTGGATGCCCTGCGCCGAGGCGGGGCTCGCACCGGAACCGACGGCGAGCATTGCGATCAGCGCATAGCGAGCGAGGGCATTCAGCATGTCGAGCAGGATCCTTGACGCAAGCCGGCGGCGAACCGGAACGAATGCCGCGGTCGGCGGCCCCTGATTGCCGGCCCGGCGGGCGGTTTCCGGGCGACGCGGGCCCGGCACGCGACGAAAGGCCGGGTCCGGGCGGAATTCCGGCGAATTGTCATTTGCCGGGCTTCTGGTACAGAGGGACGGGACCATGCCGCAACCGGTCCGACTCTGGAAGCGGTGGGGTTAACGACAATTGAACGGCCGGTCCGTCATCCGGACGGTGTCTCTCGATCGCTACACTGCGCGGGCCGCAGGTGGCGCGAGGCCCCGGAGAGCCGACGCGTGACCGTCACGAAGGGAAGTGGGAGCGTCTGTCCATGCCGAAGTCGAAGCCGTTGGTGGTCGTCACGCGCCGGCTGCCGGACGTGATCGAGACCCGCATGCGGGAGCTGTTCGACGCCCGGCTGAACATCGAAGACAAACCCATGACACAGGCCGAGCTGGTCGAGGCGGTGAAGACCGCCGAGGTGCTCGTGCCGACCGTCACCGACCATCTCGATGCCGCCGTGCTCAGTCAGGCCGGGCCGCAGCTCCGGCTGGTCGCCAACTACGGCAACGGCGTCGACAACATCGACGTGCAGACGGCGCTCAATCGCGGCATCACGGTCACCAACACGCCGGGCGTGCTGACCGAAGACACCGCCGACATGACCATGGCGCTGATCCTCGCCGTGCCGCGCCGCATGGCCGAGGGCATCAAGGTGATGCAGTCCGACGGCTGGAAGGGCTGGTCGCCGACCTGGATGCTCGGCCACCGGATCTGGGGCAAGCGCCTCGGCATCGTCGGCATGGGCCGGATCGGTCAGGCCGTCGCCCGCCGCGCCAAGGCGTTCGGCATGTCGATCCATTATCACAACCGCCGCCGCCTGCCGGGCGTGGTTGAGGAAGAACTCGAGGCGACCTATTGGGAGAGCCTGGACCAGATGATCGCCCGCATGGACGTCATCTCGATCCATTGCCCGCATACGCCGGCGACCTATCACCTGCTCAGTGCCCGCCGCCTGAAGCTGATCCGGCCGGAGTCTTACATCGTCAACACCGCGCGCGGCGAGGTCATCGACGAGAACGCGCTCGCGCGCATGCTCGACGCCGATGAACTGGCCGGAGCCGGTCTCGACGTGTTCGAGCACGAGCCGGCGGTCAATCCGAAGCTCGCCAAGTCTGCGCGCGTGGTGCTGCTGCCGCACATGGGTTCGGCGACCGTCGAGGGCCGCATCGACATGGGCGAGCGCGTGATCATCAACATCAAGACCTACATGGACGGCCACCGTCCGCCGGATCGCGTGCTGCCGTCCATGCTCTGAACGGCGGCCCCGTGGGGAGGCCACCCGCGTCGGGGCGATATCGGACAGGACGAACAGCAGTTCGGAACAGGAAGTCGGAAAGACCGGGGCTGGACCATGGCATTTGCAGTTGCGGCCGGCCGGGCGTGCGCCCGGACCGCTTTGGTGTCTCTGGTGGTTGTCGCCGGGGCAGGCGCCTGCCTCGCCCAGTCGGACCCGGCGACGGGTCTGCCCAAGGGGCTGATCCCGCTCGAGGCTCCGTCGGCCAAGCAGCCTTCCGCGCTCGAGCCCCTCGCCACCCCGAAGGCGCCGGCGGTCAAGGCCCCGGCCGCCACGCCCGCCGCGCCGAACACGCCGCAGCCGAAGGCGCCGGGCACCGCCACCGCGCCCGCGCCGGTCGCGCCGACCACGCCGCAGGTCGCGACCCCCGACGTCGCCGGTCCGGCCGTGCCGCTGAAGCCGGCGACGCCGGCGATCGTCAAGCCCGGCGACAAGGTCTCGACGCTGCCGGAAAAGCTCTCCGGCGAGGAGATCAAGACGGGGTGGTTCGACGGCCGGCCGTTCACCTCGACCTCGCCCGAAGGGGCCGCCTTCAAGCTCGTGTTCACCGCCGACGGCAAGTCGACCCGCACGCCGATCGGCAAGAAGGGCTCGGTCACCCACGGCTTCTGGCGTGTGATCGCCGAAGGCTATTGCTCGCGCTGGACCGGCTCCCCGCGCGAAAAATGCTTCAACGTCCGCACCGATACCGCGGGCGTGACCACCGTGCGTTTCGGCAACCAGATCGTCGCGACCTGGACGCGATGAGGCGGGTCCGGCCGAGGGCCGGTCGAGTTCGCCGAAACGCGGCTTCAGGCAGCGCCCTTGCGGGCCTTCAGGCGGCCTGCTCGTCGGCGCGGCTCTCCAGGATGCGGTCGATCAGGCCCCATTCGAGCGCTTCTTCGGGCGTCATGAACCGGTCGCGATCCATCGCGTGTTCGAAGTCCTCGTAAGAGCGGCCGCAATGCTCGGCGTAGAGCCGCGTCATGCGCTGTTTGGTGCGTTTGATTTCTTCGGCGTGGATCAGCATGTCCGACGCCTGCCCCTGAAAGCCGCCGGACGGCTGGTGGATCAGGATGCTGGCGTTCGGCAGCGCGGCCCGTTCGCCCGGCTCGCCGGCCATGAGCAGGAACGATCCCATCGATCGCGCCGTCCCCATGCACAGCGTGTGCACGGGCGCGCGGATGTAGCGCATGGTGTCGTACATCGCCAGACCGCTGGTCACCACGCCGCCGGGCGAGTTGATATAGAGATTGATCGGCTTGCGCGGGTTTTCCGCTTCCAGAAACAGCAGCTGCGCACAGACCAGGGCGGAGACGGTGTCGTTCACCTCGCCGTTCAGGAAGATGATCCGCTCGCGCAGTAGCCGCGAGTAGATGTCGAACGAGCGTTCGCCGCGGCTCGATTGTTCGACCACCATTGGGACGAGTTGCATCGCTTCGCGCATCGGCGAACTCCGATCGTCAGAGGAGGAAAGAAGGCGAGGACGAAGGGTCGACCTCAGGCCGCCAGGGCGTGGGCCGGGCTGTTGCCGTTGGCCGCCGCCCTGGTCATACGGGCCAGGCGGCCATCGTCGAGCGCGTGGATGATCCTGAGCCGCGTGCCGCCGGCCGCATTGGGCGCGATACGGAACGTCACCGTGCTTTCCAGGAAGGGCGGGCCTTCTTCGCGCATCCGATAGCGGATCTCCTCGCCCGGCCTGACCGTGACCGGGTCTGGTTCGGCCAAGGCGCCGCCCGGCAGCCACGCATCGAGCAGTTCGGGCACGCTGAGTGCGCGCCACACCTTCTGCGGCGGCGCGTCGAGATCGTACTCGAGTTCGACCCCGGCATGGTCATGCCCTGTGGCCGTCGCATCGGTCATTGGTCCATGTCCTTCAGCAAGACTTTCAGGGCATCGATCCGTGCCGGCCAGTAGGCGCGGTACTTCGCCAGCCACTGGGCGATCAGTGCCAGGCCGTCGGGATCGACCTCGTAGTTGACGAAACGCCCGTCACGCTCCTGCCGGATCAGACCGGCGTCGCGCAGGACGGCGAGATGCTGCGACATGGCCGGCTGGCTGATGTCCAGACCCTGCCGTAGCGCGCTCGCGTTCATGGCGCCCCCCGCCAGGCGATCGAAAATCGCTCGGCGGGTCGGATCGGCGAGGGCACGGAAGACGTCGTTCTCGATCATGACATCACATAAGCACAGACTTATGTGATTTGCCAAGCCATTTCGGAGAGAGAAACGAAAGGGGCCGGGCGCCCCGCGGGGCCCGGCGCGTCGCGCTCAGGGCGTGATCGCCTGCGGTCGCGCCGGCTGTTGCGCGGGGCGGCGCAGCCGCCTTGCGGCGACCTGATCGCGGGCTCGGCTCGCGCCGGCGCCGCGCCGGCCGCAGGACGGTTCGCCTGCGGCGCGGCGGGAGCCGTTGCCGAGGGGCGGGTGTTGCCGCGGACGACGTTGCGGGGGACGTCGGTGCGAGCACGGTCGGGGCGCCCGTCTCGGCCGGCTTCGGGGCTTCGTCCTTCGGCTTCACCAGATCGAGCCGCGTGTAGGTGTCGAAGCCGACATAGACGATTTCGGGCACGCGCTTGCCGTGCGACAGCGCGAGCAGCAAATCGACGGCGCGCGAACCCATGTCCTTCGGCCGCTGGCCGACCAGCACATGGCCGAGGCCCTCGCGGACCAGATCCATCTGCACCGGCAGCGCGTCGGCGACCACGACGACGACCTGTGCCTGATCGAAGCGCTGCTTGTACTTGGCGACCAGCTCGCGCCAGTCGTCGACGGCGAGCATCGGCCAGGCCCCGACCGAGACGATCGCATCGAGCGTCGGCTCGGCGCCGAGCGTGGCGTCGAGCACGCGCACCGCGTCGCGGAAATCGCCGGTGGTGATCAGCGGCGAGGACGGGATCTCGGTCCAGCCGGCGTCGAGCGCATCGCGCACGCCGGCGACGCGCTCGGCGAGGTTGGGCGCTTTCGGATCGGCGCTGAGGATCGCGAACCGGCCGCCCTTCGGCTTCCAGCGCTTCAGCGAGGCGCCGAGCGAGCGGCCGAAGTCGCGCGCGTTGGTACCGATGAAGGCACGCCGGCCGGAGTTCGGCAGGTCGGCATCGAAGGTGACGACCGCGATGCCGGCCTTGGTCGCCGCCGCGATGGCCGCCGCCACGGCGGGCTGCGGTCCCGGCGACAGCGCGATGCCGTCGATCTTGGCTTCGATCAGGCCGGTGAGCACGGCCGCCTGATCGGCCGGCCGGCCGTCGACGCCGGGCTCGACGAACAGGCATTCGATCGAGCCGAGCGCCTTGGCGCGCTCGGCGCAGCCGTCGCGGATCTGCTCGAAGAACGGCGCGCCGGCGGTCGGCGGCACGATGGCGATCCGGAGATCGGCGGCGGCCGGCGTCAGGCCGAGCCCGGCGAAGGCGGCGAAAACGGCCGCGACGGCGCGCAGTCGGCCGGCGACGCGGCGGAGCGCGCCGTCGGTCGGCGAGGCCCCGGTTCCGGCGGCGTCCGGCAGCGCATCCATGCGAACCTCCTCCGTCTCCGCGTGCTCAGGCGCCCGCGGCGGCGCCTCGATCCGGTCCCAGACGAGGGCGGCGATATCCGGGCCGCCGAGCCGCCGCACGGCACGGATGCCGGTCGGCGAAGTGACGTTGATCTCGGTCAGGTTGCCGCCGATCACGTCGATGCCGACGAAGATCAGGCCGCGCTCGCGCAGTGCCGGGCCGATCCGGTGGCAGATCTCGCGCTCGCGGTCGGAGAGTTCCGTTTCCGCCGCCTGACCGCCGCGCACCATGTTCGAGCGCAGGTCGTCCGGCGCCGGCACGCGGTTGACCGCGCCGGCGAACACACCGTCGACCAGGATGATACGTTTGTCGCCGTCGCGCACGGCCGGCAGGTACTGCTGCACGACCCAGGGTTCGCGCCAGGTCGTGCCGAACAGGTCGACCAGCGAGCCGAAGTTCTCGTCCTCGGGCCGCACGCGGAACACGGCGGCGCCACCGTTGCCGTAGAGCGGCTTCACCACGATGTCCTTGTACTCGGCGCGGAAAGCCTTGATCTCGGCGAGGTCGCGCGTGATCAGCGTCGGCGGCATCAGGTCCGGGAACTCGGTGACGAAAATCTTCTCCGGCGCGTTGCGGACATGCGCCGGATCGTTAACCACCAGCGTCTTCGGATGGATGCGCTCGAGCAGGTGCGTCGCCGTCACGTAATGCATGTCGAACGGCGGATCCTGCCGCATCAGCACGACGTCCATGCGGCCGAGATCGATGCGCTCGGGCGCGCCGAGCGTGAAGTGATCGCCCTCGACGTCGCGGACCGTCACCGGCTCGACGGTCGCGTAGAGCGTGCCGTTCAGGAGTCCCAGCCGCTCGGCGGTGTAGTGGAACAGCCGATGCCCGCGCGCCTGCGCTTCGAGCATCAGGGCGAAGGTCGAGTCGCCGCGGATCTTGATGGAGGCGATGTGGTCCATCTGGACCGCGACGTCGAGCGACATGGGCTTGCATCCCCGGTTGGGCGAACGGCTGAACCCTCTTAGCCCTTCGGTCTGTTGGCGACAACGCCGCACCGGCGAATGCCGGCCCGGCTGGAGCGGGGCCTTGAAGCCGGCGACGGGCGACCGTTGCCTTTCCGCGCCGGCTCAATCATCGGCGCGGAACGCGTCGCGCAGGTGCTCGGGCAGCCGGCCGGGCAGCACGAGCACGAGATCGAAGCGGCGGTCGTGATCGGCGAAGGCGGGATTGCGCGCCACCCACGCATCGGCGGTGGCGAGGATCCGGCGTCGCGCCTTCGGCGTGATCGCCTCGATCGCCGCCTCGCGGCTGTCGCGCGCCTTGACCTCGACGAAGACGACCGTGCGGCCGCGTCGGGCGATCAGGTCGATCTCGCCGATCGGCAGCTTGAACCGCCGCGCCAGGATCCGGTGGCCGGTCAGGCGCAGCAGCCAGGCCGCGCGCGTCTCGGCCGACAGGCCCCAGCGATAGGCGCGCCGGCGCTCTTCGGACGGTGGCGCCGGGGCACGGGGCATGCGGTCTGGCGAGCGGGGCGGCATGCGGTCCTCTCTTCGATGGCGTGTCCAGGCTTCACTTGGACGGCGCCTCCGCGCATCACTTGGATGGCGCTTCCGCGTATTACTTGGATGGCGCCTCCGCGCCGGGCTTCAGCGCCAGCGCCCGCTCGTAGAGCGCCTTGCGGTCCTGCCCCGTCAGCCGCGCGACTTCGGCCGCCGCCTTGCCGGGCGGTAGGCGCGACAGGGCGAGGCCGAGCAGCCGATCGACGTCGTCGGCCCCCGCCGGCGCCTCCGCGCCCGGCGGGCCGACCAGCACCACGATCTCGCCCTTCGGCTTCGTCGCGGCATAGCGGGCGGCGAGCTCGCCGAGCGGCAGGCGCACGACCTCTTCGAAGGTCTTGGTCAGCTCGCGCGCCACCACGCCGGGTCGATCCGGACCGAGCACGGTCGCGAGATCGGCGAGCGTCTCGTCGAGCCGATGCGGCGATTCGTAGAAGATCAGCGTCGCCCGGACCGGGGCGAGCTCCTCGATCCGCTGCCGGCGCGCTTCGAGCTTCACCGGCAGGAAGCCTGCGAACAGGAACGTGTCCGACGGCAGCCCGGCCGCGACCAGCGCCGCCAGCATCGCCGAGGCGCCGGGGATCGGCACCACACGGTGGCCGGCCGCGGCGACCTCCTGCACCAGCTTGAAGCCGGGATCGGAGACGAGCGGGGTCCCGGCGTCGGAGACCAGCGCCACCGCCTTGCCCTCGGCGATCGCCGCGATCAGCCGCGGCCGCCGCTCGGCCGCGTTGTGGTCGTTGTAGGAGACGAGATGCGTGTGGATGCCGTAGCGGTCGGTGAGTACGCGCGTAACGCGCGTATCCTCGCAGGCGATGAGGTCGGCGGCGGCGAGCGTCTCCAGCGCGCGCAGCGTGACGTCGGCCAGATGCCCGACCGGCGTCGCCACCACGTAGAGCGCCGGATCTAGTCGCGGCGCCGCGAATCGGTTGGCATCGATATGAAAGGCGCGGGTCGGCTCTGGGGAACGCTCGGACATGGGGCGAACTCGTCGTTCGGATCGGAATTCCGCCGGAATTCCTTGTGATTTCAGATCGCCGAGGGACGTTGCGACACGGTCCGGCGGGTTGGGGATACCGGGGTTCTTTTGACTTGCCGTCATCCTGCGGCCACAATCCGCCGTGCTACCCTCGCTGATCACATCTCCTTGTCGCCAAGGCCGAAACGGCCGCGATCGGGCGATGGGGCTTGACGGTGCGATCGAACCGTCAACTCGTCGAGACGTGGTCGATATCCGATGGTTGTCTGCACAGCCATCGGATATCGACCACCGGAAGCACCAGGGAGGCCGAAACGGTGGCAGGTTCCACAAGACCCCTCGAAGTGAAGCGCCGATTGTCCGCGGTCGCCGCTTTCGCCGCAACCGGTCTCGCGCTGCTGCTGGCGGGCTGCGGCGGCAGCACGACGTCGACCGGTCTGTTCGACCGGCCGTCCGGTCAGCCTATCGCACAGGGGCCCGGTCCCGTCACCCCCGGCGGCGACACGCTCGGCCAGGGTTCCGTCAAGGTCGCGATGATCCTGCCGATGTCTGCGGGTGGTGCGTCCAGTCAGGTCGCCCAGCAGCTTCGCAACGCCGCCGACCTCGCACTGCGCGATTTCCAGGGTGCCAACGTCCAGATCCTGATCAAGGACGACGGCGGCACGACCGAGGGCGGCCAGGCCGCGGCCTCGCAGGCGATCGGCGAGGGAGCGTCGCTGATCATCGGCCCGCTCAACGCGGTTGCGGCGCGCGGTGCCGCCGGCCCGGCGCGGCAGGCCGGCATTCCGGTCGTGACCTTCACCACCGACACCAGCGTCGCGACGCGCGGCGTCTACCTGATCGGCTTCCTGCCCTCGACCGACGTCGAGCGCATCGTCTCCTACGCCGCCGCCAAGGGCCGGCGCTCCATGGCCGCGATCGTGCCGGACGACGCCTTCGGCCTCGTCACCGAGGCGGCCTTCCGCCAGGCCGCCGCGCAGGCCGGCGTCCGCGCCTTCGCCATCGAGCGCTACAAGGCCGATCCGAACGACATGCAGGCCAAGGCGCAGGCGATCGCCAAGCTCGGGGGCCAGATCGACGCGGTCTTCGTGCCCGATGCCGCCGGCAATGCCGCTCAGATCGTCTCCGCGATGACGGCGGCGGGTCTCGACAAGAACAAGGTCAAGATCCTCGGCACCGGCCGCTGGAACGAGCAGACCGCCTTCGCGGCGCCCGCACTCGCTGGTGCGTGGTTCCCGGCGGCGGATGCGACCGGCATCGAGGACTTCAAGCGCCGTTACCGCGCCGCCTTCAACAGCGATCCGGGGTCGCTCGGCGTGCTCGGCTACGAGGCGGTGTTCCTCGCCGCCGGGCTGGAGCGCAAGGCCGGGCCGCAGCCGTTCCGCGACGAGATCATGCTGTCGCGCTCGGGCTTCATCGGCAAGACCGGCCTGTTCCGGTTCAAGGCCGACGGCACTAGCGAGCGCGGCCTCGCCGTCTACGAGATCGGCGCCGGCGGCGCTAAGGTGATCGACCCGGCGCCGCAGCAGTTCGGCCGCGGCGCCTGAGCCGGCAGGCCCGGCATCGGGCGGGAATTGAGAGGGCCGGGGCCGCGTCGCTCCGGCCCTTTTCGTTTGTTCGGCAGGTTCGCTCGTTCGGCGCGGTTCAGCCGGCCGCGGTCGCCGGAAGGCTGAGCTCGACCTTGAGCCCGCCGCCGACGGTATCGCCGAGCGACAGGTCGCCGCCATAGCTCGCTACGAGGTCGTCGACGATCGAGAGCCCGAGCCCGGAGCCCTGCACGCTCTCGTCCAGGCGGTGCCCGCGCAGCAGCACCGCCTCCCGCCGGGACGCCGGCACGCCGGGGCCGTCGTCCGACACCGTCGTCACCACCCGGCCGCCAGCGATCCGCGCGGTGACGGTGACGCGCTTGCGTGCCCATTTGCGGGCATTGTCGAGCAGGTTGCCGAAGATCTCGTCGGCGTCCTCGCGATGGACCGCGATCTGCAGCTCTTCGGGAATCTGCACGCGCCACTCGATCTCGTCGCCGCGCGGCAGGCGCTGCATGGCGCGGACGAGACGATCGATCGCGGCGAGCAGATCGAGCCCGCGCCCGACCGGATGCGCCGAGATGCGCGCGCGGGCGAGCTCGCGCTCGACGAAGCGCGACATACCCATGACCTCGCCCTCGATGACGCGCGCGGCTTCATCCTCGTGGCCCTGTTCGAGCGCGCGGATCTGCGAGGCGATCACCGCGAGCGGCGTCTTCAGCCCATGCGCCATATCGCCGGCGCGCGCCCGGGCGCGCTCGATCGCCTTCTGCTGCACGCCGATCAGCCCGTTCAGTTCCTCGACCAACGGCTGGACCTCGTCCGGAAACGAGCCGTCGAGCCGGCTCGACTGGCCACGCCGGATATCGAGCACCATGCCGCGCAGCCGGGCGAGCGGTCTGAGGCCGATCGACACCTGGAACTGCGCCGCCACGATGAGCAGGATCACCAGCGCGCTCAGGAACACCACGGCCTCGATCGTGAACTCGCGCAGGAGCTCGTCGGTCTCCGCGCGATCCTCGGCGACGACGAGCGCGAAGGTCCGCGTGCGCGTCGGATCGGCGGGATCGGTGAGGACGACATGCCGATACTGGGTGACCAGATGCTGCTTGTTCGGACCGATGCCGGAGCGGATCGCCGGCTCGGCGCCGGTCTGCGGGCTCGGCGCCAGCACGAAGTCCCACAGCGACCGCGACCGGAGGATGGCGGCGCCGTTCTCCTCGACCTGCCAGTAGAGCCCGGAATAGGGGCGCCGGAAATCCGGATCCGACAGTTCGCCCTCGACGGCGGGCTTGCCGTTGGAGGTCAGCCGGAAGAACGAGACGAGCTGATCGAGGTGCCCGTCGAGCTCGCGCTCGATGCGACGCTCGACATGGCGGTCGAACAGCACGACCAGCGTGACGCCGGCCGCCGCGACCACCAGCAGCGCCGAGACGACCGAGGCGAGCAGCAGGCGCAGCCGCAGCGAGCCGCGCCGTCGCCAGGCGCCGCGGCCTTGTTCGACCGGGGCGGGTTCGACCTGGGTGTCCGGTTCCGTCGTCTCGTCGTTCAAGGACCGATCCCGTTCCGGTGGGTGTGCACCGGCGCCGCCGGGCGGAAAACCGTCACTCGGTCGGCACCAGATAGCCGTGGCCGCGCCGCGTCTCGATCAGGTCGGCGCCGACCTTCTTGCGCACGCGGCCGATCAGCACTTCGAGCGCGTTGGAGCCCGGCTCGACGTCGGCATGATAGATGTGCTCGACCAGCTCCGGCCGGCTGACCACGCGGCCGCGGTGGTGCAGCAGGTAGGAGAGCAGGCGGAATTCGAGCGGCGACAGCGCGACCGGCGTGCCGTCGACCAGCGCGCGGGCGCGACGGGTGTCGAGCGTCACGCCCTGTGCGGTCAGGACCGGGTTCGAGCGCCCGGCCGAACGGCGGATCAGCGCGCGGGTGCGCGCGATCAGCTCCTCCATGCGGAACGGCTTGACCAGATAGTCGTCGGCGCCGGCGTCGATGCCTTCGACGCGGTCGGTCCAGCTGCCGCGCGCGGTCAGGATCAGGATCGGGAAGTCGCGCCCGGAATCGCGCCAGCGCTTGAGGATGGCGAGCCCGTCGAGCTTCGGCATGCCGAGATCGAGCACGATGGCGTCGAAATCCTCGGTATCGCCCAGAAACCAGGCCTGCTCGCCGTCGGTAGCCTCGCGCACGACATAGCCGGCGTGCTGCAGTTGGACGGCGATGTCCCGCCGGATCCGGTCTTCGTCTTCGACCACGAGAACGCGCATGCCTACTTCGTCTCCTCGGTGAGGATCTTCGCCGTCGCCGCATCCAGTTTCAGGACACGATAACGGCCGTTTTCCGACAGGACGGTCACGGTGTAGACCAGCCGGCTGCGCTCGGTGACGAGTGAGATCTCGACCAGCCGCGACCTCTGTTCGTCGACCCCCGCGGCCGCGAGGATCTGGCCGAGCGGCCGGATCTGCCCGCGATCGACGCCGCGCAACGCATCCTCCGGCCCGAGGCCGTCCGCATGCGCGGCCGTCGCGCTGGCGAGGCTACAACAAAGCAAGGCTGCCGCGAACGGCGTCGGAATGATCATGCCCGGATCCTGTCGGGCGGACCATAGCCGAAGTGGCCTTTCGGCAAGCTGACCGAGCGTCCGTGGCTGACGCGGACGAGATCAGTGTCCGGCGGCGGGCGCCGCATGGCGGCCGTGCGCCCATTCCGCCAGCGCGCCGATCGTGCCCATGACGGCGAGCGAGGCGGCGAGCGGCCAGGGCGCCGCCGCCCATTCGAGCAGCGCGGCGACGCCGACGCCGACCAGCGCCGCGAAGGTCATCTGCGCGAAGCCCGACAGCGACGAGGCGGCGCCGGCGTGGCTCGGGAACGGCATCATCGCGCGCGCCATGGCGAGCGGCTGCGTCATGCCGACCCCGATCATGTAGAGCATCATCGGCAGGATCACCTCGAACGGGTTGCGCCCCCAAAGCTGCGAGCCGAGGCCGATCGCGGCCAGCATGATCCAGCCGCCGGCGGTCGCGCACCAGGTGCCGATCGCGATCGTGCGGTCGATGCCGCGCCGACCGATCAGCCGCCGGCCGATCAGCGTGCCGGAGACGAAGGCACAGGCGCAGGCGCCGAAGGCGATGCCGTAGGTGATCTCGGCGAGGCCATACATCTCCTGCAGGATGAACGACGAGCCCGAGATGAAGGTGAACAGGCCGCCGAACACCACCGACATGATGGTGACGTTGAGCCGGAAGCTCGGATGCCGGAGCAGATGGCGGAAATCGCCGATCACGGTCGGGATCGAGAAGCGGCCCTCGGCACGCGTATGCAGCGTCTCCGGCAGCCGGAGCGCGGCGATCGTGGCGATCAGGGCGCCGGCGGCGGCCATCAGGCCGAAGTTGAGCCGCCAGCCGGCGAAGGTCTCGACCAGCGCGCCGAGCAGCGGCGCGGCCGCCGGCACGACGCCCATGATCGTGCCCATGAGGCCGAGTTCCCGCGCCGCGCGCGAGCCGTGATAGAGGTCGCGCACGATCGATCGGCCGATCACGACCGGCGCACAAGCCGCGAAGGCCTGCACGAAGCGCATCGCGATCAGCGCCTCGATCGACCACGCCGTCGCCGCGACCAGCGAGGCCACGACATAGAGCGCCATGCCGGCGAGCAGCACCGGACGCCGGCCGTTGCGATCGGAGAGCGGGCCGTAGACAATCTGCCCGAGCGCGAAGCCGAACATGTAGGCCGACAGGGTGAGCTGCACCGAGGGAATGTCGGTGCCGAGCGCCTTGGTCATCGCCGGCAGCGACGGCAGGTACATGTCGGTGGAGAGCGGCCCGAGCGCGGTCAGCGCAGCAAGCAACGCGGTCAGGGCGAAGGTATCGGGCTTCAGCACGGTGGGGGCGTCCGGCGGGGGAAGTGGGTAGGGCGCCGCGCGATGCGGCGCCGGCACCCTTCATGCTGCGATGCGGGAATGCAAGTCGCAGGTGCCATGCCATGCGAGCGGAGCCGACAGGCTCCGGTCACGATCGCGCGAGATCGATTTCCGGCGCGTTTCCGGCGGCCCCGTCGTCCCGGTACAGACGCCTCGTCAGGCCGGGATGCAGTCGTTGGCCTTGAGCACTTCGCCGGCGAGATAGAGCGAGCCGCAGATCAGGATGCGCGGAGACGGCTCCAGCCGCCAGTTGCGCGCAATGAGCTGCAGGGCGGCCTCGACACTGTCGACCGGCTCGGCCGAGAGCCCGGCCGCCCGCGCGGTCGCGGCCAGATCCTCCGGGCTGCGCGCCTTGTGGCCGCCGTGGATCGGCACCGTGAACACGTGCCGGGCGAGGCCTGCAAAGGGCTGGAAGAACCCGATCGGATCCTTGGTCTCCAGCATGCCGGCGATGATGAAGAACGGCCGCGAGACGCGTTCCTCCAGATCGCCGATCACCTCGGCGACCACCACGCCCGCGCCGGGATTGTGTCCGCCGTCGAGCCAGACCTCAGCGCCGGCCGGTCCCTGCTCGGTCAGCGGGCCGGACGAGAGCCGCTGCATGCGCGCCGGCCATTCGGCTCCGACCAGTCCGCGCGAGATCGTCTCGGCGTCGGGCGCGATGCCGGCGGCACGCAAGGTGGCGATCGCCGTGCCGGCGTTGATGTATTGGTGCCGGCCGAGCAGGCGCGGCGGCACGAGATCGAGCAGGCCCATCTCGTCCTGATAGACCAGCCGGCCGTTCTCGGCCGTCGCCGTCCAGTCCTCGCCGCCGTTGAAGAACGGCGCGCGTTCGCGATCCGCCTTGCGCCGCAGCACGGCCTCGACCGCCGGCACCTGCGGGCTCGACACCACGCGGCCGCCGCGCTTGATGATGCCGGCCTTTTCGCCCGCGATCTTCTCGATCGTGTCGCCGAGGAACTTCTCGTGGTCGATCGAGATCGAGGTGATCACCGAGACGAGCGGCGTCGGCACGACATTGGTCGAATCGAGCCGGCCACCGAGGCCGACCTCGACCAGCGTGTAGTCGGCCGGATGCTCGGCGAACAGCATGAAGGCCGCGACCGTCGACAGTTCGAAGAAGGTGATCGGATCCGACCCGTTCGCGCGCTCCGCTGCCTCGATCGCGGCGACGATCTCGTCGTCCGAGACGAGCCGCCCGCCGCCGGGCCGGCCGATGCGGACGCGCTCGTTGAAGCGCACCAGATGCGGCGAGGTGAACACGTGGCAGCTCTTGCCGTCGGCCTCCAGGATCGCGCGCAGGAACGCGGTGGTCGACCCCTTGCCGTTGGTGCCGGCGACATGGATGACCGGCGGCAGCCTCAAATGCGGGTCACCGACCCGCGCGAGCAGCCGCGTGATGCGGTCGAGCCCGAGATCCCAACCCGCGGGGATCGCCATTTCCAGACGGCCGAGGAGCGCGTCGAGCGCGGACTGGTTCATCGATCGAACGGCTCCCGCGGGAGCGAGCCCGCATTGATCAGCTGGTCAGGCGGCCACCGCCGGGACGGCGGCCCCGGCGGTCTCGGGCCGCGGCTTCTTCATCATCACGTGCAGCAGGCGCGACAGTGTCGGCCGGATCTGGTGGCGATGCACGACCATGTCGACCATGCCGTGATCGTAGAGATATTCCGAGCGCTGGAAGCCGTCCGGCAGCTTCTCGCGGATGGTCTGCTCGATAACCCGCGGACCGGCGAAGCCGATCAGCGCGCCGGGCTCGGCGATATGGACGTCGCCGAGCATGGCGTAGGAGGCCGTGACGCCGCCGGTGGTCGGATTGGTCAGCACGACGATATAGGGCAGCTTCGCCGCCTTGAGCGCCTGGATCGCGACGGTCGTGCGCGGCATCTGCATCAGCGACAGGATGCCCTCCTGCATGCGCGCGCCGCCCGAGGCCGCGAACAGCACGAAGGGCGTGCCCTTGTCGCGGGCGCTCATCAGGCCGGTGACGATCGCCTCGCCGGCCGCCATGCCGAGCGAGCCGCCCATGAAGTCGAAATCCTGTACGGCGGCCGTCACCGCGAGACCGTCGATCGCGCCCGCGCCGACCACGATCGCGTCCTCGAGCCCGGTCTTGGCCTTGGCGTCGCGCAGGCGGTCGGTGTAGCGGCGCTCGTCGCGGAACTTGAGCGGATCAGCGACCACCGCCGGCAGCGGCAGCGCGTCCCAGCGGCCGTCGTCGAACAGGTGGCCGAGCCGCGCCTTGCCGGTGATGCGCATGTGGTAGCCCGAACTCGGCACCACGAACTGGTTCGCCTCGAGATCGCGATGGAACACCATCTCGCCGGTCTCCGGACACTTGATCCAGAGATTCTCGGGCACCTCCTTCTTGTAGAGGAGGTTCTTGATCTTCGGGCGGACGACGTTTGTGAGCCAGTTCACGGGATTTGCTCCGGACGATCGGCGGGAGCGCGAGCATCGCCGCCGATCTGGTCACGAGGATGGCCGGGATCGCCCGAGCCTTCAGAATGGCCGGGATCACCCGGCCGGGGAATGTTTTGGGGCCGACAGTGGCTTGCCTCAAGCCGCCACTTCGTCGCGCGCGCTCCTGACGCCGCCGGCGAGTTCGGCGACGAGCCGCGTCACGGCCGGCACCGTCTCGGCCGTCGGCTTGCCCGCCGCGTCGAGACTGCCGGCGATCGCCGCGACGATCGACGAGCCGACCACGACGCCGTCGGAATCGCGCCCGATCTCGCGCGCCTGTTCGGCGGTCTTGACGCCGAAGCCGACCGCGACCGGCAGGTCGGTATGGCGCTTGATCCGCTGCACCGCGCCGGCGACCCGCGCCGCGTCGGGCGAGGCCATGCCGGTGATGCCGGTGATCGAGACGTAGTAGACGAAGCCCGAGGTGTTCTTCAGCACGACCGGCAGACGCTTGTCGTCGGTCGTCGGCGTCGCGAGGCGCACGAAATGGATGCCGTGCGCCATCGCCGGGATGCAGAGCTCGTCGTCCGCTTCCGGCGGCAGGTCGACGATGATCAGCCCGTCGACGCCGGCGGCCTTGGCGGCGATCAGGAACGCCTCGCAGCCGTAGGAATAGATCGGGTTGTAGTAGCCCATCAGCACGATCGGCGTCTCGGCGTCGCCCTCGCGAAACGCGCGCACCATCTCGAGCGTGCGGATCATCGTCTGGCCGCCGTGGAGCGCGCGCAGCGCCGCCGCCTGGATCGCCGGGCCGTCGGCCATCGGGTCGGAGAACGGCATGCCGAACTCGATGATGTCGGCGCCGGCCGCCGGCAGCGCCTTCAGGATCGCGAGCGAGGCGTCGTAGTCCGGGTCGCCGGCGACGACATAGGTCATCAGCGCCGGCCGGCCCTCGGCGGCGCATTTGGCGAAACGCTTGGTGATGCGGGACTGGGTCATGGTCTGTCTCACATCTCCTGTCCGAGCGCCTTGGCGACGGTGAACACGTCCTTGTCGCCACGGCCGCACAGGTTCATGACGATGATCTGCTCGCGATCCATGGTCGGCGCGAGCTTGAGCACGTGGGCGAGCGCGTGGCTCGGCTCCAGCGCCGGGATGATGCCTTCGAGCCGGGTGCAGACCTGGAAGGCATTGAGCGCCTCCTTGTCGGTCGCCGGCACGTAGGAGACGCGACCGGTGTCCTTGAGCCACGAATGCTCCGGGCCGACGCCCGGATAGTCGAGGCCGGCCGAGATCGAATGGCCTTCGAGGATCTGGCCGTCGGCATCCTGCAACAGGTAGGTGCGGTTGCCGTGCAGCACGCCGGGGCGACCGCCGGTCATCGAGGCGGCATGGCCGTTCTCGACGTCGATGCCGTGGCCGCCGGCCTCGACGCCGTAGATTTTGACGTCGTCGTCGAGGAACGGATGGAACAGGCCGATCGCGTTCGAGCCGCCGCCGATCGCCGCGACAAGCGCGTCGGGCAGACGGCCTTCCGCCGCGAGGATCTGCTCGCGCGTCTCGACACCGATCACCGACTGGAAGTCGCGCACCATGGCCGGATAGGGATGCGGGCCGGCGGCGGTGCCGATGATGTAGTAGGTGTCGGTGACGTTGGTGACCCAGTCGCGCAGGGCCTCGTTCATCGCGTCCTTGAGCGTGCCGGCGCCCGAGGTGACCGGGATCACCTCCGCGCCGAGCAGCTTCATGCGGAACACGTTCGGCGATTGACGCTCGACGTCGGTCTTGCCCATGTAGACGAAGCAGGGATAGCCGAAGCGCGCCGAAACGGTCGCCGAGGCGACGCCGTGCTGACCGGCGCCGGTCTCGGCGATGATCCGGGTCTTGCCCATGCGGCGGGCGAGCAGGATCTGGCCGAGGCAGTTGTTGATCTTGTGCGAACCGGTGTGGTTCAGCTCGTCGCGCTTGAAGTAGATCTTCGCGCCGCCGGCCTTGTTGCCAGCCGCAGCCGCTGTCTCGCGCAGGTGCTCGGTCAGCCGCTCGGCGTAGTAGAGCGGGCTCGGCCGGCCGGTGTAATGGGTGTTGAGCGCCTTCAGCTCGGCATGGAACGCCGGATCCGCCTTGGCGTCCTCATAGGCCTGTTCCAATTCGAGGATCAGCGGCATCAAGGTCTCGGCGACGAAGCGGCCGCCGTAGAGGCCGAAGAAGCCCCGATCGTCGGGGCCGGCGCGGAGGGTGTTCGCTAGCGTGTTCACCGGAGACAAGACCTTGTTCTTCTGAAAACTGTTCGGATCGGTGCCTTCGGCGGCAGCCGGTCCCGGATGGAGTGCTCCGGCGCGGGCCGGCCGCGGCTCACGCGGGAACCACCGCCTCGCGGGCCGCCCGGATGAAGGCGCGGATCTTGTCGGGATCCTTCTCGCCCGGCGCCCGCTCGACCCCGGAAGAGACGTCTACCGCCGGCGCTTGCGCAGTCGCTATCGCGGTGGCGACGTTTTCCGCGTCGAGCCCTCCGGAAAGCATATGGGGCCGTCCGGGGTCAAGACCGCGGATCAGTCGCCAGTCGAAGGTGACGCCGTTGCCGCCCGGCAGCGCGCCCTTGAGATCGGCCGGCGGCTTTGTCTCGAACAGGAAGCGGTCGACCACCGGCGCGAAGCGCGAAACCGGCGCGAGGTCGGCCGCGTCGGCGATCTTGATCACCTTCATGACCGGAATACCGGTGCGCGACCGGATCGCCGCCGCCCGCTCGGGCGTTTCGGACCCGTGCAGCTGGAACAGATCCGGCACCACCTGTGCCGCAATCGCATCGATCAGCGCATCGTCGGCATCGACCACCAGCGCAACGATCTCGACCTTGCCCCGCGCGACCGGCGCGAGCCCGGCGGCGGTCTCGACGCTGACATTGCGCGGGCTCTTGGGGAAGAACACGAAGCCGATCTGATCCGCGCCGGCCTCGATCGCCGCCCGCAGCATCTCTTCCGTCTTCAGCCCGCAGATCTTTACCCCGACCGCCATGACACGCGCCTCGTTTCGAGCCGCGATCAGTGCCACGGATGGGGGGAAGAGTCCAATGCCGGAAGGGAAAGGCCGACCCTCACCGCCCGAACAGGCTGTCGAGCACGCCGTCGAGACCGCCGCGGCTCGGCTGCATGGTCGAGTAGCCGGCCGGAGGGCCGACCGGACGCGGCGGCACGGGGCCGTTCGCGCCACCGCGCGCCGCCTCGCCGATCGTGCCGGGAGGGATCGGGCCCGCGGGCGCGGGATAAGCCTGCGGCACGGCTCGGCCGGTCGCATATTGCGGCGGCACGGCCGCCTGCGCGGGATAGGGTCGCGGCTGCTGGACCGGGTAGGGCTGCGGCTGAACCGGCTGCGGCTGCACGGCTTGCTGTTGGGTACGCGCGACCGGTGCGGGCTGAACGGTCTGCGCCGGGCGCGGTGCGGGTTGCGCCGCCGCCGGCGTGGGCTGCTGCGCCGGCCGGGTCGGGGCCGAGGGAGCCACGGGGACGGGCGCGAGCGAGATCGGCCGCCCAGCGTCCGGTTGGGCACTCGACGCCGGCTGTTGCGCGGGCAGTGGCGCCAGCGCGACGGGCTGGTTCGAAGCCGGCTGGTTCGGGGCTGGGCTCGGCGCGGTCGGCTGACCGCTCGCCATCGGCGTCGCGGCATCCGGCTGGCCCGGCTGCACCGGCACGGGCTGCAGGGCCGCCGGCACCGCGTTCGGATCGACGCGGCCGTCGGCGCCGGGGATCGGCACGGGGTGCTTGCCGCGCAGCGCATCGGTCATGAAACGGTGCCAGACGATCGAGGCGAGCGAGCCGCCGGTGGCGCGCTTGGTCGGCGTGCCGTCGTCGTTGCCGAGCCAGACGCCGGTGGTCAGGAGACCCGTGTAGCCGATGAACCAGGCATCGCGGAAATCCTGGCTGGTGCCGGATTTCGCGCCGGACGGCCAGCCGGGCAGCGCGGCCTTCTTGCCGGTGCCGGAGATCAGCGTCTCCTGCAGCATGACGTTCATTTCGGCCAGCGGCACCGGATCGAGCACACGTCCGGGGCCGGAGCCCTTGCGCTCGTAGAGCACCTTGCCGTCGGCCGAGCGGATCCGCTCGATCACATGCGGCACGACGCCGTAGCCGCCGTTCGAGAACGGCACATAGGCGCCGGTGATCTCGAGCGGCGTCACCTCCGAGGTGCCGAGCGCGATCGACGGCGTCGGCATCATGGCCGAGGTGATGCCCATGCGCATCGCGGTGTCGGCGACCTTCTTCGGCCCGACCTCGACCGCGAGCCGGGCCGCGACCGTGTTGATCGACTGCGCCAGCGCGTCTTTGAGCGCGATCGGACCTTTGTATTCCTTCTCGAAATTCTTCGGGCTCCAGCCCTTGTAGCTGAACGGCTCGTCCGGCCGGATGGTGTCGGGCGTCAGGCCCTGTTCCATCGCGGTCAGATAGGTGAACACCTTGAAGGTCGAGCCCGGCTGCCGCTTGGCCTGGACGGCGCGGTTGAACTGGCTCTTCGAATAGTCGATGCCGCCGATCAGCGCCTTGACGCCGCCGGTCGGATCGATCGCGACCAGCGCGCCCTGGCTGACGTCCTTCTTGTCGCCGTACTGGAGCAGCGCCGTCTGCAACGCGGCTTCGGCGAGGATCTGCAGCGAACCGTCGACCGTCGTCTCGACCGTGATGTCCTTGTCGAGTGCGCCGACGTAGCTCGGCAGGATGTCCATCACCCAGTCGGCGACGTAGTTTTCCGCGCCGGCGTTCGGATGCGTCATGATCGTGTTCGGCGCGTCGAGCGCGGCCTTGCGCTCCTCGGCGGAAATGTAGCCGCTGTCGACCATCGCCTGCAGCACCACCGAGGCGCGCTGTTTGGCGAGGTCGGGATTGCGCGTCGGCGCATAGCGCGACGGCGCCTTCAGGAGGCCGCCGAGCATGGCCGCCTCCATTAGGCTCACATCCTTGGCCGACTTGCCGAAATAGCGCCGCGCCGCCGCGTCGACGCCATAGGCGCCCGCGCCCATGTAGACGCGGTTCAGGTACATCTCGAGGATCTGGTCCTTGGTGTAGGTCTTCTCGAGCCAGAACGACAGGATCAGCTCCTGCACCTTGCGGCCGAAATGGCGCTCCGGCGTCAGGAACAGGTTCTTGGCGAGCTGCTGGGTCAGCGTCGAGCCACCCTGCACGAGCCCCTTGGAGCCGAGATTGACCGTGAAGGCGCGCACCAGGCCGATCGGATCGACGCCCCAGTGCGAATAGAACCGCCGGTCCTCGATCGCCATCACGGCTTCGGGGATGTACTTCGACATCTCCTTCAGCTTGACGACCTCGCCCCCGGTGTCGCCGCGATTGCCGATCAGCGCGCCGTCGATGCCGACGATCTTGACGTTGGGCGGCCGCTTCGGCACCGCCCATTCCGAGGTCGGCGGCAGGTGGGCGCCGTAATAGACGATGATGCCGCCGACACCGATCGCGGCCCAGATGCCGAGCACGATCGCCCAGTAGAACAGCCGGCGCACCACGCCCATGAAGGTCGTGCGCGGCGGTCGCGGCATGCGGCGCTTCGTTTTTGAGGGCGCCTCGGCCTTGGCCCGGCCGCGCTTCGGCGCCGGCGCCTCGTCGAAATCCTCGTCGTCGTCCGGTTCGGGCTTGCGCGCGCGGCCGCGCTGGCGCGCAGCTCCGGTTCGAAGGACAAGGCGGAGGGCTCGACGCGCCCGCCTCGGCCGCTGCCGCCACGAGACGCGGCGCGGCCGTTCGAGGGGCGGTCTTCCGGGTGCAGGCGCAGGTCCAGCCGGTCCGGAGCGTCGTCGTCGCTCTCGAACACCGGTTCCCGCCGCTGCGTCTTTCGCGGAGCCATTGCCATCCTCGTCGCGGTCCGGCGCGATCGATCGCGCGGGTGCCGATCGTCCCCGAGTGCAGGCTAAAGATGGCGATTTAAGGGGCGGTTAAGCTTGAGGATTTCGCTCAGGTTGTATCGGATCCGCGCTCCTCACGCCGCGAGATCCGCCACCACCGCATCGAGTACCGAGAAGCCCGCCGGCGTGGCGCGCACGCGCCGTTCGCCGGTCGCCGGATCCTCGACCACGACTGCGAGCCCGTGCTCGACCAGGCTCGCGAGCCGTGCCGGATCGAGCGTGCGCCCCGCCAATGCCTCGTAGCGGTCGAGATCGATGCCCTCGTTGAGCCGGAGGCCCATCAGGAGGTATTCGTCGGCCTGTTCGTCCAGCGTCAGCAGTTCGTCCGTGACCATGCCGTGGCCCTGGCCGGAGACGCGCGTCAGCCAGCGCTCCGGCGCCTTCTCGATCGCGGTCGCGTGGCGGCCGTCGGCGAGCGCCAGCCGGCCGTGCGCGCCGGGACCGACGCCGACATATTCGCCATAGCGCCAGTAGACGAGGTTGTGCCGGCATTCCGCGCCCGGCGCGGCGTGGTTGGAGATCTCGTAGGCCGGCATGCCCGCCGCGGTCAGGATCTCCTGCGTCGCATGGTAGAGGTCGGCCGCGGTGTCCTCGTCCGGCACGGCGAGCTTGCCGAGCCGGTAAAGATCGGCAAAGCGCGTCTCTTCCTCGATGGTGAGCTGGTAGACGGACAAATGATCGGCCGCGAAGGCGAGCGCGCGCCCGAGCTCGTCGCGCCAGTCCGCGACCGTCTGGTGCGGCCGGGCGTAGATCAGGTCGAAGGAGATGCGCGGGAAGGTCTCGCGCGCAATGCCGATCGCGGTCAGCGCTTGGGCAACGTCGTGCAGCCGGCCGAGCGCCTTGAGGTCGGCATCGTTCAGCGACTGCACGCCGAGCGAGACGCGATTGACGCCGGCCGCGCGATAGCCCTTGAACCGCTCGGCCTCGACCGAGGTCGGATTGGCCTCCAGCGTGATCTCGACATCCTTGGACAGCCGCCACTTGGCGGCGACGTGGTCGAGGATGGCGCCGACCGTCTTCGGCGCCATCAGGGACGGTGTGCCGCCGCCGAAGAAGATCGAATCGACCGTCCGGCCAGGGGCGAGCGCCGCCATGTGATCGAGCTCGGCCTTGAAGGCGGCGATGTAGCGCGCCTGATCGGGCGGATCGTGGCGGACGTGGCTGTTGAAGTCGCAGTAAGGGCACTTCGCGGCGCAGAACGGCCAGTGCACGTAGACGCCGAAGCCGGGGGCGCCCCGGTTCGTTTCGCCCTGATGGCTCGCGTTCGTGTTCGCGCGCCCCGCGACGGAGGCGGCAGTGACTGCGACTGTCATGGGATCGGCCACCATTCAAAGCTTGGACGTTCGGATCGACGGGCGGCCCATAGTCGGCCGTCTCGGCCGGACCATGCGGCGCGGTTGCGATTCGTCGATGCTGCCGCAGGGTCCGCCATCGCCGCGCCGATCTCAAGATGGGAAAGCGAGCCCTATCATTCCAGGCGGGGCATTCCAGACGGGGCATTCCAGACGAGGGCAATCCGGGCAAGGTCATTCCAGGCAGGCGCGCGCGAAGATCGCGAAGGCGCGGGCGCGGTGGCTGAGGCCTTCCGGTCCGCCGCGGCTCCAGCCGTGCTTCTCCTCCGCGGCCATTTCGCCGAAGGTGACGGCGTAGCCGTCGGGCCGGAACATCGGATCGTAGCCGAAGCCCTTGTCGCCGCGCGGCGGCCAGACGAGATCGCCGTGCACCTCGCCCCGGAACGTCTCGACGTGACCGTCCGGCCAGGCGAGGCAGAGCGCGGCGACGAAATAGGCGCGGCGCGCCTCCGGCGTGGTCGCACCCTTGTCCTGCAGGAGCTCTTCGATGTTGCGCATGGCGCGCATAAAGTCCTTGTCGGGACCGGCCCAGCGCGCCGAATAGATGCCGGGGTCGCCGCCGAGCGCCTCGACACAGAGGCCGGAATCGTCGGCCAGCGCCGGCAGGCCGGACGCCTTGGCCGCCGCGAGTGCCTTCAGCTCGGCATTGGCCTCGAAGGTCGTGCCGGTCTCGTCGGGCTCGGGCAGTCCGAGCGATCCGGCCGAGACCGCATCGAGGCCGAACGGGCCGACCAGGTCGACGATTTCGGCGAGCTTGCCCTTGTTGTGGGTCGCGACCACGAGGCGGCCGCCGGAGAGCTTTCGGTGGGTCATGGACGCCTCGGGGTCGGAGAGGACGCGCGCTCGCGGAGCGGGCAGGGTCTCAGAGGATGGCGAGCTTTTGCAGCTCGACCAGCTTGGCGATGCCGTCCTTGGCAAGGCCCATCAGCGCCATGAGCTGTTCGTCGGTGAAGGGCTTGCCCTCGGCGGTGCCCTGGATCTCGACGATGCCGCCCGTACCGGTCATGACGAAATTGGCGTCGGTCTCGGCGACGGAATCCTCGGCATAGTCGAGGTCGAGCACGGGCACGCCCTTCCAGATGCCGCAGGAAACCGCGGCGACATGGTCCTTGAGCACGGTCTTCTTGATCATGTCGCGCGCGCCCATCCATTCGAGGCAGTCGCGCAGCGCCACCCAGGCGCCGGTGATCGCCGCCGTGCGCGTGCCGCCGTCGGCCTGGATCACGTCGCAGTCGATCGAGATCTGCCGCTCGCCGAGCGCTTCGAGATCGACGACGGCACGAAGCGAGCGGCCGATCAGCCGCTGGATCTCCTGGGTGCGGCCGGACGGCTTGCCGGAGGTGACCTCGCGGCGGGTGCGGTCATGGGTGGCGCGCGGCAGCATGCCGTATTCGGCCGTGACCCAGCCGCGCCGCTGGCCGCGCAGCCAGGACGGCACGCCGTCCTCGAGGCTCGCGGTGCACAAGACATGCGTGTCGCCGAACTTCACCAGGCACGAGCCTTCCGCATATTTGGAGACGCCGCGCTCCAGGGTGATCGGGCGCAGTTCGGCGGGGGCTCGTTTGGACGGGCGCATAGGGTTCTCGTTCCGGACTTGTCAAAGCTGCGCGTTCCCTATCCCGAAGGGCGGGGCAGGTAAAGCGAGAGCGCGAGGATCGTTGCCCTCGCGCGGGCGGGAGCGCAGTTGGCGGCAGCTTGAGCCTCAGAACTCGCAGTCGCCCTGCGCCTTCATGGTGAAGCGCCCGCCCGCGCGCTTGATGAACACCTGACATTCGCCGCCGCGCCGCGACACCGCGACCGGCCCGACGCATTGACGGCCCTGCGGCGTGTCGACCTCGACGTACCAGACGTGGCCGGCGTAGGTCTGCTGGTCCTTGCCCTCGTCGGGGCTGAGCGAGCCGTAACTCTTGAGCCCGCCGCGGAAATCCGACCAGAGCACGTCGTTGGGGAAGTCGGTGCCGTTCCAGAACTGGATGCTGGCGGCGTCATGGCTCGCCGGCGACGGCTGGCTGTCGGCGCCGCAAGGCTCGGCCAGGGCCGGCCCGGTCGCGATCAGGCCGAAGGCGAGGGCAAGGGCCGGCATCCTGCTCGAAAAGGACATGGTGAAACATCCCGAAGGGTTAACGCGCATTCATGCTGTCTCCGATCGGCCCCAGCGTCAATCGCTCCCGTCCCGAGGCCCGCGCGATCCCGCCTCTTGCGGAGGCGCCCCCCGGAAGGTCATGTTCGGGGTTGGACCGCCCCACGGTCCGAAATGCCGAGGCCGCCAGTGACCGAGATCCCGAAGACCTCCCTCGCCCAGCTCGACGAGCGTTCGCGCGAGATCTTCAAGCGTATCGTCGACACCTATCTCGACACCGGCGAGCCGGTCGGCTCGCGCAACATCTCGCGCATCCTGTCGAAGACGCTGTCCCCGGCCTCGGTGCGCAACGTCATGGCCGATCTCGAACATCTCGGCCTGATCTTCGCCCCGCACACATCCGCCGGCCGGCTGCCGACCGAACTGGGCCTCCGGTTCTTCGTCGATGCACTGCTGGAGATCGGCGATCTCAGCCAGGACGAGCGCACCCGCATCGAGGCCGAGGTGCGCGCCGGCGGCGAGCAGCGCTCGACCGAGCAGGTGTTGACCGAGGCGAGCCAGTTGCTCTCCGGCCTGTCGCGCGGCGCCGGCGTCGTGCTCGCCCATAAGTCCGACGTTCGGTTGAAGCATATCGAGTTCGTCCGGCTGGAGCCGGCGCGCGGCCTCGTTGTGCTGGTCGGCGAGGACGGGTCGGTCGAGAACCGGCTGGTCGACCTGCCGACCGGTCTGCCGATGTCGGCGCTGGTGGAGGCCGCCAACTACCTCAATGCCAACATCCGCGGCCGCACGCTCAACGAGGCGCGCGCCGAATTCGAGCGGCTGCAGCGCGAACGGCAGGCCGAGCTCGACGCGCTGACCCAGCGCGTGGTCGAGACCGGGCTGGTCAGTTGGGCCGGCGCCGCCGAGGGCCGGCCGCAGCAGCTGATCGTGCGCGGCCGGGCGAACCTGCTCGAAGACCTGAAGGCCGCCGAGGATCTCGAGCGGCTGCGGCTCCTGTTCGACGACCTCGAACGCGACCGCGACCTGATCCAGCTGCTCGGCAATGCCGAGAGCGGCGACGGCGTGCGCATCTTCATCGGCTCGGAGAACAAGCTGTTCTCGCTCTCCGGATCGTCGCTGGTGGTATCGCCCTACCGCGATCAGGAGAACCGCATCGTCGGCGTGCTCGGCGTCATCGGCCCGACGCGCCTGAACTATGGCCGCATCATCCCGATGGTCGACTACACGGCCAAGGTGGTCAGCAAGCTGATCGGCTGAAGTGCCGGCCCGGCTCTCACCGGCCGGATCAGGCGCAGCCGCGTCGCTCATTTGCAGTTCACGTCGTCCCGCTTACATAAGGTCGACTTCAAACCTCCCCCGACCGACGGCACGGCCCCGGACGCCCCAGTCCGCGCCGTTCCGGCCGGGTCCAACCCCGGTGTTTCCGCATGAGTTACGAGATGAACGGCCGGTCCGAGTTCCCGGGCTGGCACGCGACGACCATCCTGTCGGTCCGCAAGGGCGGCAAGGTGGTGGTCGCCGGCGACGGCCAGGTCTCCATGGGCCAGACCGTGATGAAGTCGACCGCGCGCAAGGTGCGCCGCCTCGGCAAGGGCGGCGATGTGGTCGCCGGCTTCGCGGGCGCGACCGCCGACGCCTTCACGCTGTTCGAGCGGCTGGAATCGAAGCTCGAACAATATCCGGGCCAGCTCACCCGCGCCTGCGTCGAGCTCGCCAAGGACTGGCGCACCGATCGCTATTTGCGCCGGCTCGAGGCCATGATGATCGTCGCCGACAAGACCACGACGCTGGTCCTGACCGGCACCGGCGACGTGCTGGAGCCCGAGCACGGCATCGCCGCGATCGGCTCCGGTGGCAATTATGCGCTGGCCGCCGCCCGCGCGCTCGCCGACGGCGACCTCGACGCCGAGGCGATCGCCCGCAAGGCGATGAAGATCGCCGCCGACATCTGCGTCTATACCAACGAGAACCTCGTGGTGGAGACGCTCGCCGATGCGGCCTGACGACCTCGCCGCGGCTGTCGCCGCCGGCATTCTCGACCGCGCCACCGCCGACCGGCTCGCGGCCTTCCTGAAGGCCCGCGCCGATGCCGACGACGCGGCGTCGGAGGGCGAGGTCGTCGAGGTCGCGAGGAACTTCAACGAGGTGTTCCTCTCGATCGGCGTGATCCTGTTCTGCATCGGCGTCGCGGTCGCCGGCGCGCTGGTGTTCATGCCGCTGGTGGTCTGGGGCCTCGCCGAGGCCCTGCGGCTCTGGCGGCGGACCCGGCTGCCGATGATCGTTCTGGCCGCGGGCTTCGCGCTCGGCATCGTCATCGACGCGAACGTGTTCGCGCCCGACGGTCCGTGGTCGGTGACGGCGGCGGCCGGTGCCGCCTTGGTGGGCTCCGTGCTGTTCGGGTTGCGTTTCGGCGTGCCGTTCGCGGCCGGCCTCGCCGCCGCGGCGGGTGCGGTCGTCACCGGAACGGCGCTCTATCAGCTCGCGCCCGGCTTCGCGGCCGCCCACGCGCTGAAGGTCGTCGCGGTCTACGGCCTGGCGACCTTCGCGGTCGCCATGGCCTTCGACGCCAGCGATCCGCATCGGCGCACGGCCCGCGCGGCGGCCGGGTTCTGGCTGCACATGATCGCAGCGGCGGCGCTCGTCCACGGCGTGCTCGGCCAGTTCGCCGAGGGTGGCGCCGGGCCCTTCGGCCTGTGGGCCGCGCGCTCGATCGAGCCGTCCAGCGCCTGGGCGATCATCGCGCTCGCCGCGCTGCTGGTGGCGGTCGCGCTGGTGGTCGACCGTCGCGCGCTGCTGGTCTCGGCGCTGTCCTATCTGGCCGGCGTCGTGTTCCTGATCGCGCGGGCATCGTCGCTTTCGGGCGAGACGCCGGTGGCAGTCGCGCTGACGCTGGTCGGCCTGTTCGTCCTGGTGCTCGGGATCGCCTGGCGCCCGGTGCGCGGCTTCGTGATGAAGCCGCTGCCGGACGCTTTGAAGAACCGCCTGCCGCCCCAACATATCTAGCAACGTTATCGACCAACACGGGGCCGGCGCCCGCTCCGGCCCCTGAGATCGTCCCCCTGTCCAGTACCGCGGGCCCGAGGCATCGCTCTCTGATCGCCCGCGCCCCACGAGGCTCCCCAAGATGACCAATTTCTCGCCCCGGGAGATCGTCTCCGAACTCGACCGGTTCATCGTCGGCCAGAAGGACGCCAAGCGCGCTGTGGCCATCGCGCTCCGCAACCGCTGGCGCCGCCAGCAGCTCGAAGGCGCGATGCGCGACGAGGTGCTGCCGAAGAACATCCTGATGATCGGCCCGACCGGCGTCGGCAAGACCGAGATCTCCCGCCGTCTGGCGAAACTCGCCAACGCCCCCTTCATCAAGATCGAGGCGACCAAGTTCACCGAGGTCGGCTACGTCGGCCGCGACGTCGAATCGATCGTGCGCGATCTGGTCGAGACCGCGATCGGTCTCGTCCGCACTTCCAAGCGCGCCGAGGTGAAGGCCAAGGCCGAACTCGCGGCCGAAGAGCGTGTGCTCGACGCGCTGGTGGGCAAATCGTCGAGCCCGGCGACGCGCGAGAGCTTCCGCGTCAAGCTCCGGAACGGCGAGCTCGACGACAAGGAGATCGAGATCGAAGTGACCGCCGGCGGCCCGTCGGTGCCGAGCTTCGAGGTTCCCGGCATGCCGGGCGCCTCGATCGGCGTCATGAACATCTCCGACATGCTCGGCAAGGCCTTCGGCGGTCAGAAGAAGCAGCGCCGCATCCTGGTGAAGGACAGCTATGACGTCCTCGTCGCCGAGGAGAGCGACAAGCTGCTCGATCAGGACGCTCTGGTGCAGGAGGCGATCGCGGCGGTCGAGGAGAACGGCATCGTCTTCCTCGACGAGATCGACAAGATCTGCGCCCGCGAGGGCCGTGTCGGCGGCGACGTCAGCCGCGAAGGCGTGCAGCGCGACCTGCTGCCGCTGATCGAGGGCACGACCGTCGCGACCAAGTACGGGCCGGTGAAGACCGACCACGTCCTGTTCATCGCTTCCGGCGCCTTCCATGTCGCGACCCCGGCCGACCTCCTGCCCGAGCTGCAGGGCCGTCTGCCGATCCGGGTCGAGCTGAAGCCGCTCGACAAGAGCGATTTCCGCCGGATCCTGACCGAAACGGAAGCGAGCCTGATCAAGCAGTATGTCGCGCTGATGCAGACCGAGGGCGTGACCCTGGTCGTCACGGATGACGCGATCGACGAGATCGCCGGCATCGCGGTCGAGATCAACTCGACGGTCGAGAACATCGGCGCCCGCCGGCTGCAGACCGTGATGGAGCGCATCCTCGACGAGATCTCCTTCGCCGCGCCTGATCGCGGCGGCGAGACGATCACGATCGACGCGGCCTATGTGCGCGATCATATCGGCGATCTCGCCCGCAACGCCGATCTGAGCCGGTTCATTCTCTGAGCCGGTTCCGGTTGCGCCGACCGGACCTCGATCTGAACCCGACGGTGCGGCGATCCATGAATGGTCGCCGCGCCGTCAATCGTTTCTGAACGCGCGCCTGTCATCCTCCCGGGCATGTCGCCCGTCCGATCGAGACAAGCGCGCACGGCCGAAGCGTCGCGCACCACAGCCGACCTCGCCGCCCCCCGGGCGGCGAGCGCGCGCGGCTCCGGACGACATCGAGGCGCTCCGCTCGATTCCAGCTGCGCGGCGCGAGCGGGCGCGCCTGCGCGATCTCGTCGGCCGCCTCGACCGGATCGACCAGACGCTCGCCGTGTCGAGCTTCGCCGCGCTCGCCTTCGTCGCCGGCCTCGGCGGTCCGGCGGAGGGCGCCGCGGTCCTCGTCGCCGGCCTCGGCCTCGGCGGCCTCGTCGCCCGGCTGACCGGACGGTCGCTTCGAGGCCGATGCCGTCGCCGCGGCCGAGCGGGAGGCGCTTCAGGATCGGATCTGGCATCTCGCCGCCGCCGTCGAGGACTGGCGCGGCCTGCTCGGCGCCTCCGGCGATATCGTGCTCGCCATCGACGCCGACCGTGCCATCGTCTTCGCCAATCGCCGCTTCGAACAGACTTTTGGCCCCGCCGAACCCGATCTGCGCGGCCAGCCGATCGATGCGGTGTTGGCCCGCTTTCGCGCCGCCGAGCCGGCCGAACCGGGCGAGGTCGACGCGAGCCTTCTCCTGCTGCAAACTTGCGTTGGTCCGCGCCGTTTCGCCGTCGCCGAGACCGGTGTCCCCGATCCGGTCGCCGGCGGGCCGGTCGCCAGCGTCGTGTTGACCGACGTCACCGAGCGGCTCGAGGCCGAGGCGATGCTGCGCCGGGCCCGCGACGAGGCCGAGGCCGCCAGCGCCGCCAAGTCGCGCTTCCTGGCGCTCGCCAGCCACGAGATCCGCACGCCGCTGAACGGCATCATCGGCATGGCCGACCTGCTCGCCGACAGCCCCTTGTCGCCGGCCCAGTCCAACTATGTCCGCGCGGTGCATTCCTCTGGCACGTCCCTCCTGTCGCTGGTCGACGACGTGCTCGACCTCGCCAAGGTCGAGGCCGGCCGGCTCGATCTGGCCGAGGCGCCGGTCGATCTCGGCGCGCTGGTCGAGGAGGTCGTCGAGCTGCTCGCGCCGCGCGCCCATGGCAAAGGCATCGAACTGGTCGGCCGCATCGCGCCCGACGTGCCGGCCGAGGTCATGGCCGATGCGGCCCGGCTCCGGCAGGTGCTGATCAATCTGGTCGGCAACGCCGTGAAGTTCACCCACAGCGGCGGCGTGACCATCGAGATCGGTCGCCGTGCCGACGCCGTGCCGGGCTTTGCCCGCATCGCGGTTGCCGTCCATGACACCGGCATCGGCGTGCCGGCCGCCGACGCCGAGCGCATCTTCCGCGAATTCGAACAGGTCGAGCAGGGCCCGGCCCGCCGCTACGGCGGCACCGGTCTGGGTCTCGCCATCGCCCGCCAGATCGTCGACCGCATGGGCGGCCGGATCGAACTCGACAGCCGCGAAGGCTGCGGTTCGACGTTCCGCTTCGCCGTCGATCTCGGCATCGTCGCCGAGGCGCCCCCGCGGCCGTCGATCTCGCCGGTCGCCGCATTGCGCTCGTCTCGGGCTCTCCGATCGAAGCCCCGGTACTGGTCGAACGCCTGATGGCGCTCGGGGCGGCTGTCGATGTGCTGACGCCCGCGGAGGCGTTGTCGCCGCGCGGCCTCAGTCTCGTCGGCCGCGCCGACGGGCTCATGGTCGATCACATCGAGGGCGGCGATGCCGGCCTCGTCCTGCGCGCGCTGAGCGCTGCCGGCGTCACGCTGCCGGCCGCCGTGCTGGTCGCGCCGGCCGATCGTGTGTCGCTCGATCGGCTGCGTGGCGCTGGTTTTGCGGCGCATCTGGTCAAGCCGGTGCGCGCCCGCTCGCTCGTGCGCGTCGCCGCCGCGCTCGCGGCCGGGCGCCCGATCGAGGCCGATCCGGGCGAGGCCGATCTCGGCGAGCCGCCGATCCGCGCCATCGGTCGCCCGCTCGACGTGCTGCTCGCCGACGACAACGAGATCAACGCGCTGCTCGGCCGCGCCATGCTGGAGAACCTGGGCCACCGCGTCGAGGTGGTGGCCGACGGCCGCGCCGCTGTCGCCGCCGTCGCGCGCCGCAGGGCCGAAGGCCGACCTTTCGACGCCTTCCTGACCGATTTGCACATGCCGGGCATGGGCGGGGCAGCCGCGATCCGGGCCATTCGGGCCGCGGAGACGGAGAGCGGGGCGGAGACCGGTGCCGGCCCGCGCCTGCTCGCGATCGTTCAGACCGCCGACGCGACGGCCGCCTCGCGCGCCGAGGCGACCGCGGCAGGCGCCGACGCCACGCTGGTCAAGCCGGTCGATTCGGCCGCGCTCGCCGCGTTGTTCGAGACGCGCCTCGCCCGGTCCTGAACCGGCTCAGTGGCCCTGCGCGGTAATTCCCTATGCGTCAATGTTGTTTCGGTTAGCCGTCACATTGTCATGGACTTGTCAAAACCCTGTGGTGAGACGATAGAAGATCGTCGCATGAGACCGGGGGACGGCGATCGGCGCGGGCACATCACGTGTCGACGCGTTGAATCCCATGCGGTCGCAAAGGGTTCAACAATGTCCGCCCGCACCGCCACCGCTGCCGCCACTGCCCTCAAGCCGCTGAAGCTCATCACCCGCATGATGCCGCAGCGCCATCTGCCCGCCGGCCGCATCCCGGTCCTGCCGGGCATCCGGCTGCCGGCGCCGGTCGGGCCGCTGAAGGGTTCGTCGCCGGACGCGACGCTGGGCCGGATCGGCTCGCTCGAGGTCCGTCTCGCCCGCACCGTCGGCGAAGTGAAGCGTGCGCAGGAGCTGCGCTATCAGGTCTTCTATGAAGAGATGTCGGCGATCGCCGACGCCAAGACGCTGCTGACCCGCCGCGACGCCGACGCCTTCGACGCGATCTGCGACCACATCCTCGTGCTCGATCACGACGCGATGGAGACGAAGCCCTTCGGCAAGTCGCGGCCGAAGATCGTCGGCACCTACCGGGTGCTGCGCCAGTCGGTCGCCGACCGCTTCGACGGCTTCTACACCGCCAACGAATACGACCTCGCGCCGCTGTTCGCCCGCAAGCCGGACCTCGAGTTCCTCGAACTCGGCCGCTCCTGCGTGCTGCCGCCCTACCGCACCAAGCGCACGGTCGAACTGCTCTGGCACGGCATCTGGACCTACGTCCTGCGCCACCGCATCGACGTGATGATCGGCTGCGCCAGCCTCGAGGGCACCGACCCGCGCCGCCTCGCGCTGCCGCTGTCGTTCCTGCATCACACGGCCGGCGCTTCGGCCGAATGGGCCGTCCGTGCGTTGCCGGGCCGCTACGTCGACATGAATCGCATGGGCAAGGAGAGCCTCGACATGCGTCAGGCGCTCCACGCCCTGCCGCCGCTGGTCAAGGGCTACCTGCGCCTCGGCGCGATGATCGGCGACGGCGCGGTGGTCGACCACCAGTTCGGCACCACCGACGTCTGCGTGATCATGCCGGTCGCGCAACTGTCGCAGCGCCACGTCAATTACTATGGCGCCGATGCGGGCCGCCACGCGGCTTGAGATTACGGGGATGCGCGGCGGCTGAGGGCTGCTGCGTTTCAGCCTTTCCGCGCCGCTGCCAGCACGCCCTTCAGCCGATAAAGCGCCTCCAGCGCCTCGCGCGGGGACAGGTCGTCCGGCGCGATCGCGTCGAGGGCGGCGATGACTTCCGTGCTGCCCGGAGCCGCCGGCGGCGCGGCCGGCACCTCCGGCTCGACGGGCTTGGCCTTCAGCGCCGAGAACAGCGGCAGGTCGTCGATCAGCGTCGCGGCGGGGCGCTTGCGGTCGTGCTCCTCGAGCTGCTTCAGAACCTGCTTGGCGCGCGTGATCACCGCCGCCGGCAGGCCGGCGAGGCGGGCGACCTGGATGCCGTAGGACCGGTCGGCGGCGCCCGGCACGATCTCGTGCAGGAACACCACGTCGCCCTTCCACTCGCGCACCCGCGAGGTGGCATTGGCAAGCCGCGGCAGGCGCTCGGCGAGCGCGGTCAGCTCGTGATAATGGGTCGCGAACAGCGAGCGGCAGCGGTTGGTTTCGTGCAGATGCTCGATCGCCGCCCAGGCGATCGACAGGCCGTCGAAGGTCGCCGTGCCGCGGCCGATCTCGTCGAGGATGACCAGCGCCCGGTTGCCGGCCTGGTTCAGGATCGCGGCGGTCTCGACCATCTCGACCATGAAGGTCGAACGGCCGCGGGCGAGGTCGTCGGCGGCGCCGACGCGGCTGAACAGCCGGTCGACCACGCCGAGCCGCGCGCTCGCCGCCGGCACGAACGAGCCGATCTGCGCCATGATCGCGATCAGGGCGTTCTGGCGCAGGTAGGTCGACTTGCCGCCCATGTTCGGACCGGTCACGACCACGATTCGCCCCGCCTCGGCGCCGCCGGCGGCAAACGGCGACAGGTCGCAGTCGTTGGCGACGAACGGGTCGCCCGCACCGGCGCGGAGCGCCTGCTCGACCACCGGATGCCGGCCGCCGGCAATGCGGAAATCGAGGCTGTCGTCGATCTCCGGGCGGGTATAGCCCTCGCGGTCGGCGAGCTCGGCGAAGCCGGCCGCGACGTCGATCGCGGCGATCGCCTGCGCGGCGGCGTTGATGGCATCGCCCGCCGTGAGCACGCGGGTCGCGAGATCGTCGAAGATCTGGTTTTCGAGCCCGAGCGCCCGCTCGCCCGCCGAGGCGATCTTGGCCTCGAGCTCGGAGAGTTCGGTGGTGGTGAAGCGCACCGCGCCGGCCAGCGTCTGGCGATGGATGAAGCGCGCGTTGAGCGGCGGCGCCATCAGCTTCTCGCCGTGCACGGCGGTCGTGTCGACGAAGAAGCCGAGCACGTTGTTGTGCCGGATCTTCAGCGACTTGATGCCGGTCTCGAGCTGGTAGTCGGCCTCCAGCCGCGCGATCAGGCGGCGGCTGTCAGCCGAAAGCTCGCGCAACTCGTCGAGCTGGTCGGAATAGCCCTCGCGCACGAAATGGCCGTCGCGGCGGATCAGCGGCAGGTCGTCCTTGAGCGCGGTGCCGAGCAGCCGACCGAGATCATGCGGCGCCGCGAGCAGCGCGTCGCGCGCGGCCGCCAGCTCGTCCGGCGCCTCGGCGAGGTCGCGGGCGAGCCGGTCGGCGAGCGCGGCCGCGGCGGCGAGCCCGTCGCGGATCGCGCCGAGATCGCGCGGGCCGCCGCGCGCCAGCGACAGCCGGCCGAGCGGCCGCATCATGTCGGGCGCGGCCGCCAGCGCTTCCCGCAGGCGCCCCCGCAGGACCGGTTCGGCGATCAGCCGGTCGACCGCGTCGAGCCGGCGATGGATCGAGGCCGGCTCGGTCAGCGGCCCGGCCAGCCGCTCGGCGAGCAGGCGCTGCCCGGCCGGCGTCACGCAGCGGTCGATCGCCGAGAACAGGCTGCCGCGCCGGTCGCCGGAAAGCGTGCGATGCAGTTCGAGATTGGCCCGCGTCGCCGCGTCGATCAGCATGATCGCGGTGCCGCCGTCGCGGACCGGGATGTCGAGCCGCGCGCGGCGGCCGAGCTGGGTCTTGTCGACATAGGCGACCGCGCCGGCCGCCGCCGCCAGTTCGGCCCGGCTGAACAGACCGAAGCCGTCGACGGTCGAGACGCCGAAATAGGCCGCGACCCGATCGGCGGCGGTCGCGCCGTCGAAGAAGGCCGAGGATACCGGCGTCGTCGCGCTCTTCAGTGAGCGCCACAGCGGCTTCAGGCCCTCGTCGTCGAACAGCTTTTCGGCGAGCACGATCTCGCTCGGATCGATGCGCGCGATCTCGGCCGCGAGCCGGCGCCCGTCGGTCTCCGCGACCCGGAACGCGCCGGTCGAGATGTCGAGCCAGGCGAGGCCGAAACGCGCGTCGTCGTCGCTCGTCGCCCCGGCCTTCGAGCGCGCGACCGCGAGCAGGAAGTTCGACCGGCCGGTATCGAGCAGATTGTCCTCGGTGATCGTGCCGGGCGTCACCAGCCGGACCACGTCGCGGCGCACGACCGACTTCGAGCCGCGCTTGCGCGCCTCGGCCGGATCCTCGAGCTGTTCGCAGACCGCGACCCGATGGCCGGCGGCGATCAGCCGCTGCAGGTATTCGTCGGCGCGCACCACCGGCACGCCGCACATCGGAATGTCCTGGCCGTGGTGCTTGCCGCGCTTGGTCAGCACGATGCCGAGCGTGCGCGAGGCCTCTTCGGCGTCGCGGAAGAACAGCTCGTAGAAGTCGCCCATCCGGTAGAACAGCAGGCAGTCCGGATTGGCGGCCTTGATCTCGATATATTGCGCCATGGACGGCGTGACCTTGCCCTCGGCCTCGTTCGGGGCGGGCTCGGGCAGGGTGTCGATGGTCTCGGGCGCGGGCTCGGTCACGATGCGGTTCATGGGGCGGGACCGTAGCAGATCGTTAACCGGTCGGGCGAGGTCGCAGGCGCGCCATCCGCCGCGAATTCCACGGTTTTGCGCCACCGGGACTGCATCGCGGATCGTCCGTTGCGGCATGGTGCGGCGCATGTAGCCAGCGCGCGGCCCGCCGCCTAGCCTCCCCTATGGGAGGAAGCAAGAATGACAGCACCAGAGCTCTATTCCGCCAGCCACCGGGCGCTCCAGGACGCCTTCGACAGCCGCCGCATGGCGGACTTCATGCAGGCCGCGATCGTCCACGACGCCTTCGACGAGATGGAGACCGCCTTCGTCGCCAGCCGCGACATGTTCTTCCTGTCGACGGTCGACCCGAACGGCGAGCCGACGGTCTCCTACAAGGGCGGCGCGCCGGGCTTCGTCCGCGTGGTCGATCCGAAGACGCTGGTGTTCCCGTCCTACGACGGCAACGGCATGTTCTATTCGATGGGCAACATCGCCGCGACCGCGCGGGTCGGGCTCCTGTTCATCGATTTCGAGACGCCGCACCGGCTCAGGGTGCAGGGCGCGGCTGCGATCCTGCGCGACGACCCGCTGATGGCGGCCTATCCGGAGGCGCAGTTCCTGGTCCGCATCGACGTCGACCGCATCTTCGTGAACTGTCCGCGCTATGTGCATCGGCGCATCAAGGCCGAGACCTCGAAATACGTGCCGGCCGCGGGCTGCGAGACGCCGGTCCCGGCCTGGAAGCGCATCGATCTCGTGCAGGAGGCACTGCCCGCGCGTGATCAGGGCCGCGCCGCGGCGGCCGGGGGTCTCATCACGATCGAGGAATATGGCGCCAAGGTCGCCTCGGGCGACGCGTGACGGCGTCGCGTGGCTGGCATCCCGCGGCGGAAGCGGTTATCGATGCGGCCAACCGCCGCGGGAAGCCCGGCTCCAGGTCAATACGCTCCCGCGCTCCCGCTCTCGACCGACCGTCGAGAGCGGGCGCGCGACAGTCGCCAGAGGCAGTTCATGGACACGTTCGACGAGATCCCGAAGAAGGGACGCATTACCGTCACCGATCAGGAAGCGCTGCAGTTCCATTCGCGTGGCCGGCCCGGCAAGCTCGAGATCGTCGCGACCAAGCCGATGGCGACCCAGCGCGACCTGTCGCTCGCCTATTCCCCGGGCGTCGCCGTGCCGGTGCGCGCGATCGCCGAGGATCCGGCCAAGGCCTTCGACCTGACGACGCGCGGCAATCTCGTCGCGGTGATCTCGAACGGCACGGCCATCCTCGGCCTCGGCAATCTCGGCGCGCTGGCCTCCAAGCCGGTGATGGAAGGCAAGGCGGTGCTGTTCAAGCGCTTCGCCGATGTCGATTCGATCGACCTCGAGGTCGCGACCGAGGACGCCGACGAGTTCATCAACGCCGTGAAATACCTCGGGCCGTCGTTCGGCGGCATCAACCTCGAGGACATCAAGGCGCCGGAGTGCTTCATCATCGAGAGCCGCCTGCGCGAGCTGATGGACATCCCGGTCTTCCACGATGACCAGCACGGCACCGCCATCATCTCGGCTGCCGGCCTGATCAACGCGCTCGCCCTGACCGGCCGCTCGATGAAGGACACCAAGCTCGTCTGCAACGGCGCCGGCGCGGCCGGCATCGCCTGTATCGAGCTCGCCAAGGCGATGGGCTTCTCGCCCAACAACGTCATCCTCTGCGACACCAAGGGCGTGGTCTACAAGGGTCGCACCGAGGGCATGAACCAGTGGAAGTCGGCCCACGCGGCCGAGACCGACGCCCGCAGCCTGGAAGACGCGGTGCGCGGCGCCGACGTGTTCTTCGGCCTGTCGGCCAAGGGTGCGCTGACCCCGGCGATGGTCGCCTCGATGGCGGCGAAGCCGATCATCTTCGCCATGGCCAATCCCGATCCGGAGATCACGCCGGAGGAGGTCGCCGCGATCCGCGACGACGCGATCGTCGCGACCGGACGTTCGGACTATCCGAACCAGGTCAACAACGTCCTCGGCTTCCCGTACATCTTCCGCGGCGCGCTCGACGTGCGCGCGACCACCATCAACGACGAGATGAAGGTCGCCGCCGCCCATGCGCTGGCCGCGCTCGCCCGCGCCGACGTGCCGGACGAGGTCGCGGCCGCCTATTCGGGCGTCCGGCCGAAGTTCGGGCCGCAGTACATCATTCCGGTGCCGTTCGATCCGCGGCTGATCTCCGAGATCCCGGCCGCGGTCGCCAAGGCGGCGATGGATTCAGGCGTCGCCCGCCGGCCGATCGTCGATATCGAGGCCTACAAGGCGCAACTCTCGGCGCGCCGCGACCCCGTCGCCGGCACGCTGCAGCGGATCTTCTCCAAGCTGCGCGCCGAGCCGCGCCGCGTGGTCTTCGCGGAAGGCGAGGAGGAGCAGGTCATCCGCGCCGCCGCCTCCTTCGTCAATCAGGGCCTCGGCACCGCGATCCTGATCGGCCGCGACGACCGCATCCGCGCGACCGCCGTGCAGGCCGGTATCGAGCTCAAGGACGGCATCGTCATCAACAATGCCGCGCTGTCGAGCCGCAACACGGCCTATATCGACCACCTCTATGCCCGCCTGCAGCGCCACGGCTATCTGCTGCGCGACTGCCAGCGTCTGGTGCACCAGGACCGCAACTACTTCGCCGCGCTGATGGTCGCGCTCGGCGACGCCGACGCGATGGTGTCGGGCGCGACCCGCCACGCGGCGACCGTGCTCGCCGACGTCCAGCGCGTCATCGACCCGAAGCCCGGTCACCGGGTGATCGGCGCGAGCCTGGTACTGGTCCGCGGCCGCAACGTGCTGGTCGCGGATACGGCGGTGACCGAGATGCCGACGGGCGAGGAACTGGCCGACATCGCCGAGGCGGCCGCCGGTGCGGCGCGCCGGCTCGGCTACGAGCCGCGCGTGGCGCTGCTCGCCTACTCGACCTTCGGTCAGCCGCAGGGCGAGCGCTCCGCCAAGGTGCAGGAGGCCGTGTCGATCCTCGAGCGCCGGCGCGTCGATTTCGAGTTCGACGGCGAAATGTCGGCCGACGTCGCGCTCGACCCGGCCAAGATGGCGGCCTATCCGTTCTGCCGCCTCAAGGGCCCGGCCAACGTGCTGGTCATGCCGGCGCTGCATTCGGCCGCGATCTCGACCCGCATGCTCCAGGAGCTCGGCGGCGCGACCGTGATCGGTCCGCTGATTGTCGGGCTCTCGAAGCCGGTGCAGATCGTCTCGCTCGGCGCCCGCGACACCGACCTCGTCAACATGGCCGCGCTCGCCGCCTTTGACATGAACGGCTGAACCATCCGTCGCGATGGCCGGTCATGGACCGGCCGTCGCCCCGCGCAGCCGGCTCGGCGGCGCGCCGTGGAGCCGGCTCCAGGCGCGCCGGAGCTGGCGCGTCGAGCCGAAGCCGGTCCGCTCGGCGATCGCCTCCATATCGAGCGTCGAGCGGGTGACGAACTCGTGCGCCAGCGCCACGCGCATGCGGTTCACGTAGTCGGTCACGCTCATGCCGGTGTGTTCGTTGAAGAGCCGCGACAGATTGCGCGGGCTCGCCGCCGCGACATCCGCCAGCGCCGCGACCGACCAGTCGCGCGTCGGATCGGCGGCGACGGCGTCCTGTGCGCGGTGGATCGCCGGGTGCAGGTGGTTGCGACCCTCGAGCCAGGGCGACAACTGCGGATCGGCCCCGGCGCGCCGGAGATAGACCACCAGATAGCGTGCCACCGCCAGCGCCGTGGCATGGCCGGCGGTCTCGGCCACCACATGCAGCATCAGATCGATGCCCGCGGTGATGCCGGCACTGGTCAGCCGGTCGCCGTCGTCGACATAAAGCCGGTTCTCGCGCACGCGGGCGAGCGGCGCCGCCCGGATCAGCTCGGGGATCGTCGCATGATGGGTCGTGCACTCGTGGCCGTCGAGCAGGCCGGCGCGGGCCGCGAGCAGCGCGCCGGAGCAGATCGTCGCCAGCCGCACGCCGGGGCGGATCGCCAGCCCGAGCCAGGCGACGATCGCCGCCTCGGCCTGCGCATCCTCCGCTCGCGTGGTCGCGCGTGCCCCGAGCGGTTCGTCGGCAGCGCCCGAGATCACCACCAGCGCACCGTCCGGCACGTGGTCGGGCAGCGGCGCGATGCCGGCGACCGTCAGTCCGATCGAGGAGCCCTCGCTCGGTCGCGGTCCGACATAGACGGCGGTGAAGCGCACCGCCGTCTGTTCGAGGTTGGCCTTGCGCAGCACCTCCATCGGCCCGGCGACGTCGAGCAGCAGCACGCGCGGCGGCACGACGACATAGACCGGGATCTCGCGCGGGGTGCGGGCCGGCATGGTCATGCGGCGATCGCCTCGGCCGGACCGGCGAGCGCTTCCTCGACCGTGACGATCCGCGCGAAGCGGCCGGCGAGCACCAGCTCGGTGCGGGCGCGGATCTCCTCCGCGCTCCAGCGCCGGCCGGTCGCGTCGGTCATCGGGAAGGTCAGCGTCGCCTCGCCGACATAGTCGACCGCATAGCCGAGATCGGAGGCGTGGCGCGTGGTCGTCTCGCAGCACTGCTCGGTGCGGATGCCGGAGATGATCACACGGCGGATGCCGTTCGCGGTCAGCCAGACGTCGAGCCCGGAGCCGACCAGTGCGCTGTGCCGGCGCTTGCGGAACACGGCCGCCGGAGCGATCGACAGCGGCGCGAGCGTCTTCACATATCCCGACGCTTCGGCGAAGGGGCCAGCATCGGCGACGTGGAAGATCTGCACGACCGGAATGCCGGCCGCGACCGCGCCGTCGATCAGCGCCTGCTGGCGCTCGACATAGGCGGGCACGCCGTCGGCGACATAATAGTCGCGGTGCCGGAACGATTCCTGCACGTCGATGACGATCAGGGCGGTATCGGAGCGGTTCATCGCTTGATCTCCATGCGTTTGAGGATAAAGCGATCCTAGCCGTCCGGTCACGCGCCGAAATGCCGGTTCGGGACGACTTGCGGACAAATCGCGCCAAGCCGCGCGTGGTGGCGCCCGCGCCGGCCGAAACTGCCGGCCTCGGATATCCGCGCGTCGATCGGCGCGGCAGCGATGCGGTTTTGCCCTTGCCGGGACTGCGTCGAGACGCTAGCTAGTTTTGAAGTTTTCTAAACATGTTGGGCCCCGTCATGAACCTGTTCGGCTTCGGCAAGCGCAGCTTTGGATCCCTCACGGAACAGGAGATCCTGGGCCTCGCCATCTCGCAGGAAGAGGACGACGCGCGGATCTACGGCATGTACTCCGATGCGCTCCGCGACAAATATCCCGCCTCGGCCAAGGTCTTCGACGAGATGGCGGCGGAAGAGGGCGAGCATCGGCGCATGCTGATCGAGATGCACCGGTCGCGCTTCGGCGAACATATTCCGCTCGTCCGGCGCGAGAACGTGCGCGGCTTCATCGATCGCCGTCCGGTCTGGCTGGTGCAGCACCTCGACCTCGACATCATCCGGCGCGAGGCCATGGTGATGGAAGCCGGCGCGCGCCGGTTCTATCTGCAGGCCGCGAAGAAGACGTCGGATGCCGGCATCCGCAAGCTGCTCGGCGATCTCGCCGAGGCCGAGCGCAGCCACATCTCGCTCGCCCATCGGCTCGGCCTGACCCACCTGCCGGCCGACGCGCGCGCCGAGGAGGACGAGACCGCGCGGCGCATGTTCGTGCTGCAGTACGTGCAGCCCGGCCTGATCGGCCTGATGGACGGTTCTGTCTCGACGCTGGCGCCGCTGTTCGCGACCGCCTTCGCCACCCACAACACCTGGGACACGTTCCTGGTCGGTCTCGCCGCCTCGATCGGCGCGGGCATCTCGATGGGCCTCGCCGAGGGCTTGTCCGATGACGGCGAACTCTCCGGCCGCGGCTCGCCCTGGATCCGCGGCCTGGCGTCCGGCGGCATGACCATGATCGGCGGTCTCGGCCACGCGCTGCCCTACCTGATCTCGAACTTCTGGACCGCGACGGCGGTCGCGGTGCTCCTGGTGATCGTCGAGCTCTGGGCGATTTCCTGGATCCGCTACAAGTACATGGATACGCCGTTCTGGCGGGCCGCGCTGCAGATCGTGCTCGGTGGCGCGCTGGTGTTTCTCACCGGTATCCTGATCGGCAGCGCGTGACCGCGCTCGCGCGGGCTCGTTTCCGGGCCGCTTGGTACGGCTCCCCTCAACGTGATCCGGGCCGCTTGACGCGGCCCGGCCGCTCGTCGACAAGCGCCGCAACGGACATCTACGGCGTGGGGACGAGCATATGCGGGACGTGAAAGTGGACGTGAAGCGCCTTGCCCATGGCGCCGATCTCGCCCTGCCGGCCTATCAGACCGCCGAGGCCGCCGGCCTCGACCTCGCCGCTGCCGTGCCCGCCGATGCGCCGCTCGTGCTCGCCCCGCTCGGCCGCGCGCTGGTGCCGACCGGCCTCGTGATCGCGCTGCCCTCCGGCTACGAGGCGCAGGTCCGGCCGCGCTCGGGGCTGGCGGTCAAGCACGGCATCACGGTCCTGAACGCGCCCGGCACCATCGACGCCGACTATCGCGGCGAGGTGAAGGTGCCGCTGATCAATCTCGGCGCCGAGCCGTTCGAGATCCGCCGCGGCGAGCGCATCGCCCAGCTGGTTGTCGCTCCCGTCGTGCAGGCCCGGTTGGTCGAGGTCTCGGAAGTCACCGACACGGCGCGCGGCAGTGGCGGCTTCGGCTCGACCGGCCGGTCCTGAATCGGGTTGCACGGCCGAAAGCTTGGAACGGTGTTCCCCCAATCGGCGGACGCCGGCCGCCCGCACAGGACGGGCGTTGCGCTACGGAGATGCTGCGGCAAAAATTTTCCAATCCCATGCCGAATCGCGCAAGCGCCGGACTCGCGCCGCCGGTGCGCCTCGCCCTAAGATCGCCCGCGATGAAAAAGCGGGGACGAGATCGAGAGATCCCCGAGCGAGGAGAGCGCGATGAGCGTCGAGAAAAGCCGTCCGGGTCGCGGGCGCATCTATGGTTCGATCACCGAGACCATCGGCGACACTCCGATCGTGCGCCTCGACAAGATCGCCAAGGACAAGGGCGTCGGCGCCAATCTGCTCGCCAAGCTCGAGTTCTTCAACCCGATCGCGAGCGTCAAGGACCGCATCGGTGTCGCGATGATCGATGCGCTCGAGCGTGAGGGCAAGATCAAGCCCGGCGCGACCCTGATCGAGCCGACCTCCGGAAACACCGGCATCGCGCTCGCCTTCGTCGCCGCCGCCCGCGGCTACCGGCTGATTCTGGTCATGCCGGAGACCATGTCGATCGAGCGCCGCAAGATGCTGAAGCTGCTCGGCGCCGAACTCGTGCTGACCGAGGGCCCGAAGGGCATGAAGGGCGCTGTCGCCAAGGCCGAGGAACTGCTCGCCGAGATCCCCGGCGCGGTGATCCCGCAGCAGTTCCAGAACCCGGCCAATCCGGAGATCCACCGCAACACCACCGCCGAAGAGATCTGGAACGACACCGACGGCGGCGTCGATGTGTTCGTCTCGGGCATCGGCACCGGCGGCACCATCACCGGCGTCGGTCAGGTGCTGAAGGCGCGCAAGCCCGGCGTCCATGTCGTCGCCGTCGAGCCGACCGCCTCGCCTATCCTCTCGGGTGGCCAGCCCGGCCCGCACAAGATCCAGGGCATCGGCGCTGGCTTCGTGCCCGGTGTGCTCGACACCCACGTCTATGACGAGGTCGTCCAGATCACCAACGAGGAGGCCTTCGAGACCGCCCGCCTCGCGGCGCGCCTGGAGGGCATCCCGGTCGGCATCTCCTCGGGTGCTGCGATCGCTGCCGCCGTCAAGGTCGGCCAGCGCCCCGAGTTCAAGGGCAAGACCATCGTGATCATCATCCCGTCCTTCGCCGAGCGCTATCTGTCGACCGCGCTGTTCGAGGGGTTGGAGTGATCGCCCCGGACTGAATGCAACGAACGACGACGGCCCCGCGTGAGCGGGGCCGTTTTTGTATCGAGCGCCGAACGGCGCGGGGAAAGCCGAGGATTAGCCGCCAAACTTGTTACGCGGCAACCCGACGACGCCGACTTCGAGCGCGAAGACGCCGCCGGCGTCCGGCTGCTGCGCGAGCGCATCCTCCGACAGGCCGCGGCGCGACGAGGTCACGAACAGCGTCGTCATCTCCTCGCCGCCGAAGCAGCAGCAGGTCGGCCGCGCGACCGGCACCTTGACGACGCGATCGATCTCACCGCTCGGGGCGAGGCGCAGGATCACGCCGGCATCCCAGCGCGCGTTCCACAGACAGCCTTCCGCATCCATCGCCGAGCCGTCCGGGAAGCCGTAGCGCGTCTCGTCGGAGAACACGCGCCGATTGGCGATCGTGCCGGTTTCGGCGTCGTAGTCGTAGGCGTAGATCACCTGCGCCTTGGTGTCGGCGAAGTAGAAGATCTTCCCGTCCGGCGACCAGATCGGCGAGTTCGAGATGCCGATGTCGGCGGCCACCGCGGTGAACGACAGGTCCGACTCGATCCGGTAGAGCCGGCCGCTGTCGCGCGAGACCGGCAGATCCTCGCCCTCCGGCCCGATGTTCTGCTGCATCGTGCCGATGAAGAAGCGGCCGCGCGGATCGGCGGCACCGTCGTTGGGGCGGTTGTCCTCCGGCTCCGGCCCCGGATGCGCGACGATCCGGTAGTGCGCCGTATCGGGCTCGAACACCGCCAGCCCGTCCATCGTGGCGACGATCAGGCCGCCGTCGCGGCGCGGCGCGATCGCGGTCGGGAAATGCAGCCCCTCGAAGCGGCGGTGCGCGCCGGTCGCTGGGACGTAGCACTGCAGCCGCCCCTCGCGGGCGATGTCGACCCACCAGAGCGTCGCCGTCTCGGCGTCCCAGAAACACCCTTCGCCGAGCCCGTCACGGGCATCGACGACGAGGCGGGCGGCCGGTTCCTCGGCCGTGGGGCTGGTCTGCATGGTGGTCTCCTCTGGATCGAAGCCGGGATCGATGTCGGCCAACGGCCGAGGCCGCGCCGGGTTCCGGGCGGTCGCCTCGCGGCCGATCCGACGGCCGGCGGGGCGCCCGCCTGGTGAAGGATTTCGTTAATCCTCTGACAATTTTCAGCGTTACCGCGATGTCATATCCGCAATCGAACGAAGAAGAAGTGCATGTCGATCCGCAGATCGCGCTCCATCGATGTCCGGCATACGCACGACTACGACCTGACAAGATCCCGAGGTAATTCAAATGTATATAGAGAAATTGCTGCTTATGCCGGAGGGGGTTGGGGACGTTATGAGGCACATGTTCAACCGAGAGCGCGCCAACGCGCCCGGCGATCGCCCGCACGCCCCGCACGCGCCGAACGATCGACGTCGTCTGCATGGATCGATCGCGCACAAGATCGGCGTCGGCATTGTCGGCGGCCAGTATGCGCCCGGCGAGATCCTGCCCAACGAGGACGACTTCAGCGAGAAGCTCGACGTTTCGCGCACGGCCTATCGCGAGGCGATCCGCATTCTGGCGGCCAAGGGCCTCGTCGAGAGCCGGCCGAAGATCGGCACCCGCATCCGGCCGCGCACCGACTGGAACTTCCTCGATGCCGACGTGCTCGCCTGGCTGCTCGCCGCCGAGGCGAGCCCGTCCTTCGTCGCCGCGCTCTACGAGGTGCGCGACATGGTCGAGCCGCGCGCTGCCGAACTGGCCGCGCAGCGCCGCACCGCCACCGATCTCGCCAACATGACCTCCGCGCTCGCCGTCATGCGGCGCGAGCGGCTGTCCAATGTCGCCGGGCAACAGGCCGATCTCGACTTCCATCACGCCATCCTGCTCGCGGCTCACAACGAGCCGCTGGTCTCGATGTCGCCGGCGATCGGCATGACGATCCAGTGGTCGAACCAGTTCAAGGGCGCCCGTGGCCAGCTCGATCAGGATGCGTTCCAGGAGCACTGGGACGTCTATGAGGCGATCGAGAAGCAGGACGGCCCGCGTGCCCGCGAAGCCATGGCGGCCCTGATCGCCCGCGCCCAGCCCGATACGGTCGGCTGATCCGCGGCGCCGGGTCGCGCTCAGCCGGCCCACGCGGTCGCGAAGCGCGCGGCCGCCGCGCCGACCTCCGCCGCGCTCTGTCCGGGCTTGTAGAGCGCCGAGCCGAGCCCGAAGCCGGTCGCCCCGGCGACGCGATAGGACGCCATGGTCTCCGGCGCGATGCCGCCGACCGGCAGGATGTTCGTCCCCTTCGGCAGGACGGCGAGCCATGCCTTGATCGCGGCGGGCGGGATCGCCTCGGCCGGGAAGGCCTTCAGCGCCGCCGCACCCGCCTTGAGCGCCATGAACGCCTCCGTCGGTGTCGCGACACCCGGCAGCGCCGAACAGCCGAGCGCGCGCGCCCGGCCGATCACGGCCGGATCGGCGTTCGGCGAAACGATCAGTTTCGCCCCCGTCGCGGCGACCTGCTCGACCATGTCGGGATCGAGCACCGTTCCGGCGCCGACCATGGCGCGATCGCCGAGATGGCGGACCAGCGTCGCAATGCTCGTCAGCGGATCGGGCGAATTGAGCGGCACCTCGATCAGCCGAAACCCGGCCGCGACCAGCGCCTCGGCGATGTCGATCACCTCGCCCGGCTTCACGCCGCGCAGGATGGCGACCAGGGGAAAGGCGGCATAGGCCTGTTCGAACGTCATGTCTCGTGCTCCTGAACCGCACCGTTCTTCGCCAGGACGGTGCGGGATTGGGAATGCCGGTTTCAGATGAGACCGTTGGCGCGGGCGATCGCGGCGACACCGCGCGCGGCGGCGTCCTCCGGGCCGATTGTGACCGCGAGGCCGAGGATCTCGGCGGCGAGGCGATAGCGCTCGGCGAGCGTCGACGAGCCGATCACGACGATCGGCGTCCCGATCGCCATCTCGGCGCCCCCGGCGGTGGCGCCGGCGAATTCGGCGCCGACCAGCATGCCAGACAGGTAGGAGACCACCGCCTCGGCCGGCAAGCGGCCGGTCAGCGGCAGGGTCCGGATGCTGAACAGCGTGTGCAGCAGCGCCGGACTGGCGAAGCCCGCCGCGACACCGCGCGCGAAGCCGTCGGCCTCGAAGCCGTCGCCGCTGGCGAGACGGCCGAGAATCGTATGCGCGCGCAGCGCCGCGAAGATCTCGCCGGTCATGAAGGTCCGGAAGCCGGTGATTCGCCCCTCGGCGATGTCGACCCACTTCGAATGCGTGCCCGGCAGCACGACGCGACCCGAGCCCGCGCCGATCGCGCCGAACACCTGCACCTCCTCGCCGCGCATGACATCCGGCACGTCGCCGGGGCCGAGATGGTCGAGTCCTGGCACGAAGTGCAGCGTCCAATCCGCCTCGTGGTGGGTGACGACCCTGGCCGCCACGTCCGCGAGGTCGGCCGGGCAGGGCACGTAAGCAACCTCGACCCAGCCGTTGCGACTGCCGATCATGCCGCTCGCCAGGATCGGCAGCGCGCCATGCACGTCGACCAGCGGTCGGACCTCGCGCTTCGAGCACCGTGACGAAAGCGCGGTCCGCGACCTTGAGAATGCCGGCATCGGCGCTGCGGCCGGCGATCGTGCGGCCGTCGCGATCGACCACCGCGGCGCGGAACGAACTGGTCCCCCAATCGAGCGCGATCAGCGCCGGCCGACCAGGCCCGGTCGCGGCGGCCGCCGGTGCGTCGCTCGTCGTCGTGTCTTTGCTGTTCATGATCATGCTGCTCGGAGCCGGGATCCGTGGCCTCCCGGATGGTAGGGCTGGACGGACCTTAATTTATCATACAAATAATGTCGACACTCGACCGACGGCTTTCGCGGACGGCGACAGCGTCATGGGTGGCGACATATCCAGCCTGCGGCCCGGACAGGGGAACGACCGTCGAGGGGCGCGGTTCCGCTGACCGCGTTCGCAGGGCGTGGGAGCAAATTTCAGGGGCCGACCGGTCCGGGCAGCTCTGCCCGGCCGCGGTCGCTGCCCGGTGAAACTGATGAGAGAGGCGGCCGATGGCGGCGATCTATCCGGATCTGGAAGGCAAGGTTGTGGTGGTCACGGGCGGCGGCTCGGGCATCGGCGAGGCGATCGTGCGCGGCTTCGCGCGCCAGAAGGCCAAGGTCGCCTTCCTCGACATCGCCGTTGGCCCGTCCGAGGCACTCGCCGCCGAGCTGGTCGGCGTTGGCCAGACGGTCCGGTTTCATCGTTGCGACCTGACCGATATTCCGGCGCTGAAGGCGACGCTGGCCGCGATCAAGGCGGAGTTCGGCCCGGTGCAGGTGCTGGTCAACAACGCCGCCCACGACGAGCGCCACGCGACCGAGACCGTCACCGAGGAATATTGGGACGGTCGCATCGCGGTGAACCTGAAGCACCAGTTCTTCGCCGCCCAGGCCGTGCTGCCCGACATGCGCGAGGCCGGCGCCGGCGCGATCGTCAATCTCGGCAGCGTTTCCTGGATGATCGGCCAGGGCGGCATGGCGGCCTATACGGCGTCGAAATCGGCGGTGATCGGCCTGACCCGCTCGCTCGCCCGCGACTACGGTCCCTACAATGTCCGCGTCAACGCGGTCGCGCCGGGCTGGATCATGACCGAGCGCCAGCTCACCCACTGGGTCACGCCCGAGGCCGAGAAGGAGATCTTCGCGCGTCAGTGCCTGAAGCGGAAAATGGTACCCGACGACGTTTCCAAGTTCGTCGTGTTCCTGGCCAGCGACGAGGCCTCCGGCATGACCAACCAGCACTACGTCGTCGACGGCGGCTGGGTCTGATCCGGCGAGACGATCCGCCGGCGCGGGCTCTGTAGCCCGCGTCGGCGCTCGGGTACATCAAGCGGGACAACGGAGCGCGTCCACCGAAGGCACGCGCCGACGAGGGAGGGAATGCCGATGACCATCACGCCTTTCGGTGTGCTGCCCGACGGCGACGTCGACCGGATCGTACTCTCCGACGGCCGGCTCGAGGTCGCGATCCTGACCTATGGCGCGATCATTCAGGACCTGCGCCTGCTCCGGCCCGGCGACCCGCGCCGTCTCGTGCTCGGGCTGCCGACGGTTGAAGACTATCGCGCCGCCTCGCCCTATTTCGGCGTGATCGCCGGGCGCTGCGCCAACCGCCTCGCCGACGGCCGCTTCACCCTCGACGGCGTCGAGCATCGCGTGACCCTGAACGAGAAGGGCCGCACCCACCTGCACGGCGGCGCACTCGGCTTCTCGCGCAAGATCTGGACGGTCGAGGCCGTCGACGCGACGTCGATCACGCTCGGCCTCGTCTCGCCTGATGGCGAGGAGGGCTATCCCGGCACGGTGCGGGCGACCTGCCGTTACGCGCTGGTGCCGGGCGAGGCGGGCGAGGGCCGGCTCATAATCGAGCTCGGCGCCACCACCGATGCGCCGACGCTCGTGAACCTCGCCGCGCACAGCTATTTCGACCTTGACGGCGGCCCGGACATTTCTGCGCACACGCTCGAGATCCCGGCGGCGGCCTATACGCCGGTCGACGATCGCCTGATCCCGACCGGCGAGATCGCGCCCGTCGACGGCACCCGCTTCGATTTCCGTGCCCCCCGGCCGGTGCATCCGACCGCCGACGATCCAGGCTACGACCACAACTTCGTCATCGCCATGGAGCGTGCCGCAACGCCGCGCCTGCATGCGCGGCTGACCGGCGCGACCTCCGGGATCACGCTTGAAGTCCATTCGACCGAGCCGGGCCTGCAGTTCTACGACGGTGGCGGTCTCGCCATGGACCGCCCCGGCCTCGATGGCCGCATCGCCGGACGCCGCGCCGCGCTCTGCCTGGAGCCGCAGGTTTTTCCCGACAGCCCGAACCACCCGAGCTTCCCGAGCGCGGTGCTGCGGCCGGGCGAGATCTATCGGCAGGTGACGGAATACCGGGTGTTCGGCTGAGGCGCGATCGGGCGGAACCGGTTCGTCGGCCGGTTCGCGTGCCAGTGGGGGGCTCGCCCGCAGGTTCGCGCCCCTGCGGCCGTCCTCACTGGTGCTGATCGGCTGCGGCCAGAATCCGCGCGACGACCGAGCGGCCGAGCGCATCGTCGCCGTCGAAACTGCCGATCGTGAACACCATCGCCTGTTCCGTGCCCATGGCCAGCACGATCTGATTGGTCCGGTCGGCCTTCGGCGAGCGGCAGCGCAGGCTGCGGACGACCAGATTGGCGTTGACGTCTTCCGGCGGCGCGATGGTGGCCTGGCCCTTCTCGGCCCGGCAGGCGGTCTCGACGTCCTGCAGGATGCGCTCGACCAGCAGGGCGGCCGTGTCGAAGCCGGCCGGAATGTCCTGGCGCGGCAGCACGTTGATCTTGCCGAGCGTGCGTTCGACCTTCCATTCGAGGTCGCTGGCGCCGTCCGGATCGAGAAAGGCCGTGAAGCGCATCGCGGCCGGCGCATCACTGGCGAAGAACAGGTCGCGCGCGGTCGTATAGGCGCCGCGCCGGGTGGCGCAGGCGCCGGAGGCGTCGAGCGCGGGGGTGCACAGCGGCTCGCCCGGCTCTGCGGGGTCGAGCGGCACATAGCGCCAGTTGGTCAGCCGCAGCATCTCGCCGGCGATGACCCTGGCCTCCCCGACCAGCCCGGTGAAGCGGATGCCCTCGGCGGTCTGGCAGCGTGGCTGAACGATCGCGCGGATGCGGCCGACCATCTGCTGGAAGGCGACGAAGTCGCGGCTGAACTCGCGGGGTTGGCCGCTTCGAGCCGGATGCGCACCATCGGCTCGCACCAGTTCTCGCCGGCCTCGGAGGCGATGGTGATGGCAAGGTCCTTCGACTGGCCGCGGATCGCCTCCTCGGCCGAGGCCGAAGCGCAAGCGCCCGCGACGACGGTCGCGAGCGCGAGCAGGGACGCGGTTCGCCGAAGCTTGCGCAAGGCGTCAGACCACCCAGCCGTTCGGGCCGCGGCAGGCGCTGACCGTGTCGCGGTTGACGGTGCCGTCCTTGAGCACGACCTCCTGCTCGACCGTGCGGCAGGCCTCGCCCTTGGCGTTCTTGTTCTGCTTGGTGACACGGGTCTTGGCCACGACGCCGGTCTTCCTGTTGCGGTAGGTCTGGCCGCCGCCGGTGGTGATGGTGCGCCGAGTCATCTGCTCGAGCTGCCGGCGATCCTCCTCGTCGAGCGCGCGGCCGATCTGGTTGCCGATCACGCCACCGACCACGGCGCCGATGATGCCGCCGGCGACATGGCCGCCGGTGCCGCCGCCGAACATCGAGGCCGACCGCGCCGCCGAGCAGCGCGCCGCCGATCGTGCCCTGATCCTCCTTGCTCATCTGGGCGAGCACCGGAGACGGGGTCACCAGAGACGGAGCCGCCAGCGCGACAGCCAGTGCGCCGGCGACGAGAGACTTGGTCGTCATGTCGAAACTCCCTGCGAAGATGGTTCGGTCGACCGCCCTGGCGGTGGTAGGGGGCGGCGGTATCGGGTTGCCAATGCCCATTCGGAGCCGACGGAAACACTGTCGCGTTTCTGGATGATTGCAGTCGCGCCGGGGGCTGGCAAGCGCGGCGCGCGGCCCGATGACGCGTGCCGCGACGTCGCTCGCGCCGCCGCTGCGTCAGCGATTCGCGCCCAGCGACACTTTGCTCTAACATTTTAAAAGCCGAACCGGCGGGTCCGTATAAACCTTAACAGTCGGTAGGCGGGCCGGATGACGGCGCCGGGCTTGTCCGCCCCCGAAGCAGGGGTCTATCTGCCCGGCAAGGATCGAGGGGTGGGGAAGCCCCGGCCTTCGTCCTGCCCCCGGATCGGCGCGCCGACCGGATGGGCCACGCCCCGAGCGGGACGTCGGGATCGAGCGACTGGAATCGAGGGACTGGGATCGAGGCTCTTATGATCAAACCAGAACCGAAGTTCCGCCGCGTCCAGCCGCAGACCCGCCGTGGTCTGCTCGTCGACGCGACGCTGCGCTGTCTGGCGGCGCATGGCCACGCCGGCGTCTCGGCCCGTCGCATCGCGGCCGAGGCCGGCGTGTCGCCCGGCCTGATCAATCACCATTATGCCGGGATCGAGGAACTGATCGCGGCGGCCTACGAGACCGCCTCGGTCGACATTCTCGACAATATCCTGGAGCACGTCGCCACCGCCGCGGGCCCACGCGCGCGCTTGACCGCCTTCTTCGAGGCTTCCTTCGCGCCGCGGGTGTTCGACCCGAAGCTGATCAACATCTGGGTGGTGTTCTGGAGCATGCTGCCGCACGCGCCGGCGCTGAAGGAGATCCAGAAGCGCACCTTCTCGGACTATCGCGCCAGCCTGGAGCGCGAGCTCGCCGCGCTGGCGGGCGAGGAGGGTTTCGTCGACTTCGATGCCCGTCGCGCGGCGCTCGGGCTCTCCTCCCTGCTCGACGGCCTCTGGCTCGATGGCGGACTGAACCCCGGTGGTTTTCAGCCTGCTGAAGGCGTCACCGTCTGCGAGGACTGGGTCGACGGTCTCGTCGCCCGCGAGCGGGCCCGGCGGGCCTGAGGCGCCTTCGTCGCTCCGCCCCTGGCCGGCGGACGCCCCGTCCCCGGCAGGCGCGGCGTTAAATTTATTTCGGCCTCAGGGCGACTTGCACTTCGCCCAACCGGGTCAAAATCGGCAAAAGACCTTATTCGATCAAATATTTGGCGGACCTGAGCGCTGCTCAAGTTCTACGCATTTCAACGCAGGCGCGGCCTTGCGTTTCCCCGTGCGGGATCTCATGCTCGCTTCCGCATTCCCTTTGGGCGGTGAAATTCCGTCGAGCGGGGACAGGCTCGTGCCGTCGGGGCGACGGCGTTGGAGGAGAAGCGAATGAGCCGCGACGTGACGCTCGATGGCGTGACCATGCGATTTGGCGATTTCACGGCCGTGAAGAACGTGTCGCTGGAGATCCGCGCCGGTGAGTTCTTCTCCTTCCTCGGTCCCTCGGGCTGCGGCAAGACCACGATCCTGCGCATGGTCTCCGGCTTCATGGACCCGACCGCCGGCCGCGTGCTGATCGGCGGCCAGGACATGCGCGGCATCGGGCCGAACAAGCGGCCGACCGCGCTGATCTTCCAGAACCTCGCGCTGTTCCCGATGATGACCGTGGCCGAGAACATCGCTTTCGGCCTCGAAATGCGTGGCGTCGCCCGCGAGGCGCGCCGCAAGCGCGCCCAGGAGCTGCTCGAGCTGATCGCACTGCCCGACGCCGCCGACAAGCGCATCGACGAGCTCTCCGGTGGCATGAAGCAGCGCGTCGCCATCGCCCGTGCGCTCGCCGTCGAGCCGCAGGTCATGCTGCTCGACGAGCCGCTCTCCGCGCTCGATCTGAAGCTGCGCCAGCACATGCGCGCCGAACTGCGCGCCATCCAGCGCCGCACCGGCCTGACCTTCATCTACATCACCCACGACCAGGGCGAGGCCCTGACCATGTCGGACCGTGTCGGCGTCATGTCGCGCGGCCAGCTCGAGCAGGTCGGCGCGCCGGCCGACATCTACGACGAGCCGGCGAGCGCCTTCGTCGCCGGCTTCGTCGGCGAGAACAACGTCTTCCCCGGCACGATCGCCGCCGTCTCGGGCGCCGAGGCGCGGATCGACACGGTGGCCGGTCCGCTCCTCGCCCGCAACCCGCGCGGCTTCGGCGTCGGCGCGAAAGTGCTGGTCTCGGTCCGGCCGGAGCGGATGAAGCCGGTCGACGGCGTCGAAGGTCCGAACCGCCTGTCGCGGCCGGTCGACCACGTCGATTTCGAAGGCAGCTTCGCCAACGTGTTCCTGAAGCCGATCGAGGGCGGCGGCAAGCCGATCCTGATGCAGCTCTCGAACGACGGGTGTCTCGCCCATATCGGCGAGGATAGCATCTTCACGGTCGCCTTCGCGCCCCAGGACGCGCTGGTCCTCGGCGCTGAAGGAACTGACCGATGAGCCGGCTCGTCAACCGCTATGGTCCGCTGCTCTCCACCATCATGATCGCCGGCACGGCCGTCTGGCTCCTGATGATGGTCGTGCTGCCCTATTTCGTCATGGCCGAGTACTCGTTCCATGTGAACGTGCCCGAGCTCGAACGCGGCGGCCCGAAGGACGTCTATACGCTGGCGAACTACGCCTCGCTGTTCGCCGGCACCGACATCTTCACGCTTGATCTCGCCGACGACCTGAAGGTCTTCGTGCGCACGATCTGGGGCGCGAGCCTGGTGACGTTCCTCTCGCTGGCGGTCTGCTACCCGGTCGCCTGGCACCTGGCCAAGGTCGCGACGCCGGCGCGCGCCGGCTTCCTGGTGCTGCTCCTGATCGTGCCGTTCTGGATCAACGAGATCCTGCGCACCTTCGCCTGGTACATCATCCTCGCCTACAACGGCCCGCTCAACGCGGCGCTGGTCGGCGTCGGGATCTTCGACAAGCCCTACCGCTGGCTCTCCGGCAACAGCGGCGTGCTGATCGGCATGACCTACGCCTTCCTGCTGTTCATGATGTTCCCGCTCATGAACGCGATCGAGACGCTCGACATCAATCAGGTCGAGGCCGCGCGCGATCTCGGCGCGCCGGAATGGCAGATCCACCGCCGCATCGTGATCCCGCACGCCAAGCCCGGTATCGCGGTCGGTGCGATCATGGTCTTCGTGCTGGCGGCATCGAGCTATATCGTGCCGGCGCTGCTCGGCTCGCCCGGCACGCGCTGGTTCACCGAGACGATCTACCAGTGGTTCTTCGAGGGTCAGGACTGGCCGCGCGGCTCGGCCTACGCCTTCATGCTGCTCGGGCTCTGCGTGCTGTTCATTCTCGGCGTGATGCGGCTGTTCCGCGTCGGCCTCACCGACATCGCGAAGTGAGGGGGCGCGTGATGCGGCGGATCACCGGCGGCGACATCCTCATGCGGGCCTATCTCGGGCTCTTCTTCTTCTACCTGCTCGCGCCACTCGCCGTAATGGCGATCGCGACCTTCAACCTGAGCCGGTTCCCGACGGTGACGCCGTGGACCGGCACCACGATGAAGTGGTTCGACGCACTGTTCGCCGACGCCCAGATGTGGGACGGCCTGTGGAACTCGCTGATCGTCGGCTTCGCGGTGGTGGCGGTCTCGGTGCCGCTCGGCACGGCCGCCGCGATGCTGCTCGACAGCCTGCACAGCCGCGCGCGCAACTTCCTCTACGCGGTGATGGTGTCACCGCTGCTCACTCCCGGTGTGATCATCGGCATCTCCACGCTGGTGTTCTGGGATCGGCTCGGCGTCAAGGGCGGCCTGCATCTGGCCGTGCTCGGCCAGTCGAGCTTCATCACCGCCTATGTGATGCTGATGGTGCTCGCCCGTCTGCAGCGCTTCGACCGCAGCCTCGAGGAGGCCGCGCTCGACCTCGGGGCCTCGCATCCGCAGGTGTTCCGCAAGATCCTGCTGCCGTACCTCAAGACATCGCTGATCGCGGGCAGCGTGCTCGCCTTCTTCCAGTCGTTCGAGAACTACAACACCACGCTGTTCACCCGCGGCACCGATATCACGCTGACCATCTACATCGCCTCGAAGGTGCGAACCGGCCTGACCCCGGCGGTCAACGCGCTCGGCCTGATCCTGATTGCGATCACCATCGCCGGCGCGGTCGTCTGGGAGATCATGCGCCGCCGCGAAGTCGCCCGCGCGGCCGCCGCGCGCCGCAAGGCCGAGCTCGCCGACGATCCGACGGCGCAGATCGTGACCTGACGAGCGGGTCCGGCGCGCAGCGTCGCGCGCCGGCCCGTCATGCCGCCGGCCCGACATACGCTGGCCTGTCGGCGCCGGCCGGGATCGGTCGGCACGCCGCATGGCGTTTTTCACGGCTGCGAAATGGCCGCTTGAAAATTCACAAATCTGAAAATTCGGCTTGCCGAGGCTGTCGCTCTTCAGTATCGTGAATATAAATCGATCAAAGGAGCTGGCGATGGTCTCTCTCGGATCCGACGCGGAATGGTCGCTGCCCGCACATGCCTATCGCGACCCGGCGCGCTTCGAACTGGAGCGCAAGGAGATCTTCGAGAAGAACTGGCTGCTGTTCACCTGGTCGGAGCGGATGGCCAAGCCCGGCGACTATGTGAACGGCACGCTCGCCGGCCACAACATCTTCGCGATCCGCGGAGACGACGGCGTCGTCCGCGCCTTCCACAATGTCTGCCGGCATCGCGCAGCCGAGCTGGTCAAGGGTGAGACGGGCAGCTGCGGCGGCCTGGTCGTGTGCCCCTATCACAGCTGGAGCTACCGCCGTGACGGCCGGCTGCACAAGGCGGTCAACTTCGGTCCCGAGACCAAGTTCGACGCCCATGAATGGGGCCTGATCGCCGCCGACTGTACCGAGTGGCGCGGGCTGATCTTCGTCCGCATCGCGACCGAAGGCCCGTCGCTCCTGGAGTGGCTCGGCCCGGTCGCCGACCTCGCCGCGCCGTTCCCGCTCGAGAAGCAGCATTATTTCCGCACCAAGGAGCGGATCGTCGACGTCGATTGGAAGATTTATGGCGAGAATTATCTCGAGTGCTATCACTGCCGGGCCATGCATCCGGGCCTGTGCCAGACGCTCGACATCGAAAAATACCAGATCAACGTGTTCCCGGAAGAGAAGTTCTTCCATCTGCATGCGCCCGGTCGCAATCCGGGGGACACGCAGGGCTGCTATCTCTATCGCTTCCCGTTCCTGATGCTGAACCTCTACGACTGGGGGTCTTCGATCGCGACCGTCGAGCCGCTCGGCCCGGGCAGGATCAAGCACATCAACTGGTACTTCTTCGAGGATGTCTCGCCCGAGAAGGCGGAGGAGAACTTCGCCACCACGGAATGGTCGGCGCAGATCATCACCGAGGATCTCGAAGTGATCACCACGGTGCAGAAGAACATCAACGCCGGCACGTTCAAGCAGTCGCCGCTGTCCAAGTCCGAGGAATATGCGGTCATCGCCTTCGATCGGATGTGCGACGAGGCGCTGCGGCCGACCGGTCCGCGCGCGGTCGCGGCCGAGTGAGGCGGCGATGAGCGCGCCGTCGAACGGTTTGGCAACGACGGCGGCGGAACACGCCGCCGCGCTGGAGAGCGCCGAGGCGATCGGCACCCGCCTCGGCGGCGACATCCGCGCGCTGCGGCACGAGAAGGACGTGACGCTCGCAACCCTCGCCGAGAAGACCGGCCTGTCGGTCGGCTTGCTCAGCCAGATCGAGCGCGGCCTGTCGGAGCCCTCGGTCAAGGCACTGCACCTGATCGCGACCGCCCTCGGCGTCACCATCGGCTGGTTCTTCCGCGAGGATACCGAAACGGCGCCGGTGGCGGACGGCGTCGTGGTCCGCCGCGGCGCGCGCAAGCGGCTCGACTACGGCGGCGGCATCGTCGACGAGCTGCTGTCGCCGTCGCTCGACGGCCAGCTCGAACTGCTGCTCTGCCGGCTGGCACCGGGCTCGACCAGCGGCGCCGGCGACTACGTCCACGAGGGAGACGAGGCCGGCTACCTGATCGCCGGCGCGCTCGAACTGACCGTCGATGGCACGAAATACCTGCTCCAGGCCGGCGACAGCTTCGGCTTCGCCTCGATGCGTCCGCACAGCTATCGCAACCCGTCCGCCTCGCAGGAGGCGGTGGTGATCTGGGCCGTCACGCCGCCGTCGTTCTGACCCGCCGTCCCCCGATCGCAATGCGTCGGAGCGATCCGATCAGGTCGGATCCGATCTCTCAGGTTCTTGATCTCGCAAGTCGTTTCCGATCGGAGCGGGTCGCTCCGACCGGGCCTTGCTCTGGAGGTGAAACCATGTCCGTGGTTCAGGGTACCGCCGTGCGCAACTACGACGCCGTCGTGATCGGCGGCGGCCATAACGGCCTCGTCTGCGCCGGCTATCTCGCCCGCGCCGGGCTGAAGGTGGCGGTGCTCGAACGCCGCAAGATGGTCGGCGGCGCGGCGGTGACCGAGGAGATCGCGCCCGGCTTCCGCGCCTCGATCTTCTCCTACCTGATGAGCCTGCTGCACCCGCGCATCATTCGCGATTTCGAGCTGAAGAAGCACGGGCTCGAAGTGCTGCCCTGTTCGGACATGGTGTCGCCGGTCGACGACGGCGACGAATACATCACCTTTTCCGACAACATGGCCAAGACTCAAGCCTCGTTCGGAAAGTTCTCCAAGGCCGACGCCGCGATCTATCCGGAGTTCGACGCCTATCTGCTCGAGGCGACCAAGATCGTCCGGCAGATCCTGTGGGAGACGCCGATCGATCCGGCCCGGCGCGACTGGAAGACATTCAAGGACGGCGCCAAGCTCCTGTGGAAATACCGCAAGGTCGGCCGCAAGATGTACCGGATCGTCGACATGCTGACCATGTCGGCCTACGACTTCCTGAAGGAGTGGTTCGAGGACGACCGCGTCATGGCGGTGCTGGCCTACTATGCCTCGATCGGCACCTTTGCCGGCCCGAAGACGCCCGGTTCGGCCTATGTGATCATGCATCACGTCATGGGCGAGCACGAGGGCGCCGGCGGCTGGGGCTTCATCAAGGGCGGCATGGGCTCGATCACCCAGGCGCTGGCCTCGTCGGTGACCGCGCTCGGCGTCGACATCGTGACCGAAGCCGAGGTCAAGGAGATCCGCTCCTCGAACGGCAAGGCCACCGAGGTGCTCTGCGCCGACGGCTCGGTCTACCGCGCCAAGGCGATCGCCTCGAACGCCTCGGCCAAGCATCTCTATCTCGACCTCGTCGGCGAGGCGAACCTGCCGGCCGAGGTGGTGCGCGAGATCAAGGGCTACCGGACCATGGGCGCGGCGTTCAAGATGAACATCGCCTGCGAACGCCCGCCGCAGTACAAGATCCTCGAACGCGTCCGCCGCGACGGTGTGCTCGGCTCGTTCTCCTACCCGACCTACATGCACATCGCGCCCGACATCGACTATCTCGAGCGCGCCTTCGACGACGCCAAATACGGCTGGTACTCGAAGGAGCCGTTCATCACGCCGGTGGTGCCGACTATCGTCGACAACACGCTGGCGCCTCCCGGCAAGCACGTGGTCAACCTGTTCGGCGGCCATGCGCCCTATACGCTGAAGGGCGGCGATTGGACGACCGAGAAGGACAACTTCAAGAAGAACGTGCTCGACGCCGTCGAGCGCTTCGCGCCGGGCTTCCGCAATGACATCATCGAGGCGCAGCTCCTGGTCGCGCCCGACATCGAGCGGATCGTCAACCTGCCGCAGGGCCATATCTTCCATGGCGAGTTGTCGACCGATCAGCTGTTCTTCCAGCGTCCGGTTTCGGGCTATGCCGACTATCGCACGCCGCTGAAGTCGCTCTACATCTGCGGTTCGTCGATGCATCCGGGCGGTGGCGTTTCCGGCATTCCGGGCCACAATGCCGCCCGCGAGATCCTGCGCGATCTCGGCAAGACCATCGCCTGATCGCACGAAGCGCCCGTCTCCCGCACGGCCGTCGCGACGGCCGCGACGAGCCGGTCGCCCTGTCACTGCCGCGTCGAACCTGGAGGGTCCCTCCGATGACCATCGCAGTCGCCACCCCGTCCGCCGGCCGGCCCGCCGGCATGTCCGAGGCCGAATGGGCCGTGCGCGTCGAGCTCGCCGCTTGCTATCGGCTGATCGCGCATTTCCGCATGACCGACCTGATCTACACCCACTGCACCGTGCGGGTTCCGGACGAGCCGGGCCGGTTCCTGATCAACCCCTACGGCTGGCGTTGGGACGAGATCACCGCCTCCTCGCTGGTGAAGATCGATGTCGACGGCAACAAGGTCGACGCGCATCGGCCGGAGCGCGTGAACCCGGCGGGGTTCACGATCCACAGCGCCGTGCACATGAGCCGCCACGACGCGGCCTGCGTGATCCACACCCACACCAAGGCGGGCATGGCCGTCTCGGCGCTCAAGGAGGGTCTGCTGCCGCTGACCCAGATCGCCATGCAGTACCATGGCCGGGTCGGCTATCACGCCTATGAGGGCATCGCGCTCGACCTCGACGAGCGCGAGCGCATCATCGCCGATCTCGGCTCGAAGCCGGTGCTGATCCTGCGCAACCACGGCCTCCTGACCGTCGGTCGCACGGTCGCGGAGGCGTTCAGCCATATGTACTATGTCGACAAGGCCTGCGAGGTGCAGCTCGCCGCCCAGGCGACCGGCGCCGCGCTCGACATGCCGTCGCTGGCGGTCGCCGAGCGCGTGGGTCGGCAGTTCGATCAGATGGCCTTCGACGATGGCGATCTCCTGCTGGAGTGGGCTGCGCATTTGAGGCTTCTGGACAGGCTGGACCCGAGCTACAAGCTCTGACCATGCTCGATCCGATCGTCATCGTCGGCGCCGGCCAGGCCGCCGCCCAAGCCATCCAGTCGCTTCGCCAAGGCGGCTCCAGCACCGGCCCGAATGGGGGCTTCAAGGGGCCGATCGCGCTCGTCGGCGACGAGCCGGTGCTGCCCTACCAGCGCCCGCCCTTGTCGAAGAAGTATCTGACCGGCGAGATGGATGCCGATCGGTTGCTGTTCCGGCCCGAGACGGTCTACCGCGACTGGGGCGTCGATCTGCGGATCGGCGTCCGCGCCGAGGCGATCGATACCGCCGCCGCGCGTGTGCATCTGGCCGACGGCACGACGCTGCCCTATGGCAAGCTCCTGATCGCGACCGGCATGCGGCCGCGCCCGCTGCCGATCCCCGGCGCCGATCTCCCCGGCGTCCTGACCCTGCGCGGCCTCGCCGACGCGGCGCGCATCAAGGCCGCGCTGACGCCCGGCGCCCGTCTGGTCGTGATCGGCGGCGGCTATATCGGCCTCGAGACCGCGGCGGTCGCCCGCGCGCTCGGCCATGAGGTCGTCGTGCTGGAAGCGGCCGAGCGCGTGCTCGGCCGCGTCGTCGCGCCGGTGGTCTCCGAATTCTTCACGGCCAAGCATCGCCGCGCCGGCGTCGACCTGCGCACCGCGACCGGCGTCGTCGGCATCGAGGGCACCGATCGGGTCCGCGCTGTCGCGCTCGCCGATGGCGGCCGGGTCGAGGCCGATGTCGTGCTGATCTCGATCGGCGCCCTGCCGGAAACCCGCCTCGCCGAAGCGGCCGGCCTGGACGTCGCGGATGGAATCCGTGTCGATCAGGGCGCGCGGACCAGCGCCGAGAACGTCTTCGCGGCCGGCGACTGCACGCGCTTCGATTCGGCGCGCTTCGGCCGTTCGATCCGGCTCGAGAGCGTTCAGAATGCCATCGACCAGGCCAAGGCCGCGGTCGCGACCACGCTCGGCGAGACCGTCGTCTACGACCCGGTGCCGTGGTTCTGGTCCGACCAGTATGATCTGAAGCTTCAGATCGTCGGCCTCTCGACCGGCCACGACCGCTACGAGGTCGATGGCGATCCGGCGAGCGAGAAGTTCTCGGTCGCCTATTTCGCCGGCGACCGCCTGCTCGCCGTCGACAGCATCAATCATCCGCGCCGGCACATGCAGGCCCGCAAGCTCGTCGGCGAGACCTGGGCGGGCTGGCCCGCCTGAGGGATGAGCTGGCGGGTTGGCCCGCCTGAGACAAAGATCAACGGGCTGGCCCGCCTGAGACAAAGACCAGCGGGCTGGCCCACCCGAGCGTTCCATTGCCGGCTGGCCGCCCGAAACGCCCCGAGGGATCCCACGATGACCGAGCCGAACGATTTGGAACGCCTGCGCAAGCTGTTCGGCCCGGAGGCCGGGCCAGTGATCCACGATCCGGAGTTCAAGGCGGTCGCCGCGCGGATCATCGACCCGTCCGGCACGCGCTCGGCGCCCTATGCCGGGTTGCCGACGCTGCTTGACGCGCCGTATCGCGCGATCGACTGGAAGAACCCGGCCGAGGGGCTCGCCGGCCTCGACGTCGCGCTGATCGGCGTGCCGATGGACCTCGGCATCACCAACCGCAACGGCTGCCGCTTCGGTCCGCGCGCGGTGCGCGCCATCGAGCGCATCGGCCCCTACAATCACGTGCTGCGCACCGCCCCCGTCATGGAAATGGCGGTGGCCGACATCGGCGACGTGCCGTTTCGCAGCCGGTTCCGGCTCGAAATGGCCCATGAGGACATCGAGGCGACCACGGCCAAGATCGTCGCGGCCGGCGTCGCGCCGCTGTCGATCGGCGGCGATCATTCGATTTCGCACCCGATCCTGCGCGCGCTCGGCCGCGACCGGCCGGTCGGCATGATCCACATCGACGCCCATTGCGATACGTCCGGCGAGTTCGATTCCTGCCGCTTCCACCATGGCGGCCCGTTCCGCCAGGCCGTGCTCGACGGCGTGCTCGATCCGAAGCGGACGATCCAGATCGGTATTCGCGGCGCGGCGGAATATCTCTGGGAGTTCTCCTACGCGAGCGGCATGACCGTGATCCATGCCGAGGAGATCGCCGGCCTCGGCCTCGAGGCGGTGATCGCCAAGGCGCTCGCCGTGGTCGGCGACGGCCCGACCTATCTGAGCTTCGATATCGACTCGATCGATCCCGCCTTCGCGCCCGGCACCGGCACGCCGGAGATCGGCGGTCTGACCACCCGCGAGGCGCAGGCGATCCTGCGCGGCCTCAAGGGCGTCAATCTGGTCGGTGGCGACATGGTCGAGGTCTCGCCGCCCTACGACGCCACCACCAACACCGCCCATGCCGGCGCGCAGATGGCCTTCGAGATCCTGAGCCTGATGCACTTCAGCCCGTCGATCGGCGCCAAGGCCTGAGCCAAGGGCGCTCGAGCCGGCGGAATCGAACGATTGTTTTGTTCTTGTGCCCCGATCCGGTATGCTGACCGGATCGGGGTTTCTGTTTGCGGGGAGCGCAAGGGCGGAATGGCGAGGACGGTCGGCTCCAGCGGCCCGAAGACGGCGGAAGCGATCCGCGCGGCGGGCATCCGGCTCATCTACGAGCACGGCTTCGAGGCGATGAGCCTGCGTCAGCTCGCGGCGGAAGTCGGCCTGCAGCCCGGCTCGCTCTACAAGTATTTCGATACGAAGCAGGATCTGCTGTTCGATATCGTCCGGGAGCACCTGGAAGATCTGTTGGCGAAGATCGCCGACGCACTCGACGGGATCGTCGACCCGGTTGCGCGTCTGGCCGCCTTCGCCGCGTTTCACCTGCGCTACCACATGACGTTGAAGAGCAACGTCTATATCGCCAACATGGAACTGCGCAGTCTGGAGCCGGACAATCGCGCGATCATCGTCGCGATGCGTAAGCGCTACGAGGCGATCCTGATCGACATCCTGCGCGAAGGACAGGCGGCCGGCGCGCTGCATGCGGCCGAGCCACGCGTCGCCGCCTTCGCGATCCTCGCCATGCTGACCGGCATCTGCAACTGGTATCGCGCCGACGGCCCGATGACGCAGGACGAGCTGGTCACCCTGCATGTCGATCTCGTGCTCGGCGGCGTCGGCGCGAAGCGTCAGGCGGTACACAAGGCCGGCTGAGGGCGGCGTCCTCGCGACCGCTTACGCCGCGCGGACTTCCTGCACTTCCGGAATAAAATGGCGCAGCAGGTTCTGGATGCCGTGGCGCAGCGTCGCCGTCGACGACGGGCAGCCGGCGCAGGCACCCTTCATGTTCAGATAGACGATGCCGTCCTTGAAGCCCTTGAAGGTGATGTCGCCGCCGTCGTTGGCGACCGCCGGGCGCACGCGCGTCTCGAGCAGTTCCTTGATGGTCGCGACGGTCTGGCTGTCGCCGGCGTCGAAGAACTCGTCGGCGTCCTCCTCGGCTTCACCCTTCAGGATCGGCGCGCCGGAGGTGAAGTGCTCCATGATCGCGCCGAGCACGGCCGGCTTCAGGTGCGGCCACTCGGCGCCGTCCTTGGTGACGGTGACGAAGTCGCTGCCGAAGAACACGGACGAGACGCCGGGGATCGAGAACAGCGCTTCGGCGAGCGGCGACTGCGTCGCATCGGTGGCGGTGCGGAACTCGCGCGTGCCCTCGGCGAGCACGGTGCGGCCGGGCACGAACTTCAGCGTCGAGGGATTGGGCGTGGCTTCGGTCTGGATGAACATGGGTTTTCGTCCTTCGCGTGGCCGGGGGCAAGGTCCGGGCGCGGCTGTCGGTGCGATTGGATATAATGCTTCGCCGGGCCGGATGCCACCGCGCTTTCTGGAAGGGTTCTACGCGCCTTTGCGGAGGCTGGACCGCGCGGCCCGATGTCCCATACCCTGTCTCATGCCATGGCGGCGATCTCGTCGTCGCCGAGGTGGCCGGGCACGATGGTGATCGGCACCGGAAAGGTGCCGGAGGCGCGGCCGGCGATCGAGGTGACCAGCGGGCCCGGTCCCTCGGAGCCGGTACCGGCGGCGAGCGCCAGGATCGCGATGTCCTCGTCGGCCTCGATCGCGGCCAGGATCTCGGCCGAGCGCGTACCCTCGCGGATCACCTGATCCGGCTCGATGCCGGCGATCGCCTTGACGCGCTCGCCGACCTTGGCGAGCGTCATTTCGGCCGCCTCGCGGGCCTCGGCGCGCATGGCCTGCTCGACGCCGAGAAAGCCGCGGAAGTCCGAATCGTCGATGATGAACAGGAGCACCACGCCGCCGCCCGTCCGGGCCGCGCGGCGTGAGGCATAGACGACCGCGCGGTCGCATTCGGGTGTGTCGTCGACCACGACCAGGAATTTCCGGCGGTGGCCTTCTTCGTGGGAGCGTCGCTTCGTCACCATGGGACGGATGCTGGCACACGAGCCGGGGGGCGGACAAGCGGTCATTCCGGACCGAACCGGTCGGAAAAGCTTGGGGCCGTCAGAGCCCGCTCGCGCGCAGGGCCACCACCGCCGCGACGCCGAGGCCGACCGTCGCGAGCATCGGCAGGCGCGTCGCCGCCGCGATCGCCACCAGGCTCGCGATCGTCTCGGCCGGCCCTGTCACCAGCACCGTCGGCGCGATCACCGCGGTCAGCACCGCCGGTGGGATCGCCTCGAAGGCCGCGAGCGCCCGCCCGCCGAGCTTCAGCCGCCCGGCGAGCGCGATGCCCGACACGCGGCAGAGATAGGTGATGAGCGCCATGCCGAAGATCGCGGCGAGCGTGTCCCAATGGATAAACGCATGCGCCGCGGTCATGGCCGCGCCTCCTCGGGGCGGCGGTCGTGGACCGACCTGTCCGTCGCGTGGGAGGGTGCCTCGTGCCGATGCAGCAGCGCGGCGGCGGCGAGCCCCGCGGCGGCGCCGGCCCCGACATGCCAGGGCGTGCCGAGCGTGCGATAGGCGAGCGCCGCGGCGAGCCCGCTCGCGATAATGACCATCACGCCGTTCGCGCGGCCCGCGAAGGACACGACCAGTGCGATGAAGATCGCGGTGAAGGCGAAATCGGCGCCGAGCCGTTTCGGATCGCCGAGCAGCGGCCCGGCCAGCGCGCCGAGCCAACTGACGGCGACCCAGTTCAGCCAGAACACCGCCGCCATGCCGAAGACATAGGCGCCGGTCAGCCTGCGCCCGTGACGCGCCTCGGCCACGGCGCGTGTCTCGTAGAGCGCCCAGTTCTCGTCGGCGAGCGCGTGCACGCCGAGGAGCCGACCGACCAGCGGCAGATGCGCGATCTTCGGCGCGATCGAGGCACTCATCAGCACGTAACGGGCGTTGATCAGCAGCGTCGAGACGACGAGCGCGGCGATCGGCACCGGCTCGCGCCACATCTCGATCGCCGCCATCTGGGCGCCGCCCGCGAAGATGGTCGCCGAGGCCAGCGCGACTTCGAAGGGCGACAGGCCCTTCGAGGTGCCGATCGCGCCGAAAAGAAGCGCGAGCGGCATCGCCGCGACGAGCGCGGGCATCAGATCGAGCACGGCGCGTCGGATCTCGGCGGCGGCCGTCGGCCGGGAAGGCATTGCGTCTGTCATGTCCGCACTCTGGCCCGGTTGCGGGGCCCGGTCTTGAACAAAATCGGCCCCGCGCACGCCCGCCGCTCAGCCGATCGCCATGGCCCGCTTCACCCGCGTGAGCCAGCGCGCGCGGCTGGCGAGGCCGATCGTACCGCCGTTGACAACGCGCGTGACCGCCTCGAGATCGTCGCGGTCGGCGGCCGCGTTGCACCCGCCCTCGGCCCATTCTGCGGCGGCCGGCACCAGTGCATAGCGCGGGTCGAGCACGAGATCGGGCTCGGCGACGAAGTCGGCACCGCACAGCGCGCCACAGCGCCGATAGGCGTCCTTGCCGGTGGTCTGCAACAGGCCGCGGCCCCGATAGCGCCAGCCGTCGCCGGTCGCCGCGTCGCCATTGCCCATCCGGCCGCCATAGACGATCGAGAACAGCCGCTCGCCGCCGTCGATCCGGCACTGCGCGGCCATGGCGATCATCGCCTCGCGCGAGGCGAAATAGCGCCGCCAGACCTTGCGGTCCCACATGTCGGCGAGGTTCTGCGCGGTGTAGCGGCCGGACTCGACGGTGACCGTCAAGCCGTCGCTCTCGTGGAACACCTGGGCCAGGAAATGCGCCAGCCGGAGCGGTCGGTCGATCCGCTTCTCGGCGAGCAGCGCGTCGCCGGCGGCGAAGGCGGCGAGGTAGTTCGGGCGCCCGTTCGGGCAGAGGGACTTGGCGAGGTCGTAAGCACGCATGGGACGGAACTCCGATCGGGAACACCATCGGAGTGTAACGCCGTGCGAGCATGGGCTTGCGGGGATAACCCTATGACTTACCAACCAGAATGCCGCCGGATCGCCTCGTGATTCCTCCGCGGGAAACCTTCACGCCGCCGCCCGGCGATAGGCCCCCGGACCGACGCCGACGCGAGCCTTGAAGGCGCGCGTCAGATGCGCCTGATCGGCGAAGCCGACCGTCGCGGCGACCTCCGCCGGCGTCTCGCCGCGCCGGAGCAGATCCTTGGCCCGGCGCACGCGCACATCGACCAGATAGGCGTGCGGCGTCATGCCGACGGCACGGCGGAAGGCGCGGATCAGGTGATGCGTCGAGAGCCCGGCTTCCGCTGCGAGCGCGTCGAGCGACAGGTCACCCGCGTAGGCGCCCTCGATCAGGGCCCGCGCCCGCGCGACCGGTCCGGTCTCGACGCCGAGCGTCGCCGGCCGGATGCCGGCATGGCGCACCAGCATGGCGGCATAGGCCCGGTTCAACCGCTCCTCCGCGCCGAACGGATCGTCGCCGTCCTCGACTTGCGCATGGGCGGAGGCGAACAGCCCGGCGATCAGCGGATCGTGCACGCGTGCTTCAGGAAAATAGGGATCCGCGAGCTGCCGTTGCCCGGTCAGCGCCTCGGCGATCTCACGCAGCACCGCGACCGGCGGGTAGGTGGTCCGATAGGAATAGCCGCCGGCATGCGGACTGCCGTCATGGACCTCGAGCGGATTGACGAACACCAGATCGCCCGGCCCGGCGTAATGCCGCTCGCCGCGCAGCGTCCAGGCCTCGCAACCGCGCTCGATCGTGCCGACGACATAGGTGTCGTGGGTGTGCGGGGCGTAGGCATGGGTGACGTAGGTCGCGCGCAGGCAATCGAGGCCGGCGAGCCGCGGCGCCACGAAGAACCGCGCGGCCTCGTCCGCCCCGAGCGGGTTCATCGCCAGCGCGTCGGATTGCGAGACGGGGGAGGGGCAGATCAGACCGGTCATGGCCGGCAGTCTAGCACCGCGTGCCGGCCGGTCTTGAAGGAAATCGGCGTCGGCCCGGATGCGAGGTCGGCGGAGCGGCGCTCCGCCGGACCAGGTTCGGAGGTTGAGGCCTCAGCGCAGGAAGCCGACGATGTCCTTGACATCGTCCATCACCTTGCGGGCGCGCAGGCTGGCACGCTCGCCGCCGTCCTTGAGCACGGCGTCGATATAGGCCGGATCGGCGACCAGCCGCTTCATCTCGGCGCCGACCGGTCCGAGCTTGTCGACGGCGAGATCGGTCAGCGCCTGCTTGAAGCGCGAGAACTGGCCGGCGCCGTAGTCGGCGAGGATCGCCTCCGGCGTCGCGCCCGAGAGCGCGGCGTAGATGCCGACCAGATTGTCGGCCTCGGGGCGGCCTTCGAGGCCCTTCACCTCGGTCGGCAGCGGCTCCGGATCGGTCTTCGCCTTGCGGAACTTCTGCGCGATCGTGTCGGCGTCGTCGGTCAGGTTGATGCGGCTGTAGTCCGAGGGATCGGACTTCGACATCTTCTTGGTGCCGTCGCGCAAGCTCATGACGCGCGTCGCCGGGCCCTGGATCAGTGGTTCGGGCTGCGGGAAGAACCCGCCCGCCTCGCCGACGCCGAGCCCGAGCGCGGCGATGCGCTCGGCGAAGTCGTTGTTGAACTTCGCCGCGGTGTCGCGGGCGAGCTCGACATGCTGCTTCTGGTCCTCGCCGACCGGCACATGGGTCGCGCGATAGACCAGGATGTCGGCCGACATCAGGTTCGGATAGGCGAACAGGCCGACCGAGACGTTCTCGCGATCCTTGCCGGCCTTGTCCTTGAATTGCGTCATGCGGTTGAGCCAGCCCATCCGCGCCACGCAGTTGAACACCCAGGCCAGTTCCGCATGCTCGACGACGCGGCTCTGGTTGAACACGATGTGCTTCTTCGGATCGATGCCGGCGGCGAGGAAGGCCGCGGTCACTTCGCGGATCTGGGTCTTCAGCTCCGGCTGGACGAGCTGGGCGGTGATCGCGTGCAGGTCGACGACGCAATAGATGCAGTCATGGGTCTCCTGCATCGCCACGAAGCGGACGATCGCGCCGAGATAGTTGCCGAGATGCAGGTTGCCGGTCGGCTGGATGCCGGAGAAGACGAGCGGCTGGAAGCCCGGATTGGCGACGGTTGCGGCGGCGGGGGTCTCGGCGGCGGTCATGATCGATCCTTCGGAATGCGGCGGCCGCGTTATGGGCCAAGGCGGGGCGCTTGCCAAGTGCGGCACATGCTGATGCGACCCTTGCGAAGTGCTTGCGGCCGCAGGACGTCTCACCCGTCGGAGCGGCGACGGCGCGCGAGGCGGAGGATGGCGGCGAGATCGACCGCGCCCATGGCATGGGCGAGACCGAAGAACAGCGCCGCGCCGCCGCCGACGAGCGCCGCCAGCGCCGAGATCTTGACCGCGAGCGGGTTCTCCGCGCCGAGCCAGGGGCCGAGCCAGCTGCCGGCGAAGCCGACAGCGACGCCCATGGCGAGCGCGGCGATGAGGATGCGCGGCAGCCGCGCCTCGAAGCTCGCCATCGACGCGCCAGTGGCCGCGCCGGGCGAGCACGAGCTGTAGCAGCCCGGCGTTGAGCCAGCCGGACGCGCTGGTCGCGACCGCGATCGCGACATGGCCGAGGCTCGGGAACAGCGCCAGGCTCGCGACCACGTTGGCGATCATCACCACGATGCCGATCGCCATCGGGGTGCGCGTGTCCTCGCGGGCGAAGAAGGCCGGCGACAGGACCTTGACCAGCACGAAGGCCGGCAGACCGAGGCCGAAGGCGGCGAGCGCGCGGGCGGTCTGGGTCGTGTCCATCGCCCCGAAAGCACCCCGCTCGAACAGCACCTCGACGATCGGATGCGCCGCGACGACGAGCGCCACCGCCGCCGGCAGCGTCAGCACGGCGGCGAATTCCAGGCTGCGGTTCTGGGCCTCGAAGGCGAGATCCGGCCGCCCTTCGCGGACGCGGCGGGCGACCTCCGGCAGCAGCACGACGCCGATCGCGATGCCGACGATGCCGAGCGGCAGCTGGTAGACCCGGTCGGCGTAGTAGAGATAGGACACCGCGCCCGCCTGCAGCGAGGCGATGATCGTGCCGATCGCGATGTTGATCTGGGTGACGCCGCCGCCGATCAGCCCCGGCAGCCCGAGCGCGAGGAGCCGCCCGAGCGCCTTGGTCCAGCGCGGCCGCCCCGGACAAAGCCCCAGCCGCCGCGCATGACCGCCACGACCACGAGCAGGAGCTGCGCGAGCCCGGCTGCGGCGACGCCCCAGGACAGGATAACGCCGGCCTGCGAGGTGCGCGCCTGCCCGCTCGCCGCGATGCCGACGAGCACCGCGATCAACACGACGTTGAGCAGCACGGGCGCGAAGGCCGCCGCCTTGAAGCGGCCGTGCGAGTTGAGGATGCCGCCGAACAGCCCAGTCAGCGACATGCAGGCGAGATAGGGAAAGCAGATCCGGGTCAGGAACACGGTCAGGTCGAACTTGGCCGGCTCCTCGCCGAAGCCCGGCGCGAGCAGCCCGACCAGCCACGGTGCGCCGATCATCGCGACCGCGCTGACCGCGGCGAGCGACAGGACCAGCATGCCGAATGTGTCGCGGGCGAAGGTCCGCGCCGCCGCCTCGCCCTCACCCTCGAGCGTGCGGGCATAGAGCGGCACGAAGGCGGAATTGAAGGCGCCCTCCGCGAACAGCCGGCGGAACAGGTTCGGCAGCCGGAACGCCACGAAGAAGGCATCCGCGACCGGCCCGGTGCCGAGTTCGGCTGCGATCATCGTGTCGCGCACGAAGCCGAGCACGCGCGAGATCAGCGTCGCGCCGCCGACGGTCAGGAAGTTCGAGAAGAGCCGGCTCGCCATCGGGTCGGTCGGATCAGATGCGTGCGGCGGCCGCGCTGTCGACGGCGCCGAGCGCGACGTCGACCGCGGCTTTCACATGCAGCTCCGTGGTGTCGAACAGCGGCAGGCCGTCCAGCTCGCCGCGGCCGGTCAGCATGTAGATCTCGGTGCAGCCGAGAATGATGCCCTCGGCACCGGCCGCCTTCAGCTTGGCGATCTCCTGGCGATAGACCTCGCGCGATTCCGGCCGCACGACGTCCTTGACCAGCTCGTCGAAGATGATCCGGTCGATCCGGGTCCGCCCCGCCTCGTCCGGCACGACGATGTCGAGGCCGAACCGATCGCGATAGTGGTCGGCGAGCGCGCGGCCGGCCATCACCGGCATGGTGCCGAGCAGCCCGATCTTGGTCAGGCCCCGTGCGCGGATCGCCGCGCCGGTCGCGTCGGCGATATGGACGAAGGGCGTGCGCCGACCGGCCATGGCAGGCACCACCACCCGGTGCATCGTGTTGGAGACGCAGACGATCACGTCGACCCGCGCCGCCTCGAGCCGGTCGAGCTTGTCATCGACGTAAGCCCTTGCCGCCTCCCAGTCATCGGTGCGGACGAAGTGCTCGATGTTGCCGAAATTGACCGAGACGATGACGATCTCGCCATTGTCCCAGCCGCCGAGGCGCTGGTTGATCATGGCGTTGGCGAGCCGGTAGTACTCGCCGGTCGCCTTGTCGCTCATGCCGCCGAGAATGCCGATGGTCTTCATCGGCCGCGGCCGGCTGGTCGGCTGACCCGTCATGTCTGTCTCCGTCGGCCCGTGTCTACGGCCGTCTGATGGGGGAAGGCGGCGTTCACGCCGCGCCGCGTTTCGCGTCCTTGGCCTCGGCACGGACTCCGTGAAAAGCCTTGACCAGACGCTCCCGGATCGTGCGTTCGCGCGCCTTGTTGTCGAGTTTGTGGCCGGTCAGATCGGTCACGTAGAACACGTCGACGGCCCGTTCGCCGAAGGTCGCGACATGCGCCGAGGCGATGTTGAGGCTGAGGTCCGAGATCGCCCGCGTCAGGTCGTAGAGCAGCCCCGGCCGGTCGAGGCCGGAGACCTCGATGACGGTGAAGCGGTCGGACCACGAGTTGTTGACGATCACGTCGGTCGGCAGTTCGAAGGCCTTCAGGCGCGGCTTGGCCAGCGCCTTGCGCTCGATCTGCTCGGGCAGCCGTTCCTCCCCCGCGAGCGTGCGCTCGATCAGCGCCGAGATCCGGTTGCCGCGCCGCTGCTCGTCACCGTCGTCCGGGAACTCGCGGCTGACGAAGATGGTATCGAGGGCCAGCCCGTCGGTGGTCGTATAGATCTGCGCGTCGACGATGTTGGCGCCGGCGACCGCGCAGGCGCCCGCGATGGTCGACAGAAGCCGCGGATGGTCGTCGGCGAGCACGGTGATCTCGGTCACGCCCTCGAAGGCGCGGGGGGTGACGCGGGTCGCGAGCTTCTTGCCGGCCTTGGTCGCCTCGCGGATGAACTCCGCCTGCTCGACCTTGCGCGGCAGGTCGACGCGCAGCCAGTAGGGTGCGTAGTGCCGCTCGACATAAGCCTTCTTGTCCTTGTCGCTCCAGCCCGCGAGGCTCGCCATCAGCTCGTTCTGCGCCGCCTTCACGCGCTGGTCGCGCGTGATCTGGCTGTGGCCGCCGGCGAGATAGGGCTCGGTCTCGTAGTAGAGCGTGCGCAGGAGCTGGCCCTTCCAGCCGTTGAACACGCCGGGCCCGACCGCGCGGATGTCGGCGACGGTCAGGATCAGGAGCAGCTTCAGCCGCTCGGGGCTCTGCACGGTCTCGGCGAAGTCGCGGATCGTCTTGCGGTCGTTGAGGTCGCGGCCCTGCGCGACCATGCTCATGGTCAGATGCTGCTCGACCAGCCAGGCGATCGTGTCGGTTTCGGCGGCCGAGAAGCCGAGTCGCGGGCAGAGCTTGCGCGCGATCTTCGCGCCGACGATCGAATGGTCCTCGACCCGGCCCTTGCCGATGTCGTGCAGGAACAGCGCGACATAGAGCAGCCGCCGATTCTGCACGCCCGGCATCAGCGAGGTCGCGAGCGGCAGTTCGTTCGGGAACTGACCCTTCTCGATGCCCGACAGCTCGCGGATCGACCGGATCAGATGTTCGTCGACCGTATAGTGATGATACATGTTGAACTGCATCATCGCGACGACCTTGCCGAACTCCGGCACGAAGCGGCCGAGCACGCCGGTCTCGTTCATCTTGCGCAGGATGGTATCCGGCTCGTGCTTCGAGCAGAGGATGTCGAGAAAGAGGCTGTTCGCCTCCTTGTTCTCGCGCAGCTCCGCATCGATCAGCTTCAACGACCGGGTCACCAGCTTCAACGCATCGGGATGGAAATCGACGCGGTGCTTGTCGGCGACATGGAAGAACCGGATCAGGTCGACCGGATCGCGCTCGAACACGTCGTCGCTGGCCACCGTCAGACGGTCGTTGTCGACGACGAAGGCCCTGGAGCCGGCGAGCGGCTTCGGCCGGCGCTTGGTGAACCGGTTGATGATCCGGTTCAGCACCGGCCGGTGCTTGACGTGCTGCTCCTCGAGCGCGGCGCAGAAGATCAAGGTCAGGTCGCCGACGTCCTTGGCGACCAGAAAGTAGTGCTTCATGAAGCGTTCGACCGAGCGCAGGCCCTGTCGGTCGGCATAGCCGAGCCGGCCGGCGATCTCGCGCTGGAGGTCGAAGGAGAGCCGCTCCTCCGGCCGGCCGGTGACGAAATGCATGTGGCAGCGCACGGCCCAGAGGAATTCCTCGCAGCGCAGGAAACGCCGGTATTCCTCACGCGAGAACACGCCCTTGCCGACGAGATCGGCCGGATCTTTCACGCGGTAGAAGTACTTCGCGATCCAGTAGAGCGTCTGCAGGTCGCGCAGGCCCCCCTTGCCCTCCTTGATGTTGGGCTCGACCAGATAGCGCGAGCCGCCCTGCCGGCGGTGCCGCTCGTCGCGCTCCTGCAGCTTGGCGGCGATGTATTCCGCGCCGGTGCCCTGCACGACCTCGGTATCGAACCGATGCGCGAGATCGTCGAACAGCGCCTGTTCGCCCCAGAGAAACCGCGCCTCGAGGATCGCGGTCCGGATCGTCAGATCCGATCGCGACAGCCGCACGCATTCCTCGACGTTGCGGGTCGCGTGGCCGACCTTCAGGCCGAGATCCCACAGCATGTAGAGGATGTACTCGACGACGCTCTCGCCCCAGGGGGTCTGCTTGTAGGGCAGGAGGAACAGGAGATCGATGTCCGAGCCCGGCGCCAGCGTCGAGCGGCCGTAGCCGCCGACCGCGGTCACCGCCATGCGCTCGGCCGAGGACGGGTTCTTGACCGGATAGACGTGGGCGACCGCGAAATCGTAGATGACGCGGATCATCTCGTCCTGGACATGGCTGAGCCGGGCGGCGCACAGCGAGCCCTGCCGGTCCTCGAGCAGCAGCTGCTCGACGCGGGCGCGGGTCTCGTTGCGGACCTCTTTCAAGATCTGCAGCACCTTGGAGCGGATCGCCGGCTGTCCGCCGTCGGCGCCGTCGGGGCAGAGCGCCGACAGCCGATGGCGCAGCGCATTCGAGTCGATCAGGTCTTCCATGCGCGGCGTGGCGGCCATGTCGTGGTCTGTCCCGAGAAAGGATGTGCCGGGGCGAAGCGGCACATTATGACTGCGAGGAAGGCAGGGGAAGGGCGCTTGTCGGGAGGGAGTCCCGCGCCGCCCACATGCACCAGCTTAAGCGTGAAAACTGAAGACCCGGTCACCGTTTCCGCTCTTGCTCGCCCCGCGCCCCGCGCCTACGGTTCGGCCGCCCGAGGCTGCATTCTCCGCCTGGATTTCAGAAGGTTCGCCATGACCGACCGCGCCGATCGTCCGTCCGCTTCCCGTCGTTCCCTTCTCGGCCTGACCGCGGCCGGCGCCGCGACGCTCGCGGCCCCCGCGATCGTGCAGGCGCAGGAGAAGCGCGTCTGGAAGATGGCGACCTCCTGGCCGAAGAACGCCCCCGGCGTCGGCGTCAACGCCCAGCGCGTCGCGGACATGATCACCGCCATGTCCGGCGGCCGGCTGACCGTGCAGCTCTACGCCGCCGGCGAACTGGTGCCGCCCTTCGAAGTCTTCGATGCGGTTTCCTCCGGCGCGGCCGAGATGGGCCATGCCTCGCCCTACTACTGGCAGGGCAAGGACAAGAGCTTCCACTTCTTCACCGGCGTGCCCTTCGGCCTGTTCGCCAACGAGCACATGGGCTGGCTCTGGTACGGTGGCGGTCAGGCGTTGTGGGAGAAGGCCTACGCCCCGTTCGGCGTGGTGCCGTTCTATGCCGGCTCGTCGGGTCCGCAGGCCGGCGGCTGGTTCCGAAAGGAGATCAAGACCGTCGACGATTTCAAGGGCCTGAAGATGCGCATCGCCGGCCTCGGCGGCGAGGTGCTGCGCCGGCTCGGCGTCAACGTCGTGCTCTTGCCGCCGGGCGAGATCTTCCAGGCCATGCAGTCGGGCACGATCGACGCGGCCGAGTGGGTCGGCCCGTGGAACGACCTCGCCTTCGGCCTGTTCCGCGTCGCCAAGTACTACTACATGCCGTCGTTCTTCGAGTTCGGCCCGGCGCTGGAGGTGATGGTCAACAAGAAGCTCTACGACGGACTGCCAGCGGATCTGAAGGAGATCGTCAAGCGCGCCGCCTTCGCCTCCGCCGCGGAGAGCTGGGCCGACTTCACCTTCCACAACACCATGAGTCTCGAGCCGGTCGCCAAGAAGGACGGCGTCGAGATCCGCGCGCTCTCCGACGACATCGTCAAGGTGCTCGCCAAGGAGACGACCGCCGTTATGGCCGAGATCGCCGCCTCCGGCCCGATGGCGAAGGAGGTCCACGACAGTTTCGAAGCCTACCGCCTCAAGGCGCGCGACTACGCCAAGGTCATGGACCTCGCGGCCTATCAGATGCGCGAGACCGGTCGGGGTCTCTGACTGACCACGCCCGATCGGGGTCGCCGGCCGCCGGCGATCCCGACAGCCGCTCGAGGCGGCGCGATCGATGGCTCATCAACGAGGCGCCCATGTCCGACCATCCGCGACGCTTCGGATCCTACGACGTCACGCGCATCTGTGACGGCGGCATCGATCTGCCCGTCGGCGCGTTGCTGCACACGGGCGGCGAAGCGGCCACGGCCGCCGCGATCGCGGCCCACGGTGCGCCGACGCTGCGTCTCGACGTCAACTTCTACCTGCTGCGCGGACCGTCGGGCGTGATCCTCGTCGATGCCGGCGGCGGTCCCGCCTTCGCGGCGGGGCTCGGGCTGGGGCTCCCCGCTCTCGCCGCGCAAGGGATCGCACCCGCCGACGTGCCGACCGTGCTGCTGACCCACCTGCACGGCGATCACGCCTACGGGCTCCTCGACGGTGATGCGGCGCTGTTTCCCGACGCCGAGATCGTCGTCCCGGCGCGCGAATTGGCCTACTTCACCGATGCCGCCGCCCGCGAGGCGACGCCGGAGGCGCGCCGCGGTGGCTTCCGGGTCGCCGAGCGGCTGTTGCGCGCCTATGGATCACAGGTGACGACCGGCGAGGAAGGGGAGATCCTGCCCGAGATCGAGACGGTCGCGCTGCCGGGTCACACGCCCGGCCAGACCGGCTTCCTGATCGGCTCCGGCGCCGAGCGACTGCTGATCCTAGGCGACACCCTCCATCTCGACGGCCCGCAGGCCGCCGACCCCGCGCTCGGTTTCGTCTTCGACGTCGATCCCGCCGTCGCCGCCGCGACCCGTGTCGCGACGCTCGATCGGGCCGCGACCGAGGGCTGGACGATCGCCGGCGGTCATCTGGGTTTCGGCCGCGTCGCACGATCCGGCAGCGCATTCCGGATCGATCCGGCCTGACACGACGTCCGTTCCCGCGCCGAATCGGCTAAACATGGCTCCCGCAGGCGATTCGCGGCACGCGATCGCCGGGGGAAGGCGGGGCATCCATGGACGCGGTCATTCTTTGCGGCGGTCTCGGCACGCGCTTGCGCGAGGAGACCGAGTTTCGGCCGAAGCCGATGGTCGAGGTCGGCGGCCGGCCGATCCTCTGGCACATCGTCAAGCACTACCGCCACCACGGCATCAAGCGCTTCATCCTCGCCCTGGGCTACAAGGGCGACGTGATCCGCGATTACTTCATCAACTATCACCACCGCTCCCGTGACCTCGAGGTCGATTGCGGCGCCGGCGCGCTGGAAGTGATGCCGGGCCGCGACGAGGACATCCTCGACGCCCGCGTCGTGCTCGCCGAGACCGGGCTCGAAAGCCTCACCGGCCGGCGCATGCTGAAGGCGCTGCGCCACATCGACGGCGACACGTTCCTCGCGACCTACGGCGACGCCGTTGCCGACGTCGATATCGACGCGCTGATCGACACGCACCGGCGCATGGGCCGGCTCGCCACCGTCACCGCCGTGCATCCGTCCTCGCGTTTCGGCGAGCTGGCGCTCGGCAACGGCATGATCACGAGCTTCGCCGAGAAGCCGCAGGTCGCGACCGGCTGGATCAACGGCGGCTACTTCGTGTTCCAGAAGAAGGCCTTCGAGCGGCTCGATCCGGACGGCAACGTGCCCCTCGAGACCGGGCTCCTCGAGGAACTCGCGCAGAGCGGCGAGCTGGCGGTCCACTGCCATGGCGGTTTCTGGCAGTGCATGGACACGTACCGCGAGATGCAGCTCTTGAACGACATGTGGAATTCCGGCCGCGCGCCCTGGAGGATCTGGGCTTGAGCGAAGCGAGCGCCTCCCGCCGTCCCGATCCGGCGTTCTGGCGCGGCCGGCGCGTGTTCCTGACCGGCCACACCGGTTTCAAGGGCGGCTGGCTGGCACTGGCGCTCGCCCGTCTCGGTGCCGAGGTGACCGGCTTCGCGCTCGCGCCCGAGACCGAGCCGAACCTCTTCACCGTCGCCGACGTCGCGTCCGGCTGCCGGTCGCTGATCGGCGACATCCGTGACCGTGCTGCGCTCGAGGCGGCGCTGGTCGAGGCGCGGCCGGAGGTCGTGCTGCACCTCGCCGCCCAGCCGATCGTCCGGCGCGCGCGCCTGGAACCGGTCGAGACCTTCGCGACCAATGTCATGGGCACGGTGCACCTGCTCGACGCGCTGCGCCGGGCCGAGACCGTCCGCGCGGTCGTCGCCGTGACCTCCGACAAGGTCTACGACAACGTCGAATGGGCCTGGCCCTATCGCGAGACCGATCGGCTCGGCGGCAAGGAGGCCTATGGCGCCTCCAAGGCCGCCGCCGAGATCGCGGTCGAGTGCTGGCGGCAGGCGTTCCTCGCCGAAAAGGGCATCGCGGCCGCAACGGTTCGCGCCGGCAACATCATCGGCGGTGGCGACTGGGCCGAGGACCGGCTGGTGCCCGATGCGATGCGCGCCTTCGCGCGCGGCGGCTCGGTCACGCTGCGCAATCCGCGCGCGATCCGCCCCTGGCAGCATGTTCTGGAACCGGTCGGCGCCTATCTGATGCTGGCCGAGGATCTCGTTCAGCGCCCGGCCGAGGCGCCGAAGGCGATCAACTTCGGACCGACGGCCGCCGATGCCCGCACCGTGCGCGAGATCGTCGATCGGCTCGCCGCGCTCTGGGGCATTTCGCCCGGCTGGGTGCAGGACGACGGCCATCACCCCTACGAGGCGCGTCACCTGACGCTCGATTCCTCGCTTGCCGCGGCGAAGCTCGGCTGGTCGCCGACCTGGACGCTCGACGAGGCGCTGGCGCGGACGGTCGGCTGGTACAGGGCCTATTACGCGGGCGCCGACATGCGCGCCCGCACGCTCGAAGAGATCGAGGAGCACATCGGTGTCTGACGGATCCGCCCGCCCGCATTGCCGAAGCTGCGGCACGGCCCTCGACGTCTCGCTCGTCGATCTCGGCATGCAGCCGATCTCCAACGCCATGCGCAAGCCCGGCCAGCTCGACGGGCCGGAGACCTTCTATCCGCTGAAGACCTTCGTCTGCTCGGCCTGCAAGCTCGTGCAGCTGCAGGATTTCCACCGCGCCGACGAGCTGTTCGACGACGACTACACCTATTTCTCGTCCTATTCCGACAGCTGGCTCGCGCACGCGCGCGCCTATGTCGAGATGATGGTGCCGCGCTTCGGCCTCGGGCCGGCCTCGCAGGTGATCGAACTCGCCTCCAACGACGGCTATCTGCTGCAGTATTTCAAGGCGAAGGGCATCCCCGTCCTCGGCGTCGACCCGGCCGCCAACGTCGCCGCGGTCGCCGAGAAGGAGCGCGGCATCCCGACCGTCGTCGACTTCTTCGGCGTGCGCGTCGCCGAGCGGCTGGCCGCGGATGGCCGCAAGGCCGATCTGGTGCTCGGCAACAACGTCATCGCCCACGTCCCCGACCTCAACGACTTCATCGGCGGCGTCGCAATGGTGCTGAAGCCGGAGGGCGTGGCGACCTTCGAGTTCCCGCACCTCCTGCGCATGATCGAGGCGAACTACTTCGACACGATCTACCACGAGCACTATTCCTACATCTCGCTGCTGGCGATCGAGCGTGCCTTCGCCCGCCACGGTCTCGCGGTGTTCGATGTCGAGGAGCTCGCCACCCACGGCGGCTCCCTGCGCGTGTTCCTGACCCATGCGGTTCGCGGCCTCGCGCCGACCGAGCGGCTCGTCGCCTTCCGCGCCCGAGAGGCCGCCGCCGGCCTCGACGGGCTCGACGCCTATGCCGATTTCGCCGCCCGCGTCCGTGCCGCCAAGCGGAACCTCCTGTCGCTGCTGATCGGCCTGAAGAACGACGGCCGCTCGATCGTCGGCTACGGCGCGCCCGCCAAGGGCAACACACTCCTGAACTACTGCGGCATCCGCACCGACTTCCTCGACTACACGGTCGACCGCAGCCCGGCGAAGCAGGGCCGCTTCCTTCCCGGAACCACCATCCCCGTGCACGCGCCGGAGCGGATCTTCGAGACGAGGCCCGATTACGTGCTGATCCTGCCCTGGAACCTGACCGACGAGATCGTCGGCCAGATGGCCGCGATCCGGGACTGGGGCGGGCGCTTCATCGTACCGCTGCCGGAGGCGAGGGTGCTGCCGTGATCCTGACGCCGCTCGATCTTCCCGGGGCTTTTCTCGTCGAGCCCGAGCCGATCCGGGACGATCGCGGTTGGTTCGCCCGCGCCTTCTGCGCCGAGACCTTCGCGGCCCATGGCCTCGACCCGGCGCTCCGCCAGATCAACCTGTCGCACAACGCCCGCGCCGGCACCCTGCGCGGCCTGCATCTGCAGCGCGCGCCGGAGGCGGAAGCCAAGCTGGTGCGCTGCGCGCGGGGGCGGATCCTCGACGTGATCGTGGATGTCCGAGCCGGCTCGCCGAGCTTCGGCCGGCATGTCGCGATCGAGCTGTCGGGCGCCGATCACCGGCAGGTCTATGTGCCGAGAGGGTTCGCGCACGGCTTCCAGACGCTCGAGGACCTGACCGACGTCGTCTATTGCATGTCGACCGACTACGCGCCCGCGGCCCAGGCCGGCATCCGCTTCGACGATCCGGATCTGGCGATCGCCTGGCCGCTTCTCGACCGCGCGATCGTCTCCGATCGTGATCGCGCCTTCCCGCTCTTTGCCGATTTCGCCCCGGAGCCCGGCCCATGACGCTGATCATCTCGCGCGAGGCCCGCATCTCGCCGCTCGCCGATATCGAGGACAGCGTCCGCGGCAGCCGGATCGTCATCGAGGCCGGCGTGGTGATCGACAGTTTCGTCAAGATCAAGCCGGCCGGCGGCGCCGGCGATGTCGTGATCGGCCGGCGCAGCGTGATCAATTCCGGCTGCGTCATCTATACCGGTAACGGCGTCACGATCGGCGAGATGGTCGCGGTGGCGGCGAACTGTACCTTCGCGGCCACCAATCATGCCTACGGGGATGCCTCGCGCCCGATCATGGAACAGGGCTTCCTGCCGAGCCGCGGCGGCATCGTGGTCGAGGACGATGTCTGGATCGGCGCCAATGTCGTGCTGCTCGACGGCGCACTGATCCGGCGCGGCGCGGTGATCGCGGCCGGCTCGGTCGTGCGCGGCGAGGTCGCGGCCTATACGGTGGTCGCCGGGCAGCCGCTGCGCGTCGTGGGACGCCGCAAGTGAGCGCCGCCCCCGATGCGCGCCGGCGCGCGACCGTGTTCGGCGCCGCCGGCTTCGTCGGCCGGCATCTGGTGGCGCATCTCGAGGCCGAGGGCTGGAGCGTCCGCGCGATCCGGCGCGGCGACGAGAGCTGGCGCGGTGCCGAGCTCGGCCACGTATTCTATTGCATCGGCCTGACCGCCAATTTCCGCCAGCGCCCGTTCGAGACCGTCGAGGCGCATGTCGGCATGCTCGCCGACGTCCTGCGGCAGGCGCGATTCGACAGCCTCGTCTATCTGTCCTCGACCCGGGTCTATTCGGCGGCGGCGTCGACGCGCGAGGAGGCGCCGATCCCGGTCGAGCCGTCGGACCCGTCCGATCTCTACGACATCTCCAAGCTGATGGGCGAGGCGCTGTGCCTGTCGCGGCCGGAGCCGACCGTGCGCGTCGCCCGGCTGTCGAATGTCTTCGGCGACGACATGGGGCCGACCAACTTCCTCGGCTCGCTGATCCGCGATGCGGTCGTCGACGGCCGCATCGTGCTCGGCCAGGATCTCGGCTCGGAGAAGGACTATGTCGCGGTCGATTACGTGGCGCGCGCGCTCGCGGCGATCGCCGAGCGCGGCACCGAGCGGCTCTATAACGTCGCGCGCGGCAGGAACACGAGCCACGCCGCAATTGTCGAAACGCTGGCGAAAACGTTGATGCTTCGTGTCGAAGTATTGCCCTGTAGCCCGATTGTCAGGTTCGCTCCGATCGTAACCCAGCGTTTAGCCGCACTGCTCCCCGAAGACTCGATCGATCCCCTGGATAGACTCGCGGTTCTGATTGCGAAGACTCGTGACATGACCGAGCGAGATTCGAAACCGTAGAAGTTGGATTATTTTATTAACAAAGTATTTACTGATCAATACTGATTGAAATCTCAGGGTGTATGGGGTCTTTTGCGGCGGTGCACATCGCAAAGCCGGCTTTGGGACTGTCGTAGACTTCGTTTTCATCCGATTTTCCGGATTCGGTTAACCGAAAATTTAGTAACGAACCCCCTAACTGATCACGGGAAAATGTAGGGATCGTGCGGGCGTCGTGCCCGGACGAACCAGCGTCGACCGGGTCATCCGTCCGTATCGCCCGCTCGATGCCTCAGAATGAGGTGTGCCGTGACCACCACTACCGTCTCAGGGACCGCGACCGTCTCCAGCGCCTTCGACAGCATCGTCGGCGGAACCGCAGCCGATACCGTGACCGTGTCAGCGACGCTGACCGGAACCAGTATCGATTTGCTGGGTGGAAACGACTCCCTCGCGATGACGAGTGGAGGCAACAATCTCGCGAGCTTCTCCAACGTCGAGACCATCACCGCGGGCGCGGGCAGCGACACGGTTGCGCTCACCACGGCGATTTCGGGCGGCAAGGTCGACCTCGGCGCCGGCTCCGATACGCTGACGCTGGCCAACGCGGCCAACAAGGTCACGGCGGTGAACATCGAATCGATCGCGGGCGGGACGGGCTCGGATCAGGTCGTTCTGACCGACGTTGTGAATACCCTCACGGCCTCCTCGGTGGAATCGCTCACGGGTGGCTCGGCCGCCGATACGGTCACGCTGGCGTCGAACGCCAGCAACGCCTCGGTCTCCCTCGGCGCCGGCTCCGACCGCCTGACCCTCGCGGACGGCGGCAACACCGCCTCGGTCGGCAGCGCCGAAACGGTTTCCGGCGGCTCCGGCGACGACGTCATCACCTACACGACCGGCGTGACCAACGCGACCGCCGACCTCGGCGACGGCAACGACAAGCTGACCCTGACGGGCGCCACCAACAGCATCTCGGTCGCCAACATCGAGACCGTCGCGGGCGGCACGGGTGCCGATACCGTCACCCTGTCGGCCCCGGTCGCGGGCGTTTCGGTCGACCTCGGCGGCGGCAGTGACAACCTCACACTGGCGGCCGGCGGCAACACGCTGACCGTGGCGAACACCGAGACCGTCACCGGCGGCACCGGCGACGACACCGTCAACTTCTCGGCCGGTCTGACCAACGTCTCGGTCGACCTCGGCGCCGGCCACGACCAGATCACGCTCGCCAACGCGGCCAACAGCGCCACCGTCGCCAACGTCGAGACCATCTCGGGCGGCACGGGCGCGGACACCGTCACGCTGTCGACCCAGGCGGTCGGCGCGCAGATCGACCTCGGCGCCGGCTCCGACAAGGTGACCTTCGCCAACTCCGGCAACAACACCGCCACGGTCTCGAACGTCGAGACCGTCGTCGCCTCGGCCGGCTCCGACGTGATCACGCTGACGACCGGCGTCACCAGCGGCTCGGTCGACCTCGGCGCGGGCAGCGACCGGATCATCTTCGCCGACGCAATCAACAGCGCGACCGTCACCAACGTCGAGACCATCTCGGGCGGCGCGCTGAACGATACGCTGACGCTCGGCTCGGCCGTGACCGGCCTGTCGGCCGACCTCGGCGACGGCAACGACAAGCTGACCCTCGCGCTCGGCACCAACACGCTGTCGCTCGCCAACGTCGAGACCGTCGTCGGCAACGCCGGCAGCGACACCGTCACCCTGACGACCGGCGCGGTCAATGCCTCGCTCGACCTCGGCGGCGGCAACGACAAGGTCACGTTCGGCGACTTCGCCAACGCCGCGACCGTCGGCAACACCGAGACCATCGTCGGCGGCTCCGACGCCGACGTGATCACGCTCGGCACCGGCGGTGCCGTTGCGTCGATCGACCTCGGCGCCGGCTCCGACAGCCTCGCCCTCGCCTCGGCCGGCAACACCGTCACCGCCGCCAACGTCGAGTCCGTGCTCGGCGGCTCGAGCGCGGACGTGGTCCAGCTGACCACCGCCGCGTCCAATGCCAGCATCAATCTCGGCCTCGGCGCCGACCAGCTGACCTTCGCCAGCAGCGCCGGCAACACCGCGACCGTGTCGGGCGTCGAGACCGTCACGGCCTCGTCCGGCTCCGACTCGATCACCGTCGCGACCCAGGCGAGCAACGTCCGCTACGATCTCGGCGCGGGCTCCGACAGCCTGACGCTCGGCGACTTCGCCAACACCGCCACGGTGCTGAACACCGAGACCGTCGTCGGCGGCAGCTCGACCGACACCGTTACCCTCGCCACCGCGCTCGCCAACGGCTCGGTCGACCTCGGCGTCGGCAACGACAAGCTGACGCTCGCCAACGGCTCCAACTCGATCTCGCTCGCCAACATCGAAACCGTCGTCGGCGGCTCCAGCACCGACGTCGTGACGCTGCAGACGCAGATCACCAACGGCTCGATCGACCTCGGCGCAGGCACGCTCGACAAGGTCTACCTGAGCGACCAGGACAACTCCGTCTCGGTCGTCAACGTCGAGACCGTGGTCGGCGGCCTCGGTGCCGACACCGTCACCGTCACCTCGGGCTCCAACGTCCTCATGGACCTCGGCGACGGCTCCGACACGCTGTCGCTGGCCGGCTCGACCAGCACCGTCTCGGCCGCCAACGTCGAAAGCATCAGCGGCGGCACGGGTGCCGAGCAGGTCACCCTGACCACCAAGGCCGAAGTCCTGACCGTCAACCTCGGTGCCGGCTCCGACAAGCTGACGCTGGGCAACTTCGACAACACGCTGACCACGCTCAACGTCGAGACGATCACGGGCAACGCCGGCTCCGACACGGTCGCGATCGGCACCCAGCTTTCGAACGCCTCGGTCGACCTCGGCGCCGGCTCCGACACGCTGAGCCTCGGCGACTTCGCCAATACCGCGAGCCTTGCCAACGTCGAGACCGTCACCGGCGGCAGCGCCGCCGACACGCTGACGCTGACCTCGGCGATCGCGAACGGCTCGATCGACCTCGGCGTCGGCAACGACAAGCTGACCCTCGGCGGCTTCACCAACACGGTGACCGTCGCCAATGTCGAGACCGTCGTCGGCGGCTCGAGCGTCGATACCGTCACGCTGGCGACCCAGCAGGCGAGCGGCACCATCGATCTCGGTGCCGGCAACGACCGCCTGAACCTCGGCGACTTCGCCAACACCTTCGTCGCCTCGAACGTCGAGACCCTGACCGGCGGCGCGCTCGCCGACACGATCACCATGGGCACCGGCCTGACCGGCGCCTCGCTCGACCTCGGCGACGGCTCCGACACGCTGACCCTCGGCGGTGCCTCGAACACCGTCACCGTCGCCAATGTCGAGACCACCACGGGCACCAGCGGTGCCGATACCGTCACCGTCGTCGGTGCGCTGACCGGCGCGTCGTTCAACCTCGGCGCCGGCTCCGACCAGGTGACGCTCGCGGCGGCCGACAACACCGTGTCGTTCTCGAACGTCGAGACTGTGCTCGCCGGTTCGGGCGCGGATACCGTCACGCTCAACGCCACGATCTCGAACGGCAAGGTCGACCTCGGCGCCGGCTCCGACACGCTGACGCTCGCCCTCGGCGGCAACACCGTCTCGGTCGGCAACGTCGAGACCATCCAGATGGCCTCGATCGGCACCGGCAACGACAGCGTCACGCTGACGAGCCAGGCCTCGAACGCCTCGATCGACCTCGGCGGCGGCAGTGACCAGGTCACCTTCGGCGCTTACGCCAACACCGCGTCGATCTCGAACGTCGAGACCGTGACCGGCAACTCCGGTTCCGACACCATCACGCTGCAGACGACCGCCTCGACGGTCGACCTCGGCGCCGGCAAGGATCAGCTCACGCTGGCCGACGTCACCAACACGATCAGCGTCTCGAACGTCGAGACTCTGACCGGTGGTCTCGGCGACGACGCCGTGACGGTGAACGCTGCCGTCGCAGGCATGACGATCGACCTCGGCACCGGCAACAACCGCGTCACCTTCGCGGGCGGCACCAGCTCGGTCTCGCTCGCCAACGTTCAGACCGTGACGGCCGGCGCGGGCGCCGACACCATCACCTTCACGACGGTCGCCGCGACCAGCGTCGACCTCGGCGGCGGCGCCGACAAGCTTGTGCTCGGCGATTTCGCCAACACGATCAGCACGCTCGCCAATGTCGAGACCCTGATCGGCGGCAGCGACACCGACACGATCACGCTGTCGACCGCCTCGAGCAACGGCTCCATCAACCTCGGCGACGGCTCCGACACGCTGACGCTCGCCGCCGGCGCCAACACGCTGACCGTCGCCAACGTCGAGACGGTCACCGGCAACACCGGCGCCGACACGGTCACGATCGCTGCCCAGATGACCGGCGGCAAGGTCGACCTCGGTACCGGCAACGACAAGGTCACCTTCGGCAACTTCGACAATACCGCGACCGTCGCCAGCACCGAGACGGTGATCGCCGGCTCGGGCACCGACACGATCACGCTCTCGACCGCGCTGGTCGGCGGCAGCGTCGATCTCGGCAAGGGCTCGGACACGCTGACCCTCGCCTCGGTGGACAACTCGGCCACGATCTCGAACGTCGAGACCCTGCTCGGTGACACCGGCTCCGACACGATCACCCTCGGCTCTGCGGCATCCAACGCGCTGGTCGACCTCGGCTCGGGCAGCGACCGGCTGACCCTCGCCAACCTGCCGAACACGCTGACGGTCGCCAACGTCGAGACTGTCACCGGCTCGGGTGGCAACGACATCCTGACCGTCTCGACCCAGTTGACCAACGGCTCGATCGACCTCGGCGCCGGCACCGACAAGGTCACCCTCGGCGACTTTGCCAACACCGCCTCGCTGACCAATGTCGAGACCGTCGTCGGCGGCTCCGACGTCGACACGATCACGGTCACCTCGGCCGCCAACGCCACGATCAACCTCGGCGCGGGCAGCGATACGGTGAGCTTCCTTGGCGCGACCAACCGCGCCACGCTGTCGAACGTCGAGAGCGTGACCGGCGGCACCGGCGCTGAGACGCTGACCATCGCCTCCGCCGCGACCGACCTGACCGTCGATCTCGGAACGGGGTCCGACAAGCTGACCTTCGGCGACTTCGCCAACACCGCGTCGCTGACCGGCGTCGAAACGGTGGTCGGCGGCTCGGACGTCGATACGCTGACCATCGCCTCGGGCCTGACCAACGGCTCGATCGACCTCGGCGCAGGTTCTGACTCGCTTACCGTTGCGGGCTCCTCGGCCTCCACACTGACGGTCGCCAACGTCGAGACCGTCGTCGGCAGCGACGGCAGCGACACGCTGACGCTCAAGACGCTCCTCACCAACGGCTCGATCGACCTCGGCGCGAACAACGATCGCCTGACGCTCGCCAACGGCGCCAACAGCCTCACGACCGCGAATGTGGAGACCGTGGTCGGCGGCCTCGGCGCCGACACGCTGACGGTCGGCGCGCAGCTGACCAACGGTTCGATCGACCTCGGCGCCGGCTCCGATGCCGTGACGCTCGGCGGCTTCGTCAACACGGCCACGATCGCCAACGTCGAGTCCGTCACCGGCGGCTCCGACGTCGATACCGTCACGATGGGCAGCACCTCGAACGTCTCCGTCGACCTCGGTGCCGGCTCCGACGTGCTGAACCTGACCGGCGCGACCAACAAGCTGTCGGTCGCCAACGTCGAGAGCATCAGCGCGGGCACGGGCGCCGACAACGTCACCCTGTCGACCGTGGTCACCGACGGCACCTTCGATCTCGGCGCCGGCAGCGACAAGCTGACCCTCGGGGATTTCGCCAACACGGCGTCGGTCCTCAACATCGAGACCGTCGTCGGTGGCTCGGCCGCGGATACGCTGACCATCGCCTCGGGCCTGACCAACGGCTCGATGGACCTCGGCGCGGGTTCCGACTCGCTGACCATTGCCGGCTCGACCGCGACATCGCTGACGGCCGCCAACGTCGAGACCCTCAACGGCGGCACGGGCAGCGACACGATCACCCTGTCGACCGGCGTGACCAACGCCCTCGTCGACCTCGGTGCCGGTAACGACCGCCTGACCCTCGCCTCGACCACCAACAGCCTGACCGCGCTCAACGTCGAGACGGTGATCGGCCAGGCCGGCGCAGACACGCTGACGGTTGGTGCTCAGCTGACCAACGGCTCGATCGACCTCGGCGCGGGCTCCGATGCGGTCACGCTCGGCAGCTTCGTCAACACGGTCACGATCGCCAATGTCGAGTCCGTCACCGGCGGTGCCGACATCGACACCGTCACCATGGGTGGCACCTCGAACGTCTCCGTCGACCTCGGCGACGGCTCCGACCTGCTGACCCTGACCGGCGCGACCAACAAGCTGTCGGTCGCCAACGTCGAGAGCATCACCGCCGGCACGGGCGCCGACAACGTCACCCTGTCGACGGTGGTCACCGACGGCACCTTCGATCTTGGTGCCGGCAACGACAAGCTGACCTTCGCCGACCAGATCAACACCGCCTCGGTCGTCAATGTCGAGACCATCGTCGGCGGCTCGCTCGCCGACACGCTGACCGTCGCCTCCGGCCTCGCCGCCGGCACGATCGATCTCGGCGCGGGCTCCGATACGCTGACCTTCTCCGGCTCCAGTGCCACGACCGCGACGATCGCCAATGTCGAAACCCTCAACGGCGGCACGGGCAGCGATACGCTGACGCTGTCGACCGGCATGACCAACGGCCTCGTCGATCTCGGCACCGGCAACGACCGCCTGACCCTCGCCGCGTCCACCAACAGCCTGACCGCGGTCAACGTCGAGACGGTGATCGGCCAGGGCGGCAGTGACACGGTGACGTTCACGACGGCGCTCGCCAACGGCTCGATCGACCTCGGCGCGGGCGCCGACTCGGTCCGTCTCGCCGATCAGGCCAACACCGTCACCATCGCCAACGTCGAGACCGTCACCGGCGGCGCCGACGCCGACGTCGTGACGCTCAACGGCACCAATGTCTCGGTCGACCTCGGCGACGGCAACGATCGCCTGACGCTCACCGGCGCGCTCAACCGCGTCACGGTGGCCAACGTCGAGAGCGTGACGGGCGGCACGGGTGCCGACACCCTCACCCTGTCGAACGCTGCGGTCGATCTGACCCTCGATCTCGGCGCCGGCAGCGACAAGCTGCAGCTCGCCGACCAGATCAACTCCGCCTCGCTCGTCAACATCGAGACGGTGGTCGGCGGCAACGCGGCCGACACGATCACGATCGCCTCCGGCCTCGTCGGCGGCACCGTCGACCTCGGCGCCGGCGCCGACACGCTGACCATCGCCGGCTCGACCGCGACAACGATCTCGGTGGCGAACGTCGAGACGCTGAACGGCGGCTCGGGCTCCGATACGGTCACGGTCACGACGCAGCTCGCGAGTGCCGCGATCGACCTCGGTGCTGGCACCGACAAGCTCGTGCTGGGCAACTTCGCCAACACGGCGACGGTCGCCAACGTCGAGACCGTCATCGGCGGCTCGGGCGTCGACACCGTGACGCTGGCCTCGACCACCAACACCGTCGACCTCGGCGCCGGCGTCGATACGCTGACGCTGTCGAACGACGCCAACACGCTGTCGATCGCCAACGTCGAGAGCATCGTCGGCGGCATCGACGTCGACACAGTGACGGTGTCGAGCGCGGTGACCAACGTCAGCTACGACCTCGGCGGCGGCGGTGACACGATCACCTTCGCGGCCGGCGGCACGGCGACCGTCACCAACATCGAGACCGTCATCGGCTCGGCCGGCAACGACGTCATCACGCTGGCCACCCAGGCCGACAACATGACCGTCGACCTCGGCGGCGGTCTGGACAAGCTCACCCTCGCTGCCGCGACCAACACGATCTCGATCGGCAACGTCGAGACGCTGCTCGGCCAGGGCGGCGACGATACGGTCACCTATACGACCGCGGCGGCCAACGCGAGCATGGACCTCGGCTCGGGCGCCGACTCGCTGACCTTCACGGCCTCGGGCAACACCGCGACCGTCGCCAACGTCGAGACCGTCACGGCCGGCGCGGGCGCCGACACGATCACCGTCGCCACCCAGTCGGGCGCCGCGACCTATGATCTCGGCGGCGGCAACGACAAGCTGATCCTCGGCAACTTCGCGAGCACCGCGACCATCGGCAATGTCGAGACCGTCGTCTCCGGCACGGCCGCCGACGCGCTGACCTTCTCGCAGGCGCTCTCCAACGGCTCGGTCGACACCGGCGCCGGTACCGACACCGTGATCCTGGCCGATCAGGCCAACACGGTGACGGTCGCGAACGTCGAGACCCTGAAGGGCGGCCTCGATGCCGACGCGATGACCTACGTCACCGCGGCCTCGAACGTCTCGGTCGACGGCGGTGACGGCAACGACACGCTGACGCTCGGCAACTTCACCAACCGGCTCACGGTCGCCAACGTCGAATCGGTCCTCGGCGGCACCTCGAACGACACGGTCACGCTGACCACGGTCTTCCAGGGCGGCACGGTCGACCTCAACGGCGGCAACGACACGCTGACGCTGGCCAACGGCGACAACCAGATCACGGCCTCGAACGTCCGGACGCTGACCGGCGGCACGGGCAACGACACCGTGACGCTCGGCTCGATCATCACCAAGGGCTCGATCGACCTCGGCGTCGGTACCGACAGCCTGACGCTCGCCAACGGCACCAACAGCCTGACGCTGTCGAACGTCGAATCGCTGACCGGCGGCACGGGTTCGGATCAGGTCACGCTGGCGACCATCGCCAACAACGTCGCCTTCGACCTCGGTGCCGGCAGCGACCAGCTGACCTTCGGCGCCTTCAACAACGTCGCCTCCGTCACCAACGTCGAGACCGTCGTCGCCGGCTCCGGCTCCGACACGATCACGCTCGCCTCGGGCGTGACCAACGGCTCGGTCGACCTCGGAGCGGGCAGCGACGTGCTGGCGCTGTCCGACTTCGGCTCCAGCCTGTCGGTCTCCAACGTCGAGACCGTCACGGGCGGCTTCGGTGACGACGCCGTCACGCTGGTCACCTCGGTCAGCAACGTGAAGCTCGACCTCGGCGACGGCAACGACCGAGTCACCTTCGGCAACTACGCCAACGTCGCGACGCTGGCGAATGTCGAGACGATCGTCGGCGGCACGGGCGTCGACCGGATCACCGCGACCACCCAGTTCTCGGGCACCGTCGATCTCGGCGCGGGCACCGACAGCTTCACGGTCTCCGGCGACTTCGACAACACGTTCAGCGCGACCAACGTCGAGAGCATCACGACCGGCACGGGCACCGACACCGTGACCCTCGTCGGCACCCTTGCGAACGCCAAGATCGACCTCGGCGGCGGCTCCGACAGTCTGACGCTCGGCGGCGCCACCTCCGGCACCATCACCAACGTGGAGTCGATCCTCGGCGGCGGTTCGGCCGACACGATCACGCTCGGCAGCCAGGCAGCGGCCGGCGCTTCGGTCGACCTCGGCGGCGGTGCCGACAAGCTGACGCTCGGCAACTTCAACAACACGCTGACGGTCTCGAACGTCGAGACCCTGGTGGGTGTCGCCGGTAGCGACACCATCACGCTCGGTTCGACGCTCTCCAACGGCTCGATCGATCTCGGCGCCGGCTCGAACAGCCTCGTGCTGGCCGACGGCGGCAACACGATCACGCTGGCCAACATCCAGACCCTGACCGGCGGCGCCAACGCCGACGCGATCACCATGGCCGGCCAGGCTTCGGGCGTGACCTACGACCTCGGCGACGGCAACGACACGCTGACCCTGTCGAGCTCCGCGGCCAACACGCTGACGGTCCGCAACGTCGAAACCGTGACCGGCGGCGGCATGGCCGACGTGGTGACCTTCGACACGCAGTCGAACGACCTCTCGGTCGACCTCGGCGCCGGCTCCGATCGCGTGGTGTTCGGCAACTTCGTCAACACCGTAAGCGTCACCAACGTCGAGACGGTCACCGGCGGCTCGGACGTCGACTCGATCTACCTGCGCTCGGCGATCGTCGGCGCCTCGATCGATCTCGCGGCCGGCACCGACTACCTGGAGCTCTTCAACGGCACCAACTCGGTGACGACCGCGAACGTCGAGTCGATCAAGGGTGCGGCGGGCGCCGACACCGTCACGCTGGCGGCCAACACCACCGGTGTGTCCGTCGACCTGATGGGCGGCACCTCGGACAAGCTGGTGTTCGGCACCGGCACCAACAGCGCCACGGTGGTGAACGTCGAATCGGTCATCGGCGGCACGGGCGGCGATACGCTGACCTACTCGGCCGCGGTCACCGGCGCCTACGCCGACATGGGCGCGGGCACCGACAAGGTGGTATTCGCCGACGGCACCAACACCGCGACCGTCCTCAACGCCGAATCCGTCTACGGCGGCACCGGCAACGACACGGTCACCTGGGCCGGCACGGCCAACGCCACGGTCGACCTCGGCGACGGCGCCGACCGCCTGAACCTCGGCGCGGCGACCAACACCGTCACGGTGATGAACGTCGAAACCGTGGTCGGCGGCGCGGCGGTCGATACGATCCGCTTCGCCACCCAGGCCGACGGCGTGTCGGTCGACGGCGGCGCGGGCTCCGACTCGGTCCGCTTCGGCGACTTCGCCAACAACGTGACCGTCGCCAACGTCGAGACGATCACCGGCGGCAGCTCCGTCGACACCATCACGCTCGGCGCCGGCGCCAGCGCCTCGCTCGACCTTGGGGCAGGCGAAGACACCGTTGTCCTGACCGGTACCGGTTCGAACGCCAACGCCGTGACGCTCGCCAACGTGGAGACCATCCAGGTCACCGGCGTGTCGGCCGACGTCGTCAAGCTGACCACGCAGGCCTCCAACGTCGCGATCGACCTCGGCGCCGGCTCCGACAAGCTGATCCTCGCGGATCTCGCCAACACGCTCGTCGTGACCAACGTCGAGACCGTGATCGGCGGCTCCGCGGTCGACACCATCACCATGGGTTCGGCCGGCACGATCAGCGTCGACCTGGGTGTGGGCTCCGATAAGCTGACGCTCGCCGACGGCACCAACAACGGCACGCTGGCGAACGTCGAGACCCTGCTCGGCGGCTCCGGCTCCGACACGGTGCTGTTCACCACCCAGCTCGCCAACGCCTCGATCGACATGGGCGCCGGCAGCGACAAGGTCACGCTCGGCAGCTTCGCCAACACCGCGACCTTCACCGGTGTCGAGACCATCCAGGGCGGCTCGCTGGCCGATACGCTCACGGTCACCGACTCGCTGGTCAACGCCTCGATCTCCGGCGGTGCCGGCTCCGATACGCTGACGCTGGCGAACTACGCCAACAGCGCCACCATCGGCACGGTCGAGACCGTGACCGGCGGCAGCGATGCCGACACGATCACGCTGTCGGCCGGCGCCTCGAACATCTCGCTGAACCTCGGTGCGGGCTCGGATACGATCCAGCTCCTTGGTGCAACGGGCTCGGCCAACGTGATCTCGGTCGCGGCGGTCGAGAGCGTCACGGGCAGCGCGGCGAACGATACGGTGGTGTTCAACGCGGCGACCTCGGACGCGACCGTCGACCTCGGCGGCGGCTCCGACACCCTGCGGCTGTCCTCGGCCGGCGACAACACGATCGCGGTCTCCAACGCGGAGACCATCGTCGGCGGCACGGGCTCCGACACGGTCAACATCGCCCAGGCGATGACCGGGTCGATCAACCTCGGCGACGGCAGCGACACCCTGGTGTTCGCCAACGCTTCCGGCACCAACACGGTGACGGTCGCGAATGCCGAGACCCTGGTCGGCAGCGGCAATGCCGATACGATCACGCTCGCCTCGGCGGCCTCCGGTCGCATCGACCTCGGTGCCGGCAACGACGTGCTGACCCTCGGCAACTTCGCCAATACGGCGACGATCGCCGGTGTCGAGACGATCAACGGCGGTGCCCTCGTGGATACGCTGACGATCGCCAGCCGCCTGCAGAACACCCTGATCGACCTCGGTTCGGGCAACGACACCGTCACGCTCGGCGACTTCGACAACACGGGCACGATCTCCAACGTCGAGACCATCACCGCCGGTACCGGCGCTGATACGATCACGCTCGGCGCGGCGATCAACCGCGGTTCGATCAACCTGGTGTCCGGCAACGACACGCTGACCTTCGCCGATGCGGCGTCGAACTCGGCGACGGTGTCGAACGTCGACACGGTGGTCGGCGGCTCTGGCAACGATACCGTCACGGTCGCGACGCTGGTCACCAACGGCTCGATCGACCTCAAGGCGGGCTCTGACCTCCTGGCCTTCACCTCGGGCGGCAACAACACGGTCACGCTGGCCAACGTCGAGACGATCACGGCGACCGGCGGCTCTGACACCTTCACGATCACGACGCAGTTCAACGGCGGCTCCATCGACCTCGGTGCCGGCAGCGACAGCATCGCGTTCAAGTCGAGCAGCGTGAACTCCGCGACGATCGGCAACGTCGAGACCGTGACCTCCAGCTCCGGCTCGGATGTGATCGTCTACTCGACCGCGATCACCAACGGCTCGGTCGACCTCGGCGCGGGCAGCGACAGCCTGACCCTCGGCGGCGCCAGCGGCTCCGCGACCTCGGTCTCCACGACCAACGTCGAGACGATCTACGGCTCGGCCGGCTCCGACACGGTGACCTTCACCGACCAGGCGGTCAGCACCCTGATCGACCTCAAGGGCGGCTCCGACACGATCGCCTTCACCAGTGGCAGCGCCAACACCGCGACGCTGGTCAATGTCGAGAGCGTGACCTCGAGCTCGGGTGCCGACGTGATCACCACATCCGGTGCGATCACGGCCTCGATCGACCTCGGCGGCGGCAGCGACCAGCTCGTGCTGGACGATGCGACCAACAAGGTCACGGCGACGAACATCGAGTCCATCACCGGCGGTGCGGTCAACGACACGATCTCGCTGACCAGCCAGGCGTCGAATGCCTCGATCGAACTCGGTGCCGGCAGCGATACGCTGACCTTCGCCAGCACGAGCGACAACACCGCCTCGGTGGCGAACGCCGAGACGATCTCCGCCTCGACCGGCTCCGACGCGCTGACCATCTCGGCCGCGATGGCGAACGGCTCGATCGACCTCGGCGCCGGCTCCGACACGCTGACCTTCTCGGCAGCGGCGACCTCGGTCACCGTGGCCAACGTCGAGACGATCACCGGCTCGGGCAGCGCCGACGCGATCACGATCTCGTCGGCCGGCGCGAACTACAGCGTCGACATGGGGGCGGGCTCCGACTCGGTCGCCTTCACCGGCGGCGTCAACACCGCGACCATGGCGAACGTGGAGACGGTGACCGGCGGCACGGGTGACGAGACGATCACCCTGACCACCGCCGTCACCAATGCCTCGATCAACCTCGGCACCGGTGTCGACAGCCTGACCCTCGGCCTCGACGGCGCCAACACCGGCAATACGGCCTCGGTCTCGGGCATCGAATCCCTGGCTGGCTCGAGCGGCATCGACGTCGTGACCCTGACCGGTCAGGCTTCGGGCATGTCGGTCGATCTCGCCGGCGGCAGCGACGGCATCGTTCTCGGCGCCTTCCGCAACACGATCACGCTGACCAACGTCGAAAGCGTCACGGGCAACATCGGCGTCGACCAAGTGACGATGACGACGAAGCTCTCGAACGTCACGGTCGACCTCGGTATCGGCTCCGACACGCTGACCCTCGGTGCGGTGGACAACACCTTCACCGCGGCCAACATCGAGACGATCACCGGCAACACCGGCAGCGATATCGTGACGCTGGCGACCCAGATGCTCAGCGGCCAGGTCGACCTCGGTGCCGGCTCCGACAAGCTGACCCTGCTCGACGCGGTCACCAACACGGGCACGGTGTCGAACGTCGAAACCCTGCTCGGCGGCAGCGGGTCCGACATCCTGACCTTCGGCGCGGCGCTCGCCAGTGCCACGCTCGACGGCGGTGCCGGCAACGACATCTTCCGCCTCGCCTCCGCGGCGAACACGGCCACGATCTCGAATGTCGAAACCCTCTACGGCGGGTCCGACGTCGATACGCTGACCATGGGTGCCGCACTCGCCGGTGCCTCCATCGACCTCGGTGCGGGCAACGACACGATCACGCTGGCCAACGCCACCAACTCGGTGACGATCGCCAACGCCGAGACGATCACCGGTGTCGGTGGTTCCGATACGGTCACGCTGGCCGGCATCGCCTCCAACGCCTCGATCGACCTTGGCGGCGGCTCCGACACCCTGACGCTCGGCGGCTTCGGCAACACGATCAGCGTCGTCAACGTCGAGACCATCATCGGCGGCGTCGGTGCGGATCTGGTGACGGTGACCGGTGCCCTGACCGGCAGCGTCGACCTCGGCGGCGGCTACGACAGCCTGACCCTGCAGGGGTCCGGCAACACGGTGACGGCGCTCAGGATCGAATCCCTGCTCGGCGGCGCCGGTGCGGATACGATCACCTACGCGGCCCAGGCCATCGGCGCGACCATCGATCTCGCCGGCGGTTCGGACACGGTCAATCTCGGCGACTTCGTCAACACCATCACGATGGCGAACGTCGAGACCGTGAACGGCGGCAACGTGGCGGATACCGTGACCTTCACGACCGCGCTGAACAACGCCTCGATCGACCTCGGGGCCGGTTCCGACCGTGTGGCGCTGGCGGATCTCGCCAACACCCTCACCATGGCCAATGTCGAGGTGCTGATCGGCGGCTCGGCCAACGATGTGGTGACGGTCAACACCGGTGCGGCCCTGTCGGTCGATCTCGGCGGCGGCTCCGGCGACAGCCTGACGCTGGCCCAGAGCTCCGGTACGGTGTCCCTGACGGCGACAAACGTGGAATCGATCCACGGCTCCGGCCAGGCGGATACGATCAGCCTCGCGGCTTCCTCCACCACGAACCTCGATGGTGGCGCGGCCTCGGATACCCTGATCCTGCAGGGTGGCGCGAACACGATCACCTCGGTGAACATCGAGTCGATCGGCGGCGGCGTCGGCAACGACAACGTCACGCTCGGCAACAGCAACGCCACGGTCAACCTCGGCGCGGGCACCAACACCGCGGTGGGCGGTGCCGGCAACGACACGATCGTGCTCGACCAGAACCTGGGCGGCTACACCGACATCCACAACTTCGGCGCCGCCGGCACCGACGGCATCGTCCTGCACAACACCGCCAACGGTGGCGTCTACGACGTGTCGAGCCTGACCGACGGCACCAACATCACCCATGTGGCCAACGCGAGCGCCGTGACCAGCACGGTTCTCTCGACCAACGGACACGGCGGCTTCGTCTACGACGACAACAGCGGCAGTCTCTACTATGCCGCGAACGGTGACTTCCGGAACGGCGGCGCGGTCCTGGTCGGTGTGGTCCACTCCGACACCGGCAGCACGGCCTGGACCTACGACGCCACCAAGTTCAGCGTCGGCTGATCGGTCGCGGTCGGAGGAATGCGATCGGGCACGGCATCGGGAAACCGGTGCCGTGCCCTTTTCTTTCGGGTAGGACCGCATCGCCAGCCGATCGGAAGGGCTTCTCCCTATCGACCCGCGTCGCATAGGCGGTCGGTCGGACGGCTGCTATAGGTCGGCGACGGCCCGGCGGCGGGGAGCCGGGCGCCACGGGCTGTGGCGGCGACGCGACGAGGACGACATGCTGCGGGACAAGCGCATCCTTCTGGTCATCGGCGGCGGCATCGCCGCCTACAAGGTGCTCGAGCTGATCCGCCGTCTGCGCGAGCGCGGCGCTCGCGTCCGCGCGGTCATGACCGAAGCGGCCAAGCAGTTCGTCACGCCGCTGACGGTCGGCGCCCTGACCGAGGATCGGGTCTATTCCGACCTGTTCGACCTGACCGCCGAGCACGAGATCGGCCACATCCGGCTATCGCGCGAGGCGGATCTGGTCGTGGTCGCGCCGGCGACGGCCAATCTGCTTGCCAAGATGGCGAACGGCATCGCCGACGATCTCGCCACCAATGTGCTGATCGCCACCGACAAGCCGGTGCTCGCCGCCCCGGCGATGAACCCGCGCATGTGGGCGCATCCGGCGACCCGTTGCAACGTCGACTTCCTGACCGCGAATGGCGTCGCCCTGGTCGGCCCGAATGTCGGCGCCATGGCCGAGCGCGGCGAGTTCGGCCCCGGCCGCCTCGCCGAGCCGGCCGAGATCCTGGCCGCGATCGAGCGGCATTTCACCCTGTGGCCCGTTCGCTCGACGGGCTTTCGGCGATCGTGACCTCGGGCCCGACCCACGAGCCGATCGACCCGGTGCGCTACATCGCCAATCGGTCCTCCGGCAAGCAGGGCCACGCGATCGCGAGCGCCCTGGCCAAGGCCGGCGCACGGGTGACGATGGTCGCCGGTCCGGTGACGATCGGCGACCCGGCCGGCGTCACGGTGGTGCATGTCGAGACCGCGCGCGAGATGCTCGCGGCGGTCGAGGCGGCGCTGCCGGCCGACATCGCCGTCATGGCCGCCGCGGTCGCCGACTGGCGCGTCGCGACCGAGGCATCCGAGAAGATCAAGAAGGGCGAGGGCGGCACGCCGGTGTTCGCGCTGACCGAGAATCCCGACATCCTGAAGACGGTCGGCCGCCATCCGACCGCGCGGCCGAAGCTGGTGGTCGGTTTTGCGGCCGAAACCGAGAACCTGCTGGCGAATGCGCGCGGAAAACTCGAGCGCAAGGGCGCCGACCTGATCGTCGCCAACGACGTCAGCCCCGAAACCGGCATCATGGGCGGCGACCGCAACACGATCCGCTTGGTCACCGCCGACGGCGTCGAGGACTGGCCCGACATGGCCAAGGGCGAGGTGGCGGAGAAGCTGGTCACGCGGCTGGCGGCGATGCTCGGGCGCGGCTGACCGGTCACACGATCAAGAGCAGGAGAGCTGCATCCGAACCAATCGGATCGGATGCCGTTCTAGCCCTCGAAATCGCGGATCACCCGCAAGAACTGATCGCCGAAGGTCGAAAGCTTGGTCGCGCCGACGCCGTGAACCTCGGACATTTCCGTCCGGTTCGCCGGCCGGCGCCGTGCCATGTCGAGGAGCGTCCGGTCGGCGAACACGACATAGGCCGGCGCGTTCATGTCGCGCGCCAGCGCCGCGCGCTCGCGCTTCAACGCCTCGAACAGCCGCGTCTCGACCGCGTCGAGCCCGGCGGCGGTGATCTTCTCGCGCTGCTCGGCGCGCCGCCCGCGCTTTTCCGTCCGCGCCTCGACGACGTCGCGCCGGAACGTCACGCTGCGCTGGCCCTTCATGACCGCGACGCCATCCTCGGTCAGGATCCAGCGGCCATGGTTGGCCATGTCGACGTCGGCGAGCCCGGCGGCGAGGATCTGGCGGAAGATCGCCCGCCACTGCACCTTGGTGAACTCGGTGCCGCAGCCGAAGGTCTTGAGTTTGTCGTGGCCGAAGCGGACGACCTGATCCGTCGTCTCGCCGGTCAGGACCGCGATCAGATGCACCTCGCCGAAGCGCTGGTCGGTGCGCACCATGGCGGAGAGCGCCTTTTGCGCCGGGATCGTGCCGTCGAAGGTCTCGATCCCGTCGACGCAGACGTCGCAATTGCCGCAAGCCGGGCTTTTGTCCTCGCCGAAATAGGAAAGCAGAACTTGTCGCCGGCAGCGCGGCGCCTCGGCGAGCGCCACCAGCCCGTTGAGCCGCTGCCGCTCGATGCGCTTCTGCTCCTCGGAGGCCTCGCTCTCGTCGATCTGGCGGCGGCGCAACAGGATGTCGTCGGTGCCGTAAAGGGTCAGGGTATCCGCCGGCAATCCGTCGCGCCCCGCGCGCCCGATCTCCTGATAATAGGCCTCGATCGACTTCGGCAGGCTCGCATGGGCGACGAAGCGGACGTCCGGCTTGTCGATGCCCATGCCGAAGGCCACCGTCGCGACCATGACGACGCCGTCCTCCTGCAGGAACACGTCCTGCCGGCGCGACCGCTCCGCCGCCTCGAGCCCGGCGTGATAGGCGAGCGCGTGGAAGCCGGCGCCTGAGAAAGCGTCCGCCAGTTCCTCGGTCTGCTTGCGCGACGAGCAATAGACGACGCCGCTTTCGCCGCGATGGCTGTCGAGGAAGTCGGTCAGCTGCCGCTTCGGATTGGCCTTCGGCCGGATCGCGATGCGGATGTTCGGCCGGTCGAACCCGTGCACGAACACGGTCGGCTGGCGCACGAACAACCGCTCGCGGATCTCCTCGCGCGTCGCCTCGTCGGCGGTGGCGGTGAGCGCCAGGATCTGCGGCTGGCCGAGCCGCTCGGCGAAGGCGCCGATGTCGCGGTATTCGGGGCGGAAGTCGTGGCCCCATTGCGAGATGCAATGCGCTTCGTCGACCGCTATGGTGCCGACGCCGGCGCGCGCCAGCATGTCCTGCGTCTCCGGCCGCGCCAGGCGCTCCGGCGCAATGTAGAGCAGCCGGAGCCGGCCCGTCCTGAGGTCGGCGAGCGTCTCGCGCACCTCGTCCGGTTCGGCCGAGGAGTTGAGCGCGCCGGCCGCGACGCCGTTGGCGCGCAGCTGTGCGACCTGATTGCGCATCAAGGCGATCAGCGGCGAGACGACCACCGTCAGGTTCTCGCGCACGATCGCCGGCAGCTGGTAGCACATCGACTTGCCGGCCCCGGTCGGCATGACCGCCAGCACGTCGCGCCCCTCGAGCACGGCCGCGACGATCTCGTCCTGACCCGGTCGGAAATCGGTATAGCCGAACACCTCATGCAGCACGTCGCGCGCGCGGGAGAGGTCGAGACGGCTGGCGACGGAGAGGGGCAAGGAGAGGCCTCGGGATTCGGGGAGCGGTCGAGCGGTAACGGGCAGGGCGAGGGGCGTCAATGGCGGGTTGGCGTCTACGGGGGGCCGGAAGCCGAGGCGGCATCGAACCGCTCCATGGCCCGAAGCCTCTCCATTGCCGAGCCAGGGCTTGACCCCGGCAATGAAAAAGGAACGGGTCTCACCCCGGCTTCGTCACGCGCCTGAGCGTGAGATTGATCCGCCCCGGCGTGCCGAGCAGCGTCGAGGTGCCGCCGAGAATCCGGTCGACGCCATGGAAGGCGAGCCGCGAGGCGCCGCCGAGCACCAGTACGTCGCCGGACCGGAGTTCGAAAGACCTGATCGGATCGGTCCGCGCCGTGCCGCCGACCCGGAACTTCGCGGTATCGCCGAGCGAGATCGACACGACCGGGGCGTCGAGATCGGCCTCGTCGCGGTCCTGATGCAAGCCCATCTTGGCATCGGGAGAGTAAAAGTTGACGAGGCATGCCTCCGGCGGATGCGGATAGCCGGAGAATTCCTCCCAGATCGCCAGCACAGAGGCCGGGATCGGCGGCCAAGGCTTGCCCGTCGCGGGATGCGTCGCCTGATAGCGATAGCCGGCGCGGTCGGAGACCCAGCCGAGCGGTCCGAGATTGGTCATGCGCACCGAGAAGGGTTTCCCCGTGCGCGGCATCTCGGGCGTGAAGAACGGCGCGACCTTCTGCGCGGCCCGAAGTTCGGCGACGAGCGCTTCCTGCGCCGGCCTGTCCAGATGGTCGGGCGCGACGACGAGGCCGGGGAATGCGTCGGGATGAAGCCGGCCGGGCGGCCGATCGAGCATCATGTTCTGCCTGTCCTCGTGCCCCATCCACATCATGCCGCGCTGGTGCGAGTGCACGACGGCGCGCGGCGAACCTTGAAGATTGGGACAGCATTCTCGCCGGGCAAGTCTATTTCTGCACGCGGACCGGCCGAAGCTCCTCCCGCCGTGATCACCCGCCTTGCGGCCGGAAACCGCCCCACATATATACCCGGCGACAGATGAATTCGGCCCGGAATGCGGGCGCGAATCGTCGATGTGTGACAATACTCGCCCCACAGACTTCGAGTTGGGGACCGCCGATGCGCGTCGGGGACGCGCGTTCCTTGCGGATGCCGTCAGGGTCCGGGCGGTCTGCCGGAAAGAGAGGAAGACATGGGTAAGGTGATCGGTATCGACCTCGGCACGACCAATTCGTGCGTTGCGGTCATGGACGGCAAGAACACCAAGGTCATCGAGAACGCCGAGGGCGCGCGCACGACCCCCTCGATCGTCGCCTTCACCGACGACGGCGAGCGCCTCGTCGGCGTCGCGGCCAAGCGCCAGGCGGTGACCAATCCGGAGCGCACCTTCTTCGCGGTCAAGCGCCTGATCGGCCGCCGCTATGACGACCCGATGGTCGAGAAGGACAAGAAGCTCGTTCCCTACAAGATCGTGAAGGGCGGCAACGGCGACGCTTGGGTCGAGTCCGACGGCAAGCAGTATTCGCCCTCGCAGATTTCCGCCTTCACGCTGATCAAGATGAAGGAGACGGCCGAAGCCTTCCTCGGCACGACCGTGACCCAGGCGGTGATCACCGTCCCGGCCTACTTCAACGACGCCCAGCGTCAGGCGACCAAGGATGCCGGCAAGATCGCCGGCCTCGAGGTGCTGCGCATCATCAACGAGCCGACCGCAGCTGCGCTCGCCTACGGCCTCGACAAGAAGTCGGCCGGCACGATCGCGGTCTACGACCTCGGCGGCGGCACCTTCGACGTCTCGATCCTCGAGATCGGCGACGGCGTGTTCGAGGTGAAGTCGACCAACGGCGATACGTTCCTCGGCGGCGAGGACTTCGACATGCGGCTGGTCGGCTATCTGGCCGACGAGTTCAAGAAGGAGCAGGGCATCGACCTGCGCAACGACAAGCTCGCCCTCCAGCGGCTCAAGGAAGCCGCCGAGAAGGCCAAGATCGAGCTGTCGTCGGCGACGCAGACCGAGATCAACCTGCCGTTCATCACCATGGACGCCTCGGGTCCGAAGCATCTGACCATGAAGCTGACCCGTGCCAAGTTCGAGGCGCTGGTCGACGACCTCGTCCAGAAGACCATCGAGCCCTGCAAGGCGGCCCTCAAGGACGCCGGCCTGACCGCCGGTCAGATCGACGAGGTCGTTCTCGTCGGCGGCATGACCCGCATGCCGAAGGTCCAGGAGATCGTGAAGACCTTCTTCGGCCGCGAGCCGCACAAGGGCGTGAACCCGGACGAGGTCGTGGCGATCGGCGCCGCGATCCAGGGCGGCGTGCTGCAGGGCGACGTCAAGGACGTCCTGCTGCTCGACGTGACCCCGCTGTCGCTCGGCATCGAGACGCTCGGCGGCGTGTTCACGCGTCTGATCGACCGCAACACGACGATCCCGACCAAGAAGTCCCAGGTGTTCTCGACCGCCGAGGACAGCCAGACCGCGGTCACGATCCGCGTGTTCCAGGGCGAGCGCGAGATGGCGGCGGACAACAAGGTCCTCGGCCAGTTCGATCTCGTCGGCATCCCGCCGGCGCCGCGCGGCGTGCCGCAGATCGAAGTCACCTTCGACATCGACGCCAACGGCATCGTCAACGTGTCGGCGAAGGACAAGGGCACCGGCAAGGAGCAGCAGATCCGCATCCAGGCCTCGGGTGGTCTCTCGGACGCCGACATCGACAAGATGGTCAAGGACGCCGAGGCTCATGCCGCCGAGGACAAGAAGCGGCGCGAGATGGTCGAGGCCAAGAACCACGCCGAGGCGCTGGTCCATTCGGCCGAGAAGGCGCTGAAGGACTATGGCGACAAGGTCTCCGGCGCCGACAAGTCGGTGATCGAGGCCGCGATCGCGGACACCAAGACGACGCTCGCCGGCGAGGATCCGGAGGCGATCAAGGCCGCCGCCAACAAGCTCGCCGAGGCGCAGATGAAGCTCGGCGAGGCCATGTACCGCGACGGCCAGGCCGGTGAGGCCGGTGCCGGCGAGGCCAAGAAGGACGACGTCGTCGACGCCGACTTCGAAGAGGTCAAGGACGACCACGGCAAGAAGGCGTCCTGACGCCTTCACGAGCGGGCGCCCGCGCAAAGCGGGCGCCCGTGCCGCATCCGTGATACCAGGTTTCACCCGGTGCGGGACCGCGCCGGGTGATCTCGCAAGTGAGACGATTTCACGAGCGAGCCGATCTCGTCAGTGAGACAGGGCCGGCCGGGATCCGAGGCGACGCGCCTGTTGACCGCGCGGCGAAATCGGCCTGATCACGGCGAAAGCACTCCGATTTCTTGTTTCCGCCGAAGGGGGCGAAACGACCGACATGGCCAAGCGCGATTTTTACGACGTTCTCGGGGTCGGCCGCAGCGCCGACGAGAAGGACCTGAAGAGCGCCTTCCGCAAGCTCGCCATGCAGTATCACCCGGATCGCAATCCGGGCGACCACGAGGCCGAGGCCAAGTTCAAGGAAGTCAACGAGGCCTACGAGGCGCTGAAGGACCCGCAGAAGCGCGCGGCCTACGATCGCTTCGGCCATGCCGCCTTCGAGAACGGCGGGGGCGGCGCCGGCGGCCCGGGCTTCAACGGCGATTTCGCCCAGACCATGTCCGACATCTTCGAGAGCTTCTTCGGCGGCGAGATGGGCGGACGGCGCGGCGGCGGGGGCGGCCGCGAGCGCGGTGCCGATCTCCGCTACAATATGGAGATCACGCTCGAGGAGGCCTTCGCCGGCAAGCAGGTCGAGATCCGCGTCCCGACCTCGATCACCTGCGACGCCTGCTCGGGCTCGGGCGCGAAGCCCGGCACCGCACCGCAGACCTGCCGCACCTGCGGCGGCCAGGGCCGGGTCCGCGCCATGCAGGGCTTCTTCACCATCGAGCGCACCTGCCCGACCTGCCAGGGCCGCGGCCAGACCATCGCCGATCCGTGCCAGAAGTGCGCCGGCTCCGGCCGCACCACGATCGAGAAGACGCTGACCGTCAACATCCCGGCCGGCATCGAGGACGGCACGCGCATCCGCCTCGCCGGCGAAGGCGAGGCCGGCCTGCGCGGCGGTCCGTCGGGCGATCTCTACATCTTCATCGGCCTGAAGCCGCACGCCTTCTTCCAGCGCGACGGCGCCGATGTGTTCTGCCGCGTGCCGGTGTCGATGACGACCGCCGCGCTCGGCGGTCAGTTCGAGGTGCCGACGCTCGACGGCGAGAAGACCAAGGTCAAGGTTCCGGAGGGAACCCAGACCGGCAAGCAGTTCCGCATCAAGGGCAAGGGCATGCCGGTGATGCGCGCCAACACCTTCGGCGACATGTATATCCAGGTCGTCGTCGAGACCCCGCTCAACCTGACGCGGCGGCAGAGGGAGCTGCTCGAGGAATTCGAGCGCAGCTCGTCCGGCGACAATCATCCGGAGAGTGCCGGCTTCTTTGCCAAGGTTAAGGATTTCTTCGACAATCTCGGCGGCTGACCGGACCGGCTGTCGCATTTGCGACCTGGCGACAGGCGACAACGTAGGAAGCGTGGTTGCTAAGCGCTTGATCGATCCGGGAATTGCATCTGCGCCCGGCCTGCGACGGACATGTCGCATGCCGCCGATTTCATCGGGTGGCGTCTTGTGCTCGGCCGCGGGTGGCGCCATGTTCTCGGCGACCGCGACATCGGGGCAGGCCGGGTCGGCCCGCCGACGATCGCGAGAAGAACAACCGACCGGAGGTGAGCGGATGGGACATCCGAGGCTCAAGGAGACGACCGCGGTGCTGAAGCACAAGGTCCTCGACGAGTTCAGGTTCTTCCGCACCTGGCTGGACAAGCCGCTGACCACCGGCGCCGTCGCGCCCTCGAGCCCGGCGCTCGCCAAGCTGATGGCGAGCTACATCGACCCGTCGCTTCCCGGCTCGGTCGTCGAGCTCGGCCCCGGCACCGGTGTGGTCACGACCGCGATCATCGAACGCGTTGCGCCGTCGCGCGTGGTGTCGATCGAGTACAATCCCGAATTCTGCACGCTGCTGCGCCGCCGCTTCCCGGCGGTGACCTTCGTGCAGGGTGACGCCTACGGTCTCAGCCGCACGCTCGGCGATGCGGCCGAGACGCCGCTCGCCGCCGTCGTGTCGAGCCTGCCGCTGTTCACGCGGCCGCTGCCGGAGCGCGTGCGGCTGCTGGAAGAGGCCTTCGACCTGCTCGCCCCAGGCGCGCCGTTCATCCAGTTCTCCTATGCGCTCGTGCCGCCGGTGCCGCCCGAGGCGGGCCGGTTCGAGCTGGAGCGCTCCGGCTGGATCGTCATGAATCTGCCGCCGGCACGGGTCTGGGTCTATCGCCGTCCCTGATCGCGCCCGGCCCTGATCGCGCCCGGCCCTGATCGCGCCCGGCCCTGATCGCGCCCCGGCCCTGATCGCGCCCGGCGCGGATCCGTTCAAGGACCTGACGTGCAGGCGCGGTAATGTCGAGCCGACAAGGCGCGATTCGCGCCCGCGAATCGCGCGCCCGGTACGAGACAGTCCGATGCCTTCCGATCTTGCCGCCGACAGCGCCGCGTCCGTCCAGACGGGCGGTTCCGCCCGCCCGGCACGCGTGCACTACGTGACGCATCCGCAGGTCGCGATCGATCCGGCCGTGCCTGTGCCGCGCTGGGGCCTCAGCGAACTCGGCCGTGAGCGGACCCGCCGTGCCGCCGGCTGCCGCTGGGCGAGCCGCGCGGGGCGCATCTTCGCATCCGAGGAGGTCAAGGCGATCGAGACCGCCGCGCTGATCGCCGAGCCGCTGGGACTGGCGATCGAGATCCGTCGCCGCATGCACGAGAACGACCGCTCGGCGACCGGCTTCCTGCCGCCACCGCTGTTCGAGGCGACCGCCGACCGGTTCTTTGCCGCGCCGGACCTCAGCATCGACGGCTGGGAGCGCGCGATCGATGCGCAGGCGCGCATCGTCGCCGCGGTCACGGCCGCCATCGACGAGGAACCCGGCGACGGCGACCTGATCTTCATCGGCCATGGCGCGGTCGGAACGCTGCTCTTCTGCAAGCTCGCCGGCCTGCCGATCGACCGCCGCCACGACCAGCCGGCCGGCGGCGGCAACCGCTTCGCCTTCGAACGCGCGAGCGGCCGGATTTTGCACGGCTGGGTGCCGTTCGACCACGACGACTGAGGGCGTCCGGCTGAACGCATGACGCAACGGCGCCCCTTGCCGGCCACGCGTCGGTCGCTCATATCGCCCGAGATTGAACGTTTGTCCGAGGAGAACACCGCATGGCCAATCCGCGCATTCTCGTCTTCGCCGGCTCGATCCGTGCGGGTTCGCTCAACCAGAAGCTCGCGATGGCGGTGGTGAAGGAGCTGGCGCTGCTCGATGCGGCGGTGATGCATGTCTCGCTCGCCGACTATCCGATGCCGATCTACGACGGCGACCTCGAGGCCCAGTCCGGCCCGCCGGAGAATGCGCAGAAGCTGCAGCGCCTGATGGGCGAGCACCACGGCATCTTCATCGCGAGCCCGGAGTACAATGCCGGCGTCACGCCGCTGCTCAAGAACACCATCGACTGGGTCAGCCGCTGCAAGGTGCCGCCGAACCCCTACAAGGATCGTGTCTTCGCGATCGGCGGCGCGTCGCCGGGCGGCCTCGGCGCCTATCGCGGCCTGATGATGCTGCGCCAGTCGCTGACGCTCGGCCTCGGCGCGACCGTGCTGCCCGAGCAGATCGCGGTGTCGCGGGCGAGCGACGCCTTCGGCGATAACGGCGCGCTGAAGGACGAGACGCAGGCAAAGCAGCTGCGCAGCCTGCTCGCCCGTCTGCTCGACGAGGCGAGCCGCTACGCCCGCTGAAGCGGCCCTTGCGGCGCCTCGGGCAAAGGTCGATCGGCGCGGCGCAATCATGCATGGCGCGGGGCTATAGCAAGGCCCGATCGGAGTGATTCACTCCGATCGGAAAAGGCTTGCGTTTACAGTAGGCTAGAGCGGCATCCGATCCAATCTGATCGGATGCCGCTCTAGGAAAGGCTTGTGCGCCGCGCCGCGCCGGTCCATGGACTGGGCCACGTTTCACCCGCCCCGCCCGAGCCGAGGAGCCCGCCATCATGTCCGCGCCGACGACCGCCGCCACGTCCTTCGCCCCCAACGATCCGCGCGACCGGCTGATCCTGGCCCTGGACGTGCCGACGGTGGCGGAAGCGGAGGCGATCGTCGAGGCGACGCGCGGCAGCGTCGGCGTGTACAAGATCGGCCACCAGCTCGTATTCTCCGGCGGCCTCGGCCTCGCCGAGCGCCTGCTGAAGGCGGGTGAGAAAGTGTTTCTCGACGTCAAGCTGCTCGACATCGACAACACGGTCGCCCATGGCATCGAATCGATCGCCGCGCTCGGACCGACCTTCGTGACGCTGCATGCCTATCCGAAGGCGATGCGCGCCGCCGTCGCGGCCAAGCGCAAGGTCGGCGGCTCGCTGACCCTGCTCGGCGTCACCGTGCTGACCTCGATGGACGATGCCGATCTCGCCGAAGCCGGTTATGCGGGAACCGTGAAGGGCCTGGTCGCGACCCGCGCGGCGCAGGCGCGCGCCGCCGGCATGGACGGGCTCGTCTGTTCGCCCGAGGAGGCCGGTGCACTGCGCGCCATCGTCGGTCCCGACATGCTGCTGGTGACGCCGGGCGTGCGCCCGGCCGGCGCCGCGGCCGGCGACCAGAAGCGGGTGATGACACCGGAAGCGGCGATCCGCGGCGGCTCGGACCTGCTGGTCGTCGGCCGCCCGATCCTCGCGGCCACCGACCGCCGTGCGGCGGCGGATGCGATCGTCGCCGAGATCGAGGCCGGGCTGAAGGCGCGCTGATGCGGCTCCACAGGGCGCGACCTGGGGCCAGCCGGCCGGCACCTTTGCTCGCGGTTGCCTTGGCCGCGCCCGCGTTGGCGCTTGTCATCTTTCTCGGCTAGCGTGCGCCCCCAACAAAGGAGCAGTGCATGCCCAAGGCCTATTGGATCGCCCGCGTCGACATCACAGATCCCGACGCCTACAAGGAATATCTCGCCCGCAACAGCGTCGCCTTCGCCAAGTACGGCGCCCGCTTCATCGTGCGCGGCGGCCCGTTCGAGACGGTGCGCGGCGAGGCGCGCCAGCGCAACATCGTGATCGAGTTCGCCGATCTCGCCACCGCCAGGGCCTGCGCCGAGAGCCCGGAATATGCCGAGGCCGCGCTCTGGCGCGACAAGGGCGCGATCGTCGATCTGATCTTGATCGAGGGCTACGATGGCGTCCAGCCGGGCGCCTGAGCCCGCGGCATCGCGGCCGCGGGCCTCCGCCCCGGGCCTGCGGCGAGCGGGGCGGTCGCCATCCTCGCCGCCTGGAACGCGGCCGCCATCGTGCCGCGCGTCGGGCCCCGCCGCTCCGGCGGCCGGACCTGCGAGGGGCGGGGCGGAAATCCGGGGCGAAACGCCTTGCAGCACGGCGTTTTTCCCCGCACGCCCCTTGCACCGCGTTCCCCATACGATAAGTTTCTTCGTCCCGGTCCCCGGACGACCGTGACCCGGAGCGTTGCTGTTTCGCCCGACAGGCGCGAGACGCTTTCGACGGTCCGGATCATGCTCAGGTCGAACGGGATCGCCCACCCGACCGGCGTGCCGGTTCCTGCGCAGCCCCTTGCGCAAGAGCCCCGGCCGCGCCTCAGAGAGTGTTCGGAACCCCCATGAAAGTCACAGTCGAGCGGGCGCACCTCCTGAAGTCGCTGAACCATGTGCATCGCGTGGTCGAGCGCCGCAACACGATCCCGATCCTGTCGAACGTCCTCCTGCGCAGCGAGGGCGGCGAACTGAAGCTGAAGGCGACCGACCTCGATCTCGAGATCACCGAGACGGTGCCGGCCATGGTGAGCGAGCCGGGCGCGACCACGGTCCCCGCCCACATGCTCTACGAGATCGTCCGCAAGCTGCCCGACGGCGCGGAGATCGAGCTCGCCACGCGCTCGGACGGCGCGACGCTGGATCTGAAGGCCGGTCGCTCGAAGTTCGCGCTGCAGATGCTGCCGGAATCGGACTTCCCCGATCTCACCGCCGGCACCTTCACCCACCATTTCCAGCTGCCGGCCGCCGACCTGAAGCGCCTGATCGACCGTACCCAGTTCGCGATCTCCACCGAGGAGACGCGCTACTATCTGAACGGCATCTTCTTCCACACGGTCGAGAAGGAAGGCGCGCTGAAGTTCCGCGCCGTGGCGACCGACGGCCACCGCCTCGCCCAGGCCGAGGTCGAGGCACCGCACGGCTCGGAGGGCATGCCGGGCATCATCGTGCCGCGCAAGACGGTCGGCGAGATCCAGAAGCTGGTCGAGGATCCGGACGCGAAGATCTCGGTCGAACTGTCCGACACCAAGATCCGTATCACCTTCGGCGCGGTCGTGCTGACCTCGAAGCTGATCGACGGCACCTTCCCGGACTACGGCCGCGTGATCCCGCAGGGCAACGACAAGGAGCTCAAGGTCGATCGCGGCGAATTCGCCGCGGCCGTCGACCGCGTCTCGACCATCTCGTCGGAACGCGGCCGCGCCGTGAAGCTGACCGTCGGCGAGGGCCGGCTGGTGCTCTCGGTGGTCAACCCCGATTCGGGCTCCGCGACCGAGGAGGTCGGCGTCGAGTACGACAGCGATCCGCTCGATATCGGCTTCAACAGCCGTTACCTGCTCGATATCGCCGGCCAGCTCGAGACCGACACGGCGGTGTTCCGCCTCGCCGATCCGGGCTCGCCGACGCTGATCTACGACTACGACCAGCGCAACGCGCTCTATGTGCTGATGCCGATGCGGGTGTGACCCGGATCGATGCTTCGGAAAACAGGAAGGCCGGGGATGCGCCGCATCCCCGGCCTTCCTGCGTCATGGAACCGGTACGAGCGCCGTTTACCCCTCGACCGGCTGGAACGATGCGCCGAGACCTTCCATCAGGCCGGTGAAGGTCGGGAAGCTGGTCGCGATCGTCGCGGCGTCGTCGACCGTGATCGCGGTATCGGCGGTGAAGCCGAGGATCAGGAACGACATGGCGATGCGGTGGTCGAGATGGGTCGGCACCACGCCGCCGCCGATCTTGCGCGCCGGGCCGCGGACCAGCAGCGAGGTCTCGCCCTCGACCACGTCGACGCCGTTGATCGTCAGCCCATGCGCGACCGCCGAGAGCCGGTCGCTCTCCTTGACGCGCAGTTCCTCCAGGCCCTCCATCAGCGTCTCGCCCTCGGCATGCGCCGCGGCGACCGACAGGATCGGGTACTCGTCGATCATCGACGGCGCCCGTTCGGCCGGCACGCGCACGCCCTTGAGCCGGCTCGACTTGACCCGAATGTCGCCGATCGTCTCGCCGCCCGACAGGCGCTGGTTCTCGATCGTCAGGTCCGCGCCCATTTCGAGGAGCGTGGTGATGAGCCCGGTGCGCAGCGGGTTGAGCAGCACGTTCTCGACCGTCACGTCGCTGTCCGGCACGATCAGCGCCGCGACGATCGGGAAGGCGGCCGAGGACGGATCGCCCGGCACGATGATGGTCTGCGGCTTGAACTCCGGCCGGCCCTGCAGGCGGATGATTCGCTCGCCGGCGCCGCCGACGCTGGTCTCGATCGCGGCACCGAAGCCTTCCAGCATGCGCTCGGTGTGATCGCGGGTCGCGACCGGCTCGATCACGGTGGTAACGCCCGGCGCGTTGAGGCCGCAGAGCAGCACCGCGCTCTTCACCTGCGCCGACGGCACCGGCACCCGATAGGTGATCGGGATCAGCGTGTCCGGGCCCTTGATGGTGAGCGGGATGCGGTCGCCCTTCCGCGCGATCACCGAGACGCCCATCTGACGGAGCGGGTCGAGCACGCGGCCCATCGGCCGGCGCGACAGCGAGGCGTCGCCGACGAAGGTCGCCGCGATCGCGTGGCCGCCGACGAGGCCCATGGTAAGCCGCGAGCCGGTGCCGGCATTGCCGAAATCGAGCACCGCTTCGGGCTCCAGGAGCCCGCCGACGCCGAGGCCGCTGACCCGCCAGAGGCCTTCGCCGTCGCGCGTGACCGTCGCGCCGAGCGCGCGCATGGCGGCGGCCGTGCCGAGCACATCCTCGCCCTCGAGCAGCCCTTCGATCCGGGTTTCGCCGATCGTCACCGCGCCGAACATCAGCGAGCGGTGCGAGATCGACTTGTCGCCCGGCACGCGGATGCGGCCTTTGAGGCCGGCGCGGCCGGACGAACGGACCGAGGCGAGGGGGGCTTTCGCGGCCGAATGGGACATGGGGGCGCGGCTCGTTTCTCGCTGGTGGTCGATATCCGAAGGAGCATCCGTCGGATCGATCGGACCACGAAGGGGAAGGTCGGTGATGCGCGGTCCGGTGCGACCCGGCTCCGCGCGCGAAGCCCCGAAAGGGCTTGCGCGCGCCCTCTAGCACGCTCGCGCGCACGCGTCATCTCGCGGCGCACACCGGCGCGGTCGACCCGCGCGCGGACCCGCGACCGCCTGCCCGAGCATTGACACGGGTGCGCGACGACAAGCGTTGTCGACGCGGCACCTTGAAGCGATCTCCCGGGGACCCGCGAAATCTCGCGGGATTTCTGCGGCCGAATCGGCAACATTGATGTTTGACGGGGCGCCCTCTTCGGACTAGAGGGGAGGCCCGTTTTCTTCAGATGCGACGAGAGGCGATCCGTGGCGAAACCCGAGCTCGGCACCAAGCGGCTCTGCCCGAACTGCGGCACCAAATATTACGACCTGAACCGTGACCCGATCCTGTGCCCCAAGTGCGGCACGGCGTTCACGGCCGCGGCGGTGTCCATGCGCTCCAAGCCGGCTCCGGTCGAGGAGGAAGAGGAGGCCGAGGCCGACGAGGCGATGCCGGTCGACTTCGTCAGCCTTGAGGAGGCCGATGCCGAGCAGGAAGGCGCGGAAGCCGTGCCGGACATCGAGGACGAGGAGATCGAGGATATCGGCGACGACCTCGGCGACACCTTCCTCGAGGAGGAAGAAGACGACGGCGACATCGAGGGTATCGATATCGACGTCGCCGGCGAGGACGAGGAGCGCTGAGCGTTTGGCGGCGCGCCTCTTGCGCGCGTCGCCGGCCGGCTTCCGCCGTGTCGAGCCGATCGAAGCCTCGAACGGTTTGCCGGCGAAATCCACAGGCGATTTGCACACGAAGACGCCGCCCCGATCGGGCGGCGTTTTTTGTTTGGTCGGTGCGATCACCGGCTGCCGCGAGGCCGGGAAATGGCGGCATTCGGCCGGCTTCCGTATTCCGCCCCGAGTGGCCGGTGAGCGCCGCGATCTCCCCGGCAGTCCCATGCGGCTCGGCCGGAGCGCCGGCCTCTTCACCGCGGCGGTGGAGGATCGCGTTTTTTCCTCTTGATCGCGGCCCGGCTTTCCCCTAAACGTCGCGCCCATCGGTCGGGCACCCCAAACCCGACGGCACGTGGGGCCATAGCTCAGTTGGGAGAGCGCTTGAATGGCATTCAAGAGGTCAGGGGTTCGACTCCCCTTGGCTCCACCAATCTTCTCTTCAAAAGCCGCGGAGTTCCGCGGCTTTTTGATTTTTGGGCTGACTTTCTCCCACCATTTCTCCCACCACCTCGTCGCACTCAGTGCGAATCGCTCGGCACGGGCGCGTCGGAAGTCGGTGTTATGGCGCCGAGCAGGTCCTGTAGCTCGATCCAGCCGATCAGGTCGGCGCGACTCTAACTCGTTTCGGTGACAGCAGTTCGAATCGAACACGGTGCCCCAAGGCAAATCGCTTGCCGGGTTGATTCCATCTCCAATACCGTGGCGACCATAGCTGCGCCGGAGCGTCGCGGGATTGATCTGGACGAAAGGGACGCGGTGTGACCAGAAAATTCGCTGAATATTGCGTGTCAACCGATGATGCCAGTTCCCTGGAGGAGATCGATGCCGAACATTTTGGAAAATCTTGTCAATCGGCGAGCAATCTTGACCCCGGATCGGCGTCGAACTTTGACCCCCTGGTTTCGCGCAGTTGGGCGCTTCCGATCGAATGTCGAAGCTTCGCTGTGAGCATGTCGTCGGTGTCGTGACGGAGGGAGGGCGTAGCCCGACCGGAGGCACTATACCGACGACGGCGCCGATCTCAGGCCCGGTGTTTGAAGCGCCAGCTGTCGTTGCCGGTCTCGACGATGTCGCAGTGATGGGTGAGGCGGTCGAGCAGCGCCGTAGTCATCTTGGCGTCGCCGAACACCGACGGCCATTCGCCGAAGGCGAGGTTGGTCGTGACCACGATCGAGGTGCGCTCGTAGAGCCGGCTGATCAGGTGGAACAGCAACTGACCGCCGGATTGGGCGAAGGGCAGGTAGCCCAACTCGTCGAGGACGACGAAGCCGAGGCGGCAGAGCCAGTCGGCCATTCGCCCCTGTCGGCCGGCACGGGTCTCGGCCTCGAGCTTGTTCACGAGGTCGACGACGTTGAAGTACCGCCCCCGCATGCCGGCTCGGATGCAGGCCCGTGCGATGGCGATGGCCAGGTGGGTCTTGCCCGTGCCGGTACCGCCGATCAGCACGACGTTGCGCTGCTGGCCGATGAAGCCGCCGGCGGCGAGGTCTCTGACCAGGTTCTCGTTGATCGGCGTGCCGTCGAAGGCGAACTCGTCGATGTCCTTGGCGAGCGGCAGCTTGGCCACGCCCATCTGGTAACGGATGGAGCGGGCCTGCTTCTCGGCGATCTCGGCGGTGAGCATCGCCGCGACGATGCGCTGTGGGTCGTGGTTGCGCTTCAGGGCCGCCGCTACGATCTCGTCGTAGGCCGCCTTCATGCCGAACAGCTTCAGCTCGGTCATCGTGCTCAGGATCTTGGTGCGGTCCATCAGCCGGCCCTCCGCAGGTCGTCGTACCGCGCGCAGTCGGCAATCGGCTCGAACCGCAGCTTCAACGCATCCGGGGTCAGGATGCCGACCGGGATCGGCGCGGGCCGCCGTCGCGCCAGGATGTTCAGCACCACGTCGGCGGAGTGCACGCCTTCGCCGAGCGCCTCGGCGCAGGCCGCCTCGACCGCACCCAGTCCGTCGTCGAGCACCGCGGCGAGGATCTCCACCATCTGCCGGTCGCCGTCGTTGGAGCCGGCGAGCTTGCGGCGCACCCGATCCATCGCGCCCGGCAGAACCCAGTCCTGAACGGGGCGCCGTTGCGCAGGGCTCCCGGCTTGCGGGCGAGCACCGGCACGTAGTGCCAGGGATCGTAGATCGTCTCGCCGCGACCGAAGGAGCGAGGATGCTCGGCGACCACTCGGCCGTCCTGACGAACGACGATCCGATCGGCATAGGCCCGGATCTCCACCGGCCGGCCGACCGCGCTCGCCGATACGGAGTATTTGTTGTTGTCGAACCGCACGAGGCAGGTCTTCGATACCGACGCCGTCACCGCGTGGAACCCGTCGAAGGGGCCGCGATACGGCACCAGCGACGCCCGCTCGGCTTCGAACGCTTCCCATATCGTCCGGTCGGGGAACTCCGGGTTCCGATGCGCCTTGGCGTAGGCGATGCACCGGTCGAGCAGCAGGGTGTTCAACTCGTCGAAGGACCGAACCCGCAGGCGCGGGGTGAAGAACCGCTCGCGGACCAGCCCGACCTGGTTCTCGACCTGCCCCTTCTCCCAGCCCGAAGCCGGCGTGCAGGCGACCGGCTCGACGAGGTAATGCCCCGCCATCTGCAGGAAGCGCCGATTGTAGGCCCGCTCCTTGCCGACGAAGATCGTCTCCACCGCGGTCTTCATGTTGTCGTAGATGCCGCGCGTGCAGGTGCCCCGGAAGAAGGCGAAGGCCCGGTCGTGGGCATCGAACACCATCTCCTGGCTCTCGCGCGGATAGGCACGGACGAACATCATTCGGCTGTGGCAGAGCCGGACGTGCGCCACCTTCACCGTCATCGGCAGGCCGTTCATCAGGACGACCTCGTGGCTCCAGTCGAACTGGTACGCCTCGCCCGGCGCGAAGGAGAGCGGCACGTAGGCGTCGACCTTCGCCGCCGACGTCTCCAACGCCCAGGCCCGCGCGTAGCGACGAACGGCGTCGTAGCCGCCTTCGTAACCCCGGCCGCGCAACTCCTCGAACAGTCGAACCAGCGTCAGCCGCTCACGCGCAGATGCTGCCGCGTTCGCCGCGAGCAGCCCGTCCAACTCGGTCTTCCACGGTCCGAGCTTCGGTAGCGGCTGGTTCCCGCGACTGTAGGAGAAGATCGTTTCACCGGAACGCAGCACCTTCCGGACCGTGTTCCGGGCAACATGCAGTTCGCGGGCGATCTCCTTGATCGAACGACCTCGAACGAAGAACTCGCGGCGTATCCGCGCAATCGTATCCACTGACTTCATCCCCCGACCGCCGCCCTCCACGAAAGGAACGGCAGTCTGCTCGCGGTGGCGGTAAGGGGGTCAAAATTGGACGCCGATCACCCCTCGTAGGGGGTCAAAGTTCCACGCCGAAACACACATGGGGCGGGGTTCCGACAAGGGCTGGGACTGGTTCCGGATGGCCGACGTCTGCACCGATCGGCTCGTCTTCGGTCACTCGGACATCGATCCGCAAAGCCCGAACCTGATCCTCGACAACGAGAAGAAAATGTTCCTGGTCTCGTGCGCGATCGACAAGGGCTTCGGGGCGAACAGCCAGCAGTCGATCGACGAACTGATCGCGATCTCGAAGACTACTCGGTACAAGCTCACACAGTAATGCGGGGCCTATTGGCGGCCGTCGCCGGTGCGTCATTGCGTCGGAACACGCGTCGGCGACGCTTCGCAGCGAGTTCGGCTCAGCAGCGTTGATCCCCGAGGGCACCGAGCCAGCTTTAGGCTGCTTTCCGGGTAAAGCTCCACAGGGCGGTAGCACGTCCATTGCCGAGCGGCGAAATCGCTTCCGCTGGTAGCGATCGTGTAACGACCTCGTGGCCCCACAGCAGTGTATACTGTGTGCGGAGACGCGCGCCGGAGCCCCCTCACGATCGTCTCTCAATCGTACCCGCTTGCGATAGGAGCATGAAGTGAGCGAGAGAGCGACGGAGATCATGCGACTTGCTGAGGACGTCCGCGCGGACCTACGTGAAGTTATTGCTCTCCAAGATGCGTCGCTATAAATCCTTGCTCGCATCGAACGGGATAATGACGTCTGGATCCGGGAGCGGGACCTGCGCCGTTCGCAGCGGAACTCTAAGCGTGAGGCTTGACCGCTCGGTGCGGCGATGTGCACCCGGGTGCACACGGGCTCCGCCGTTGCTCGTGTCCTGCTTGGCAAACTGCCGGGTTTTGAGGGGTTAGCGGAAAATTGACGCCAGGACCGGCGACCCGGTGCTTGGACGTCATTCAAATGTCCTGGCCGCACAAGCCGTTTAAAGGGCCGGCCGAGTTGACGACGCACGGCCGGCCACCTTGCTAGACGACGGCTCTCCTGGCCTCTGTACACCGCTCGATCAGCTGCTCCAGCATTCTGGCTTCGTCTTTGACGGAAGGAACGTCGTCCGGCCTCGTACCCGGCGGCACCGGGCCTCTCAAATCAGCTTCGGCCATCGCGAGGCAATACGCCGTAAAGCCCATGTGCTCCTGGATCGCCTCGTCTTTCAGGTAAGAGACCATTGCCGCGATGGCCGCCTTGCGCTCGTGGCTCATGACACGGCCCCCTCGATCTCGAGTTCAGGCGTCGACCGCAGCACGGAACGGTGGTCGCCGCGCAGATCACGAAGCATCGTGAGCGTCCGGCGGTCGAACTTGGCAGCGACCGCCACAACTGACGCGCTCCCGACGGTCCGTGGGATGCCCAGCGGTTCCACCAAGAAATGGAGCTGCACCAGCCGAAGCAGCCAGATTGGGTCCATTTCGATGATCATCCGGTCGACACCGGTGTCCATCCCCCACTCGACGATTGCTGACAACAGCATGTTCGCTGCGGGGCTGAGCCCGCGCCCACCGCCACGGAACGGCTTGCGCACGCTGTAGCGCGTCCATTCCCAGATGTGGTCGCCGACCGGCCGCTCCACTTCACACAGTTCGGGCAGCACGTGCGAGAGCAGGTGCGGCCGAGTCGTCGGCAGCATCCTCTGATAACCGACGACCTCGCCGTCTCGCCGGTAGATCATGTGCAGGGCGTGTTCGTCGTCGAACTGGTCGATCTCGCGACGGTCCGGTTTGGCGAGATCGGTCCACCCCATCTCTTCGACGAACACGGTGTGGCGGAGTCGATACGCCTGGTCCATCTCGTCGGCGTACCGACCCACTTCGGTACCTTTGATGATCTCGATCATGATTTCGCTCCCCGCGCTGGATCGCGCAGGGTGATTCTCTGTTTGCTGTCGGGGGATCGGCAGTATCGGTTTCGATACCTTGACGCGTCAGCGAATAATTGCCTGCCGAAGTGCAAGCGCAACAGCATGGGTGCGATTCATCGCGCCCAGCTTCGATCTCGCATTGTGGAAGTGCTTGCGCACCGCGGCCTCCGATACGCTCAGGATCACCGATATTTCCCAATCGGTCTTTCCAACGGACGCCCAGCTAAGTACTTCGGCCTCCCGGCGCGTTAGTCGAGTGGAGGCCAATGCTTGATTGCGGCGGATTTCGAGCACGCGGCCGGCTGCAAAATTGGCAATCAGCGTGAACACGCCCGACGCCTCGGGCGAGTCATCCACGTGACGCCCAGCAAAGGAAAAACCCACCGGGCGACCATCGAGCGACATCATCGGCACTGTTACGCCTTCCGCCAGACCGTGCTCTCGGGCCTCGTCCATCAGCGCCAGATCATCACTGGTGTCTTCGACCCCGATCGTTCGCCATGAGAACGCAGGAACCTGACGCAACACTCGCCGGATTGTTGGATCGCGCCGCAGCAGTCCGCGCCTGAAGTAGGCGTCCCCCCACTCTCGCGGCCACTCCCCTAGTAGGATGTGCCGAGCCTGAGCAGCCACGGATAAGGTCGGAGAGGGAATCACGCCGGCGACGACGTATTGGACGCCGAGTGCCGACGTTTCGCGTCTCACTCTGTCGGTAACTTCTGCTGCCGTGTTTGCGGCTTGGATGCCTTGCACGAACGCGAACGTTCTTTCGAGCGGGATCCGAGACATCGGCGCCCTCCGCTGCTTCAACGACAGGCTACCGACTAACGACCTATATGCAATAGGGTTGAGGGAAATTGGAGGCACCGCATTATTGGTGCACTCGTTCCGTTTGCAGTATGTTCGGATTATGCAACCGAACGAAAACTTGGTTGTAGAACATTTGAGAACAAGATGTGGCTGAGACGATGAACGAAGAAATCGATCCTCTGGCAGATGCCAAAGAAATTTGCGGCCAAATTGCGCGCTTGCGTGAAGGGGCTAGCCATCAACCGTCCATGGTCATGGCCGCCTATCTGCTCGACATGGCCCTGATTGAGGCCACTGCACAGGCGCTTCGAACCCGTTGCCGGTCCTGCCAAGCGGCCCAATCCATCGCTTGCGCCATCTGAGGAGCACTGTGCTGACCTGGTGCACCCGGGTGCACGCCTGATCGACCCCGCCGACGGCCATAGGGCGCAAGGCTCTCAACTTCTGCCCGATGCTTCCGCAAAGCGCTTCGTTATCTTCGCCACCGTCGCTCTGCTGCATCCGGTTGCCGCCTGGATTTTGCTCCAGCTGGCGCCGCCTTTCAGCATCGCTGCAATTCCGTCGTTTCTGACGACGTTCTCGGCCCGGCCTCGGTAGCGCCCCTCGGCCTTCGCCCGCGCCTGCCCTTGCGCTTGGCGGCGACGCCGGTCCTCGTAATCCTTGCGTGCGACGGCCGGTAAGACGTCCAGCATCATGGCATTTAGCGCACCGAACATCCGCGCTGTGCAATTGTCCGCCGGCGACGCGCGCATCCATGAGGTCGGCAAATCGAGTGTGATCACGCGCAACTGTCGCGCGTCAAGGTCGGATTGAAGCTTCTGTCAGTCGACCGAGGTCAGCCGCGGCAGGCGATCGACCTGCTCGATGAGAAGAACGTCGCCTGGTTGGCTGTCGGCGAGGAAGAGGAAGAGTTCAGGGCCTGCACGCTTCGCTCCGCTCTCGTTCTCAACGTGCCAGCCGACTACCGGCAGGCCGTGCTCCGCGGCGAATGCGATCCTGCGAGCTTTGCGTCGAACGAGTTCGCTCACGGTGCCTCGCTTCCACTACGACCTCCGGCGATGCGCATCGCAAAGATTGCGCCCGGTTGCACCACACTATCGTTCAGCTCTCGTCGAAGATCGTGGATTGGGCCACGAGGGAGCCGCTTCGTTCGAAAGATGGGCCGCTGCTTTCACAAGCTGCTCCTCTTCCGGTAGAAAATGGCGGTCCTTCGCCCGATTCTGTCGGGTTGCCCAATCCTTGATGGGTTCGCTCGCTCGGGAGGCTGAAGTGAAGATCACCGCCAAGCAGATCGCCGACTGGGCCGATGGCAAAGACGCGCAGGCCGCGCTGCCTCGTTATGTTCGCCGTCTAATTCACGACGTCGGAAGTGTCACGCAAGTGGCAATGCCGGCGGGTGACCTGACGAGCCAACCGGGGTGGGATGGTGCACTGGTGAGCGCCGCCGGAAACGCTTGGGTCCCTGAAGGGCGATCCTTCTGGGAACTGAGCTGTGAAGCTCAGATTACCCACAAGGCCAACACCGACTACGACAAACGAACCCGAGAGACTCCTCAGAACATTCGCCGCGCAAGCGTCTACGTGGCCGTCACCGGACGCGTCTGGCCCGGTAGGGCGAAATGGGTGGCCGAAAAGCTCGGCGCAGGCGAATGGGCTGATGTTCGCGCCTACGATGCGGGTACGATTGAAGAATGGCTGGAAAACACTCCCGCGGTGAAGCTCGAGTTCGGTGACGAGATTGGACTGACGGGACACGGCGTTGAGGATCTCGGACGACATTGGCGTGGCTGGGCCAGTCAGACCGAGCCGCAGATCACTCCTGAGGCGCTCTTCGTCGGCAGAGAGGCGGAGCGGGACCGTTTGCTAGATGCGACCCGGAAGATCCTGGATGCGGGTGGGAGCGGTCTCATTCGGATCAGAGCCGACAGCGTCGAAGAAGCAGCTGCATTCGCTGCGGCCTCGTTGGCGTCTCAACCGGACTCGGCAGCCGGGGCGTTGGTCGTGAATGAGGCCGCGGGGTGGCGCTTCGTCGACCAGAACTCTTCTCTAAAGATCGCCATCGCGGCTCGTCCGGACGCGGCGGGGAAGCCGACCGTGCGGCCCGGAACAGTGGTGATCGTACCCTATGCCTCGGGCGATATGGAGGGGATGTCGCGGGGGGGAGCTGAGGGTGAGCTCGCTGCTATGATCGCGCTGGAGCGCCCGGACGTTAGGGAATTCGAAACGGCATTGTCATCGATCGGTCTCGACGAGAGTGATGCCAAACGCTTGGCCTCGGCCACGGGGCGCTCTTGGTCGGTATACCGCCGAAGGAGGTCGACCAACCCTGCCATCCGCCGTCCTCTGTGGCTCGATGCCCCGCAGGCGGCGGCGTTGTCGACGGTCTGCCTCTTGGGAAGTTGGGTCGCAGGGAAGCCCGGGGATCGTGCAATCGTCGCGGAACTCGCCGGCCGGCCTTACGAGCAAGTCGAAGCGGATCTGCGGCATCTCGCGCAGACGGATGACGCGCCGATCTTGGTCATTGGCGAGGTCTGGAAAGCAAAGTCCCCGCTCGAACTGCTGGATCTGTTCGGGGCGCGTATCACCCGGAACGAACTCGATCGCTTTTTCCAACTCGCATTGCGCGTGCTCTCGTCCCCCGATCCGGAACTCGAGTTGCCGGACGATCAGCGATATGCGGCGCAGATCTACGGTAAGGTTCGAGCGGAGTCCGGCCTACTGATCCGAGCGATCTGCGATACGCTGATCAAACTTGCGGTCCGTGGCCCGAGCATCGCCGCATTGGCAGCCGGTGACATCGAGGGGCGCGTCGAGCGCCTCGTGACCGACCTGTTATCTGACGCTACTGGTGAGCGGTGGCTCGCGCTCTCATCTCAATTGCCGGATCTGGCCGAAGCGGCCCCTATGGCTTTCATCCGCGGCATCGAGAGGAGCCTCGCCGAAGCCAATGCTCCCGTTTTGCGTCTGCTTACGGAGACCGGGGCGTCGAGCCTCATCGGCCGCTGCTGGCATGCCGGTTTGTTGTGGGCGCTGGAGCGTATCGCATGGGCTCCCGAACGGTTTACTCGCGTAGCGCTGCTGCTGGCGCGGTTGTCGCGGACGGAGATCAAAGGGAACTGGTCGAACTCGCCTCGGTCCACGCTGGCCGGCTTGTTTCGGTCTTGGCTCCCCCAGACGGCTGCGAATCTCGAACAGCGAATAGCGGCGCTCGACGCACTGATAGGTGTGGCACCGGATGTGGCGTCCGACCTTTTGCTAAAGCTTGTCGACACTCGACTTGACGTTGCCTCTGCCTCCAACCGCCCCGAATGGCGCGACGACGACGCGGGCGTGGGACGCGGCGTGTCGGGTGAGGAAAGGGATGCGATGCTGGTCGCGGTGGCCGATCGCGTGGTGTCGTCCGCTACGGGACACCCAGACCGATTGGTGAAGCTCATCGAAAAGATCGATGTCTTCGACCAGGCTCGGATCGCAGCTGTCCTCGCACTCTTTGACGACTTCGCGAAGCGGGAGACCAACGACGACGATCGGGAAAAGTTACGCGCTGCCCTCCGCCAGCGGATTCACAAGCAGTTCAACTATGGACAACTCAAGGGAGTCGCCCTGGCAAGACGTTTGGCGCGATTGGAATCGCTATACGAGCAACTCACGCCGCGCGATCCGGTTTCACGAAGCGCTTGGCTGTTCGCCGACCCATGGCCACAAATTCCGGTCCGCGTGCGAGAGATAGATCATCTCAAGCGCAATGAATGGATCGACCGCGCGAGACTCGATGCCCTTCGCGAAATTCATGAAGCGGAAGGATGGGACGGCATTGATAGGCTGGTGACCATCTGTAGTGGGAGGGGCAATGTCGGGGCGACGTTGACCAAACTCGCCCTTCGAGAGGAAGAGATCGCCGACTGGATCGTGCGCAGCGGGGCGGCCTTCGACGAACAATCCCTTCAAATCGGTGAGGTTCGGGGAGCACTGTGCATGTGCCCGACGGATCAGGCACTACGCCTCGTGAAACAAGTTCTCGCCACAGCAGATCGGGAGGGATGGACCGCCAAGAAGGTCGCGCACTTTCTGACGCTGGCCGAGGCGCGGACTGAACTGCTGGCACTGGTCGAGCAGCTCGGCACGGAGGTCGAGGACGCTTATTGGCGCTGCTGCCATCCGCGTCTCTGGAGAAGCGACACAGCCGAATGGCACGACCATGTCGTCCGGCGTCTCCTGAACGCGGGACGGCCGAAGACTGCCTTTCTGGTCTGCCAGTACGAATTGGAAAAGGTCGGTCCGAGCTTGATCGCAGAGATGCTCGAAGGACTGGTTTCCGGCGTTGAAGCGGACGGGGTCCTTCCGGACTTATATTCGATCGGAGTAGCACTCGACCGCATCGAAGAGTCGGGCCGTATCGAGCGCGACCGGTTGGTCCGCCTGGAGTTCGCACTCATTCGTCCGCTCGGCCTCGACGCGCAACGCCATGCTAGGACCTTCTTCGAAGCGATCATGAGCGATCCAAAGCTTTTCACTGAATTGATCTGTCTCGTTTATAGATCGACCGGAGCAGAGCCGGACGAACCATCGAGCGAGGAGGCCGAAGCCGCTGCAGCGATCGCTTGGAGCGCACTGCATAGTTGCCAGCGGTCGCCCGGTACGATGCCTGATGGCCGCATCGATCCGGAATCGTGCGTCCGGTTCGTCGACGATGCCAGAGCGCTTTGCGGCGAAGCTGGTCGATTAAGGTCTTGCGACAGCTCGCTTGGTCAGATCTTGGCGCACATCCCCCCGGATGAACAGGGGAGCTGGCCGCCGCGCTTCTTGTGCGACCTGTTGGACCGTCCAGAGCTCGAGGAAATGCGAGACGGATTTTCGATCGGGATCATGAACAAGCGAGGCGTCGTTCGGCGCTCGCTCGATGAAGGCGGTACTCAGGAACGAGAGCTGGCGTCACGCTACCGAGAGTTCGCTCGCCCCTTGGCCGGGACACACGTGCGCGTCTTCGACTTGCTCGAAAAATTAGCATCGCACTACGAAAAGGACGGCTTGCGAGAGGACTTGGATAGGAGGCTTCGGCGGGAAGGGCGTTAGCTAGTGTATGGCCCGTTCTGGGCTCCCGGAGCTTTGACCAGCGTTGGTTCTGCATCTCGCGTCTCGATCAAAAGGGTATGCCCTATCGCGAGTCCTTGAGTGATAGCCTCAGGGTCCTAGGACGCTATCAATAGAGCCTTGAATTGAGTTTTGATCGGTTCTAACTTGATCTCCAGATCCTATTGATAGATTTTTGGGAAGCGCAATGGGCAAGCGGTTCGGTTATGGGCGGGTGAGCACCACCGATCAGGACCTGAGTATTCAGGCCGAGGCCCTGGAGAGGGCGGGATGCATCGCCAGCTTCCTCGAAACGAAGAGCGGCACCACGACCGAAGGGCGGGAGGAACTGCGCCGGGTGCTCTCGATCCTCGGCGAGGGCGACGAACTCGTCGTGGTCCGTCTCGATCGCCTCGCTCGCTCTGTCGCCGATCTCGCCGACATCGTCCGTCAGATGGAAAAGAAGGGTGCGTCGCTCCGGTGCATCGAACAGCCGGTGGACACCGGTTCCGCCGCCGGCCGCGCCTTTGTCGGCATGCTCGCCGTCTTCGCCGAATTCGAGACTGGCCTTCGTCGCGAGCGCCAGATGGAAGGCATCGCCAAGGCGAAACGGAATGGCAAGTATAAGGGGCGGCGTCGGCTTTCGGTGGCAGATGATGTTGCGCGACTTGCTGCCGATGGACAAGGCCCGACTGCCATAGCGAAGGCTTTAGGCATTGGTGTTGCTACGGTACATAGGCGCTTAGTTGAGATCCGTAGCGTGACGTCTTGACGAGGGGAAAATTAACGATGGTTTTGGATGGCGGAGAGAACTCAAACAGGGAAGCTATTACGCCCAAGTTTGTTGCACCCGGTTGCATTTCCTGGGCGACGTGCGCCTGAGCTAATTCACGATTTTTCCTGCCACACCCAAAGGAGGCATCGATACGCCACTAAAACCTAGCTATGTTGCATGTGGCGTATTGAGGCTAGGCTTTATGAAAATTACAAACGCCGGCCGCGGCGTGCATAAACGCGAGATCAAAGGGATCGACCGGTTCAGGGCCGACCTGCCCGCCGATTGGTATGCGTTCACAAACCTTGACCTCGTTCTCGGCGTAGGGCGGGCTCGCGAGATCGATGTCGTGATCGTATCCGATAAGCGGATATTCCTGATCGACCTGAAAGACTGGTACGGGAAGATTTCGAGTGTCGATGGCCACTGGCACCTGAACGGCATCGATAAAGACCCGTCTCCCGTTGCGAAGATCGCCGGCATCACGCGCGACATACTTCGGCTGCTGAACACGGAGTTCAAGAAGAGACCTGAAACCAGGAATCTTCCCCTGCCGCGGATAGAGGGGCTGGTCGTCCTCACGGGAAAGGCCGACCGCACGGATATAGCCGAAACTGAAATAGCAAAGGTTCTAACCGCCGACGAGTTCTTGAGCATCGTGAAGGACAGCGGCCGTGAACGCGCGGCGTTCGGGACCGTCTCCGCCGCATACCTTTCCACGCCGCTGACTGACACATTCTGGAAAGAGCGTCTTCACCGCTTCTTCAATGCCGGTCCCAGTTCGCCATTCCAGCCGGGGCGGCGGCGTTTCGAGCGGTTCACCGCTGAGGACGTGCCCACATTCTCGCATCCGCAGGACATATACCGCGAGTATGAGGCCGCCGAGGAAGGCAACAAGAACAACCTAGGCACACTGCGTCTTTGGGATTTCACCAAATGTCCAGACGCCCGTTTTCAGAACGAGGAAGGACGCCGGGAAATTGCCGGACGGGAACACGCCGTCTATCACTGGCTTAAGGATCGCAGTAGCGCCGCCGAGCAAACCCTGCTTCCCCCTAAGATCGACGATCCGGAGCGGGGAGTGCATTACTGGGAAATCTATGACCGCCGTCGCCGAATGCAGAGACTCGGCGTGTTCGCTGAAACAGAAGCGGTGCGGCTCGCGCCTTCCGAGAAGATCGAACTGGCGCGCCAGATTCTCGCTTCAACGGCGAATCTTCATGGGCAGGATGCCGCCCATCTCGACCTTGGCGGCCACAGCATCTGGCTTGAGGCGCCTACCACCGCCAAGTTCTCCCACCTGATGGCCGCGCGCTTCCCGGAGGTCAAATCCCTTGGCGAGGCCCGTTACCAGTTTCTTGCGTGCGTCGATGTGCCGGAAGACCACCTGGGCGTGGAACGCGGGCCCCAGTGCCGCGACGTGTTCCTCACGGCGGTCGCTGTCCACCTGCTGCTGTTCGGCAAAATTCCCGGCGGCAGTCCGCCGGAGTGGAATCCGGACATCGACGGGGCCGGAACGTTTCACGCGCTCCACGACTGGTTCGCCGAGGCGCTGGAACTCGATCCGTCCCGCCGCTACCCGGACGCCATCCAGGCCTTGCAGGGATTCAACCGCGCGACCGCGCAGCGCCCGACGCGGGATGAGATCATCTCCGGGCTTGAGCGGCATCGCGGCGCCATCCGGTCGGCGCGTCAGCTCATAACGGCCTTTCCGGAATCGGGAGACCTCATCGTCGAGAACGACCGCGTGGAAATGTGGCGGAGCCAGAAAAACGGCGCGCCGGTTGTCGTGAAGCTCTGGAAACAGGCTTCATGGGGCGACACAGCCTGCGAGGGGGCGGCCATCCTGGCTTTCCTTGAAAAGGCCGCAGCGGCGAAGGCCGACCGTCCTGCGGGCCTGCCGACGGTCCATGAGGCGTTGTGGCTTGGCGACTCCATGGCCCTCGTACAGGACTGGGTCGAAGGCCCGACTCTCTCGGCTGTTCTGGCGGCACCGCCGGAGGATTTTACGACGCCTGCGGCAGCGCTGGCCTTCGTGGAGCGCCTGACGCGAACGGTTGATGCGCTTCATGAGAGCGGCCGGGGGCATGGCGACATATCGCCCGCTAACATTGTTGTTTTCGCGGAAAACGCGCCCGTCCTCATTGACGCGCTGGATTTCTCGCCGTGTGCAGACGGGGAGCGCACCACAGCGGCTTATGCCCCTCCGTCGGGCAACCTTTTCGAGCGTGACCGGTTCGCGGTCACCAGAATAGCGGAGGAAGTGTTCACCCGCGCCGCACTGGCCGAGCGCGATGCGCGTGAAATCGCGAGAGCCATCGCGGACTGTCGGGAAAAAGAGCCGCGCCTTTCCACACTCTTGCCGCTTCTCGACCAGGTTGAGGCTGCGCTTGCGCGGCTAAACGCGCCGGCAGCAGACGACGCGGGCGATGTTACCGCCCACTACGCCGTCAGCATTGTCGGTGCGGCCACCGGCCCGATCGAACCGGACGAGGGCTACATTTTTCTGCGTGTGCGCCGCGATGCCGCGCGGGGCACGCTGTTCTTCGTGCTGCGCGGCGCAGCGGAGGAACTGGATATCCGGCTGGACAACGACGCACAGCCCGTATTCGCAAAGCGCCGCAGGCTGGAGCAGCGGCAGATCAAGCGTAGCGCCGCCCAGGAATTCCACATGGTCGTGGCAACCCTTTCGGTTGAAAGCGCCCTTGTGAACGACCTGTCCGCTCTGGCGCCTCTTCTGGCTCTCCCGGAAGTGCAGGAAAGGGTCGCGGCGGAACGGACGGGGTTGGCCCCCGCGCCGGTCGATGTCGAAGATCCTGCCGCCGCGCCGGTCGCGGAAGAGGCGGCCGAGGACGCCCTTGCCGAGGAGATTGCGGTACGGCCTGTCGCCGCCCCGAGGTCGATTGACGTTCCGGCGCTTTGGCGAGCGCTGATCGACGTCGAGAACGAGCTTACCATCGAAGGTAGCGCGCAGATCGAAAGCGTCTTCGATCGCGGATCGGGCCGTCACAAGGTGCCCATCGACCTTGAAAGCGGGGCGTTCGAGTTCGCGCGCCACGATACCGTCGGCGTGGAGCGGCAGGATAAGAAGGGCGCGTGGCGCCGCATCGGCCAGCTCGACCTCCAATTATCGCGGTCGGATCTAGCGGTCATCGACGCGAGCGACACAAACATGGCGCACCAGGCGCATATCGTCGATGCTGGGCAGCGCCTGCGCTTCTGGAGCCACCTGGAGCGCCAGAGCCTGAAACGCCGGACGGACGCCGTTGACCGGATACTGGCGGGCAACGGGCGATCCCGCGACCTTCTGGGGGTATTCGACCCGCGAACTGGAGCGCTGCCCTCGAAGGTCGCTCACCAGCCCGCCGCTGACTCGCTCGGCATCTACGGGCTCAATCCCGACCAGGAAGCGGCCTTCGCGCTTATCGTGGCGAACCGCCCGGTCGGGCTGTTGCAAGGGCCGCCGGGGACCGGCAAGACCCGCTTCATCGCGGCGCTTGCGCATTATGCTCTAACGAAGGGTCTGGCGCGCAACGTGCTGCTGGCGAGCCAGTCCCACGAGGCCGTGAACACGGCGGCCGAGGCGGTGCTTACCCTGTTCCGGAACGGCGGGGTGCAGCCGAGCCTGTTGCGGATCGGGCGCGACGAGGAACAGGTTTCGCTGCCGCTTCGCGCCTATCACACGCCGAAGGTCGAGCAGGGATTCAAGGATCGCTTCCGGGCTTCTTTCCGCGACCGCCTCGGGGAGATTGCCGGCGCCCTGGGGCTTCCCGACAGCGCCGCCGACGAAATCGCCGCTATCGAGACGACCATCCGCCCGCTGGCGGAAACCCTCGCCGACCTTACGATGCAGGAGGACCGGGATGAGCAGCGACTGAACAGCTTGCTGGACACCATGCGCCGGCACCTCGAAAGACTTGATGCCGCGGCTCTGCTCGATGGGGAAGAGGCGCGGGAATGGTCAACGTTGCCGGACGACGTCGCGCAGGCAGTCATGCGGCGCCATGCGCGCGGCGCCGGCGCCGACCGGTTTGATAGACTTTACCAGGCTGCCGCCATTGGCCGGGATTTCGTGGGCAGTGTTTCGCGCGCGCAGCGCAGCTTCGAGAGCTTTCTTGCCGGGACGCGCCAGATCGTCGCCGGAACCTGTGTGGGCCTGGGGCGTACCGCGCTGGGGCTGACCGCCACGGCGTTCGATCTTGTCATCGTCGATGAGGCGGCCCGCTGCACCGCCAGCGAACTGCTGGTGCCGCTGCAAGCGGCGCGTTGGGCCGTACTTGTGGGAGATCATGCGCAGCTGGAGCCGCAGCACAAGGCGGAGGTCGTCAATGCTGTCGCCGAGCGCACAAGCGTAGCGAAGCGTGAAATCAAACGCAGCGATTTCGAGCGCGTCTTCACCACGCCATACGGCGCCGCCGCCGGTGCGCGGCTCAAAACGCAATACCGGATGCTGGCGCCCATCGGGCAGGTCGTGTCGGAGGCCTTCTATCCCGATATGCCGCTGCATGCCGGCCGTCAGACTCCGGAAATCGACCCGGCGTTACTCCCGGCAAGACTCGATGTCCCGCTGCTCTGGATCGAAACGGACGGCATGGGCGAAGCCGCCACCGAACGGCCGGAAGAGGGCGGCAAGAGCCGGATCAACCGGGCGGAAGCGGACGCCATCGTGGCGATGCTTGAGGACTGGCATAGCCACGAGCCGTTCCGGACCTGGCTGCTCACGCAACAGAAGCATCCTGCCGGCATCGGGGTGATCTGCATGTACGCCGCGCAGCGCGACCTCATCCGCCGGAAGCTGCGGCAGTCGGCGCTCGCCTATCTTCTGGACCGTCACCTGAAGGTCGGGACGGTCGATAGCTACCAGGGCAAGGAAAACCCAGTGATCCTTCTCTCGCTGGTGAGGAACAACGAAGAGGGGCCGATGGAGGCTGGTGTCCGGCGCGTGCGCGAGGGATTCCTGACAACGCCCAACCGGATCAATGTCGCCGTCAGCCGCGCCATGGACCGGCTGGTGGTCGTGGGCGTAAGGGGGCGGTGGTCCCCGCAGGGGCCGATGGGGCGCATGGCGGAAGCATTCGGACGGCAGGTTACGCGGGGGGCGGCGCGCGCGGTCAGTGCGGAGGACATCATCGGGCACGCAGGGACGCAGCCTGTGCGGGAAGCGGCGTCGCGTCCTCGGAAGGCGCGGGCCGAGGGGGGCGCGCATGGCTAACCAACCGCGCCCGCTCCTGCGTCTGAAGGGACATGAACTGCTTCCGGCCGACGAGGATCGACGGTTGGAGGTCGGCGTCTATGACGTGCTTCTGCCCTGCCGCAAGTATGAGGTTGCGTACAAGATCGCAATATTGGGCAAGGTCAGCCAGAGCCTTGAATTCCTGTTGCGGCTGGTGAAGGCGGTTCCCGGGATTGAGGAGGGGTCCGCAGCAGCGTTCTTCGGGTTCGAGCAGGCCGAGATCAGCTACGTGCTCAACGAGGCCACGGGACCCGGGTTGGTCGAGCGGCGCGAGGGCCGCCTCTGGCTTACGCCCGCAGGCGATGCCCTCTTCCGGGAAGGGGCCGACGATCCTTCCATTTATACCGTCGAGGAACGCCGCCGCGACCTCGGATTCGACCTGCTCGCCATTGCGCCGCAACCCCCGCGCGCCATCGACTCCGTAGAGATGTCGCTTCCGGAGCTGCCGATCGCAGACCCCGCCCGAACAGGAAAGGTCGGGGACAGGATATTCGAGCGTTTCAGCAGGTTCTTCCATGAACTTGCCGAACGCCGCGACCGCGAGCAGGTTCAGCAACCGGACCTGTACTCGGTGGACAGGGTCGTTCCCAAGGATCGTTTTCAGGTGCCGGTTCGCGTGCGGGTATTCGCACAGGCATCCGCGCCCAGCCTCCCGGAAATAGACCTCAGCTCCTGGCGGGCAGAGCATGAGATTTCCGACCGGCCGCAGATCGAAAGCGCGGCGGCGATGCTGATCGACGACCTTAAGGTCAACGGCAACCACATCGGTGTGCCGCAGGCGTATGAGGTACTTGTAGATCTGGCACCTGAATTTTTAAAGGAATTTGTCACAAAGTCTGGACTGAACGTGAACCGCTACTGGCGGGAGGCGGTCGGGCGGGCCGGCGAACCGCGCGTAGACCGCAAGACGGTGCCGATCATCGGTCCGCTGTACACTGAAGCGAATGCGAGGCGGCTTCTTGACGTGGTCGACTATGGTTTGCGCAGCGGCGCTGACCAGCCGGAGTTCCTGCTCTCCGTAGCGCCCCAGACCCGTCTATGGGGAGCGACCACCCAGAATAGGGACACACTCTCCTATCTCCGTCGTCGGATTGCTGCTGTTGCGCCGGCAAGCGCAACGGAATTGCGCGCTGTCTGCCTATTTCCCGGCAAGGCTCCTTGGTTCGTCGACCGGACTTTCGATGAGGTTCTTGCCGCGGATTTCAGCCATCTCCCGCCCGCATTGGAGATAATGATCGTTCCGCACATTGCGGTGGCAGTGCTCGCTCATGCGCCGATAGGCGCCTCGTCTGGATATGCAGTTCCCTTCGGATGGGCATCGTTCGATGAGAATGTCGTTACCCGCACGCAAGCGTTTGTGGCCGATAAGCTCTGGACTTTTATGTGTGACCGTGAAACGCCCGATCGGCTTATCAAGGAGCTTCAGCCAAGGCAGAAGGTTGAAAGCAGCGGCAGCTAAACTGTTGTTTTCAAATTTTGCGGTGAGCGGCTTCCGGCTAACACGTCCAGTGTTGTTGCCCTGGGGGAGCTCGTGTTGAGCTGGCGCCGTTGCCAATCTCGCTGACATCGTTCTAAAGATAGGAAAGAAGGGGCCCAGCCACCCGTGCAACCGGATTCAATTTCCTCGGTGCACCGCGTTCGTTCCGCCGACGTAGATTGCCCACGCCTCCATCATCTCTCGGCGCTTTTCAAGCGCGTCTCCCCGGCGATAGGCCTGCTCGACTGAGTTCCCGATGATATGGGCGAGCGCAGCTTCGGCGACCTCTCGCGGGAAGGGGGTGCATTCGCCGCACCAGTCGCGGAACGATGATCGGAAGCCGTGGGGTACGAAGCCGGTCTCGCCCATCCGGACCAACAACTGCTTGAAGGCCATGTTCGACAGCGGTTGCCCTCGCAGACTGCTCGGGAACAGGTGAGCCGTGGGCTCCTCTCTTTCGCGGAGCTTCACCACCTCGTTCAAGATTTCGACTGTCCGACCCGAAAGCGGCACGCGATGCTCGCGCCCTGCCTTCATCCGATCGGCCGGAACCGTCCAGACCTTCATGCCGAGGTCGATCTCGCTCCAAGTGGCGCCGATCACCTCGCCGGTGCGGGCGGCGGTCAGTATCAGGAATTCGAGTGCTCGAGCAGCAACAGCGTCGCGGCCCCGCAGGCGCGAGATGAATGCTGGGACTTTGTCATATGGCATCGCCGGCTGGTGGCCGCGCTGTAGCTTCTGACGGCGAGGCAGCAGATGGTCGAGATGCCCTCGCCACTGGGCCGGGTTCTCACCGGTGCGCCATCCTCGCGCCTTGGCCGCGTCCAGGACCTTCTCGATACGCCCGCGCAGGCGGGAGGCAGTCTCCTGCTTGGTCGTCCAAAGCGGCTTCAGGATGTCGACGACGTCCTCGGTGGTGATGGCGTCGACGGCCTTCTTCCGGATCGAGGCGCAATAGGCGTCGCCAAGGGTCTGCTTCCATTGGTAGATGTGTTTCTCGTTGCGAAAGCCGGATGCGATCGTCCCGATCAGCTCGTCGGCGAAGGTCCCGAAGCTCGGCGTCTTGGCATCTTCAACCTCCACCGCATTCCTGCGCTCGATGGGGTCGACGCCGGCCCTCACCGCCTTGCGGACGTCTGCGACGAGTTCGCGAGCCTCCTTCAGGCTGACGTCGGCGGCCGAGCCGAGCTGCATCTCGCGACGGCGTCCCTGGATCGTGTACCGAGTGAACCATCGCCGCGCGTTCCCGACCAATTCGAGATAGAGCCCGTCGCCGATGGAGTGCCTTCCGTCCGCCTTGATCGCGGCGACCTCGCGGGCGGTGAGAAGCTTCGCTGCCAATTCCCGTATCTCCCACCAACTCTCCCACCACTTGATGCTGGATAGTAGCGGTCCCGTGTGGTCGTGGGTAGACAAAAAGCGCCATAATACGTTGGAAAACCGCTTATTTTTTGGATCTCAGCGCACTGTGGTGGATGCTGGTTTAGTGGTCCTTGGCTCCACCAATTACCTTCACAAAAGCCGCGCAAAAGTGTGTTTCGGCGTGGAACTTTGACCCCCTACGAGGGGTGATCGGCGTCCAATTTTGACCCCCTTACCGCCACCGCGAGCAGACTGCCGTTCCTTTCGTGGAGGGCGGCGGTCGGGGGATGAAGTCAGTGGATACGATTGCGCGGATACGCCGCGAGTTCTTCGTTCGAGGTCGTTCGATCAAGGAGATCGCCCGCGAACTGCATGTTGCCCGGAACACGGTCCGGAAGGTGCTGCGTTCCGGTGAAACGATCTTCTCCTACAGTCGCGGGAACCAGCCGCTACCGAAGCTCGGACCGTGGAAGACCGAGTTGGACGGGCTGCTCGCGGCGAACGCGGCAGCATCTGCGCGTGAGCGGCTGACGCTGGTTCGACTGTTCGAGGAGTTGCGCGGCCGGGGTTACGAAGGCGGCTACGACGCCGTTCGTCGCTACGCGCGGGCCTGGGCGTTGGAGACGTCGGCGGCGAAGGTCGACGCCTACGTGCCGCTCTCCTTCGCGCCGGGCGAGGCGTACCAGTTCGACTGGAGCCACGAGGTCGTCCTGATGAACGGCCTGCCGATGACGGTGAAGGTGGCGCACGTCCGGCTCTGCCACAGCCGAATGATGTTCGTCCGTGCCTATCCGCGCGAGAGCCAGGAGATGGTGTTCGATGCCCACGACCGGGCCTTCGCCTTCTTCCGGGGCACCTGCACGCGCGGCATCTACGACAACATGAAGACCGCGGTGGAGACGATCTTCGTCGGCAAGGAGCGGGCCTACAATCGGCGCTTCCTGCAGATGGCGGGGCATTACCTCGTCGAGCCGGTCGCCTGCACGCCGGCTTCGGGCTGGGAGAAGGGGCAGGTCGAGAACCAGGTCGGGCTGGTCCGCGAGCGGTTCTTCACCCCGCGCCTGCGGGTTCGGTCCTTCGACGAGTTGAACACCCTGCTGCTCGACCGGTGCATCGCCTACGCCAAGGCGCATCGGAACCCGGAGTTCCCCGACCGGACGATATGGGAAGCGTTCGAAGCCGAGCGGGCGTCGCTGGTGCCGTATCGCGGCCCCTTCGACGGGTTCCACGCGGTGACGGCGTCGGTATCGAAGACCTGCCTCGTGCGGTTCGACAACAACAAATACTCCGTATCGGCGAGCGCGGTCGGCCGGCCGGTGGAGATCCGGGCCTATGCCGATCGGATCGTCGTTCGTCAGGACGGCCGAGTGGTCGCCGAGCATCCTCGCTCCTTCGGTCGCGGCGAGACGATCTACGATCCCTGGCACTACGTGCCGGTGCTCGCCCGCAAGCCGGGAGCCCTGCGCAACGGCGCCCCGTTCAAGGACTGGGTTCTGCCGGGCGCGATGGATCGGGTGCGCCGCAAGCTCGCCGGCTCCAACGACGGCGACCGGCAGATGGTGGAGATCCTCGCCGCGGTGCTCGACGACGGACTGGGTGCGGTCGAGGCGGCCTGCGCCGAGGCGCTCGGCGAAGGCGTGCACTCCGCCGACGTGGTGCTGAACATCCTGGCGCGACGGCGGCCCGCGCCGATCCCGGTCGGCATCCTGACCCCGGATGCGTTGAAGCTGCGGTTCGAGCCGATTGCCGACTGCGCGCGGTACGACGACCTGCGGAGGGCCGGCTGATGGACCGCACCAAGATCCTGAGCACGATGACCGAGCTGAAGCTGTTCGGCATGAAGGCGGCCTACGACGAGATCGTAGCGGCGGCCCTGAAGCGCAACCACGACCCACAGCGCATCGTCGCGGCGATGCTCACCGCCGAGATCGCCGAGAAGCAGGCCCGCTCCATCCGTTACCAGATGGGCGTGGCCAAGCTGCCGCTCGCCAAGGACATCGACGAGTTCGCCTTCGACGGCACGCCGATCAACGAGAACCTGGTCAGAGACCTCGCCGCCGGCGGCTTCATCGGCCAGCAGCGCAACGTCGTGCTGATCGGCGGTACCGGCACGGGCAAGACCCACCTGGCCATCGCCATCGCACGGGCCTGCATCCGAGCCGGCATGCGGGGGCGGTACTTCAACGTCGTCGACCTCGTGAACAAGCTCGAGGCCGAGACCCGTGCCGGCCGACAGGGGCGAATGGCCGACTGGCTCTGCCGCCTCGGCTTCGTCGTCCTCGACGAGTTGGGCTACCTGCCCTTCGCCCAATCCGGCGGTCAGTTGCTGTTCCACCTGATCAGCCGGCTCTACGAGCGCACCTCGATCGTGGTCACGACCAACCTCGCCTTCGGCGAATGGCCGTCGGTGTTCGGCGACGCCAAGATGACTACGGCGCTGCTCGACCGCCTCACCCATCACTGCGACATCGTCGAGACCGGCAACGACAGCTGGCGCTTCAAACACCGGGCCTGAGATCGGCGCCGTCGTCGGTATAGTGCCTCCGGTCGGGCTACGCCCTCCCTCCGTCACGACACCGACGACATGCTCACAGCGAAGCTTCGACATTCGATCGGAAGCGCCCAACTGCGCGAAACCAGGGGGTCAAAGTTCGACGCCGATCCGGGGTCAAGATTGCTCGCCGATTGACACCCAAAAGCGCGGCTTTTTGATTTTCAGGCCCGTGTTCTCCCGGCATGGCCGTTCCGTCGTCTAAGGCTGGGCGCGAAAGCCGACGCGGGGAACCGAGATTCCCGCGCCGGGGGCGTCGAGCCAGGTCGTAGGCGACGGTTGGGAGAGGGGTACGCCTCGGCCCTCGCACGGCGATGACGGTCGTCCTCGCGGTGCGAAGGCCTCGTAGCGGGGATCAGGACGCCCTCAGCTTGGCTTCGGCAATGCGCGTCCACAGTTCCGCGCCGATCGGCAGCGCCGCATCGTTGAAGTCGTAGCGCGGCGAGTGGAGACCGGCCTCGCCCGGCCCTCGGCCCTGCCCGACCCAGACATAGGCGCCGGGCTTCTCGAGCAACATGAAGGCGAAGTCTTCCGCGCCCATGCTCGGCTCGATGTCTCTCTCGAGCATCAGCGTCGGCGCCATGTCGCTGATGACGCCCTGGACGAAGCGGGCCTCCGTGGCGTCGTTGATGGTCGCCGGGTAGCGGCGTTGATAGTCGATCGTCGCCTCGCAGCCCATGGCCCCGGCGATACCGTGGACGATCGCCTTCAGCCGCGTCTCGATCAGGTCGCCGATCTCGGGCGCGAACCAGCGCACGGTGCCGCTCATCTTGCAGGCGTCTGGAATGACGTTCCAGGCGTCGCCACCGTGCACCGTCGTGACCGAAACGACCGCCGACGACATCGGCGAGACGTTGCGCGAGGCGATGGTCTGCAGCGCCGAGCCGATCTGGAACACCGCCGCGACCGGATCAACGCCCTGATGCGGCATGGCGCCGTGGGCGCCGCGACCCTTCACCTCGATCTCGAAGATCCCGAAGGCCGCCATCATCGGGCCGGTGGTGAGGCCCGCCCGCCCGATCGGCAGCGCCGGCCAGTTGTGCATGCCGAAGACCGCCTCGACGGGGAAGCGGTGGAAGAGCCCCTCGGCGATCATCCGCTCGGCGCCGCCCTCGTTCTCCTCGGCCGGCTGGAAGATGAAATGCACGGTGCCGTCGAGCGTCGTGCTCTTCGTGAGCGACCGCGCGGCGGCGAGCAGCATGGCGGTGTGGCCGTCGTGGCCGCAGGCATGCATCCGGCCGGGGTTCTTGGAAGCGTAGGGGAGCCCCGTCGCCTCGTGGATGGCGAGCGCGTCCATGTCGGCGCGCAGGCCGATGGCGCGGGACGACGTGCCGCGCGTGAGCGTCGCCACGACGCCGGTGCCGCCGAGGCCGGTCTCGACCTTCAGGCCGAAGGCGGCGAGCCGCTCGGCGACGAAGGCCGAGGTTCGATGCTCCTCGAAGGCCAGTTCCGGCATCTGATGCAGTTCGCGCCGCCAGGCGACCGCTTCGTCGATCTCTTCGGAGGAAAAGCGGGTGGGAGCGTTCACGGACGATTCTCCTCGGGCTGGGTGGTTTCGAGGCGATAGCGGAAGTCGCAGCGCTTCGCCCCGCCCATGATGGTCTCGGTGCGCGTCAGCTCCATCTTCGGATTGTAGCCGACGCAGAAGTCGCCATCGCGATTGCACGAGAGGAGGTGGCCGATCTCGCCCAGCCCCATCTCGCGGTACATCTCGGCATAGCGGCAACGGGTGACGTCGAAGTCGAGCCGATCGGGCGCGGCATGGCGCACTTCGAGCTCGAGCGAGCCGCCCGTCGTCCAGTTCGGCAGGATGGCGTCGAAGTCGGAGAGATCGGGATCGCGGCCGAGCGCCTCGCGGAAGCGGGCGCCCTGCTCGATCGCCGAGCGCGACACCGCTTCGCCGATCACCGCCTTCGCCTCGTCCTCGCCGGACCGGGCCTTCAGCACCGCATAGACGTGGCCGAGGATCTCGGCCTCGATGCGACGACGTTCGATGATCGGCAGGTTCATGCGCGCTCTCCCGTGCCGGTCGCCGCCGGCTGTTCGTGAACATGGCCGCCGAGATAGGCCTCGACGATGCGCGGATCGCCGGCGAGGTCGGCGGCGGCCCCTTCGAGCGCGATCCTGCCCGATTCCATCACCGCCGCACGATCGGCGATGCGGAGTGCTGCCTTCGCATTCTGTTCGACGATCAGGATCGACAGGCCCTCGGCGCGGATCTGCGACACGAGGTCGAAGATGCCCTTGACGAACTTCGGCGCGAGGCCGAGCGACGGTTCGTCGAGGAGCAGGAGCGAGGGCTTCGCCATCAGTGACCGGGCGATGCACAGCATCTGCTGCTCGCCGCCCGAGAGCGAGCCCGCCGTCTGCGCCATGCGCTCGCCGAGCTTGGGGAAGAGCGCCAGCACGCGGTCGAGCTCCGACGTGCCGTGCCGCCCGCCGCCGAGCACCAGATTCTCCCGGACGCTCATCGACGAGAAGATCTGGCGCCCCTCCGGCGACTGGAGCAGGCCGAGGGCGACGATCTCGTGGCTCTTGAGCTTCGAGATCTCCTCGCCCCGGAACCGGATCGAGCCCGACTTCGGCCGATAGATGCCGGAGATCGCCCGCATCAGGGTGGTCTTGCCGACGCCGTTGGAGCCGAGCACGGCGACGATGCCCTTGTCCGGCACGTCGAGATCGACGCCGTGCAGGATCTCCTGGATGCCCATGGCGACGGTCAGGCCGCGGATTTCGAGCAGGCTCATTCCTCGACCCCCAGATAGGCTTCGAGCACCGCCGGATCGGCGCGCACCACATCGGGTGCGGCGTCGGCGATCTTGCGCCCCGATGCCAGCACGACGACGCGCGAGCAGATGCTCATGACGAGGTTCATGTCGTGCTCGACCAGCATGACGGCGAGGCCGTCGGCGTTGAGCGAGCGGATGAAACGGGCGAGCTCCGCCGTCTCGCTGTCGTTGAGGCCGGCTGCGGGCTCGTCGAGGATCAGGAAGTCGGGCCGCATGGCGAGAGCCCGCGCGATCTCGAGATACTTGCGCTTGCCGTAGGAGAGGTTGGCGGCGAGTTCGCCGGCGACCTCGGTCAGTCCGACGCGCTCCAGCGCCTGCCAGGTGGCCCGCGAGATCGCCTGCGAGCGCCTGGCGCCGCCGACGATCGCGCGCCCCGCCGACAGTCCCATCTTGCCGACCGCGCCGACCGAGACGTTGTCGAAGACCGACATGTTGGGGAAGACGCGCAGGTTCTGGAACGTGCGCGACATGCCGCGGGCGGCGATCACATGCGGCTTCAGTCCGTCGATCGCCTCGCCCTTGAACCGGACGCTGCCGGCCGTGAGCGTGGTGAAGCCCGAGATCAGGTTGAAGAGCGTCGTCTTGCCCGCCCCGTTCGGCCCGATCAGGCCGACCAGTTCGCCCGCCTCGACCTTCGTGGTGACGGCGTCGACCGCGAGCAGGCCACCGAAGCGACGGGTGACGTTTTCGATTTCGACCAGCGTCATTTCCAGCCGACCTCCCGTTCGCCCGGTGCAGCCGTCCACCGCCGACCCAGTGCCCGACGGGCGAAGGTGAGCGCGGGGACCTCGCCGAAGAGACCCTTCGGCAGGAAGAGGATGGAGACGAACATCACGATGCCGACCATCACGTTGCGCAGATCGCCGAAGGAGCGCAGCACCTCCGGCAGGAGGATCAGCAGCACGGCGCCGACGATCGCCCCGGGCAGCGAGCCGAGACCGCCGACGACCACCATCGCCAGGATCAGGATCGAATTGGAGAAGTTGAAGTCGCCGGGCGAGACGTAGCCGGTGGTATAGGCCCACAGCGCGCCGGCGAGACCGGCGAAGACGGCCGACAGCGTGAACACCTCGATCTTCAGCCGCACCGTGTCGATGCCCATGGCATCGGCGCACTGGTCGTCCTCGCGCAGCGCCCGGAGCGCGTTGCCCCAGTAGGAATGGGTCAGCCGGTGCAGCGCCCAGATCGACAGGCCGACCACCACCGCCACCACGAAGTAGACCGACAGGCCACCCTTCACCGACCAGCCGAAGAGCTTGATGCCGGAGAAGAGCATTACCCCGTTCGGCCCCTTGGTGACCGCGACCCAGTTGAGCAGCACCGTGTTGATCATCTGCCCGATGGCGAGCGTCGCCACCGCGAAGTAGATCGACACGAGCCGCATGGTCGGCAACGCCACCACGAAGGCGAGGAGCCCCGCCGCCAGGCCGGCCGCCGGCAGACCCCACAGGAAGCCGAGCTTCAGCTCCGACCCCATCAGCGCCGCGACATAGGCGCCGATGCCGTAGAAGGCGGCATGGCCGAGGTGGAGGAGCCCCGCGACGCCGGTCACCAGATGCAGCGACGCGGCGAGCAGCGCGAAGATCAGCACCAGATTGGCGACCTGGAAGAAGTAGCCCTTGCCGAACCAGGCGAGGCTCGCGGGCGCGACGGCGAAGACGAGGAGCACGAGCGCGATCGGCACGAGCGCCGGGCGCGACATCTTTTTAGAGATCTCAGACACGTTCCCTCCCGGCGCCGAAGAGCCCCTGTGGGAAGAAGATCAGGGTGACGACCAGGAAGCCGTAGGCGACCATGTCGGCCCAGTTCGACGAGACGAAGGTGGTGGCGATGCCTTCGGAGAGCCCGAGCAGCAGCGCACAGATCACCGCGCCGGGGATCGACGAGAGGCCGCCCATGACCATGGCGACGAAGGCCTTGATGCCGGGCACGAAGCCCATCGCCGGGAAGATCGCCCCGTAGTAGAGCCCGACCAGGATGCCGGCCGCCGCGCCCATCGCCGAGCCGATGGCGAAGGTGAAGAGGATGGTGCGGTCGGTGTCGATGCCGACGTACTTCGCGCCGAGCGGATTGGCCGAGACCGCGCGGATCGAGAGCCCCACGCGGGTCCGCGTCAGCAGATACTGCAGGGATCCGAGCATCACCGCGGCGACGGCCAGGATGATCAGGTCGCCGGTGACGATGGTGACCGGACCGAGCGCGATCGGCTTGTTGATCAGCGCCGCGAAGGGCAGCGTCTGCATCTGCGAGCCGAAGGCGATCTCGAGCCCCTCGCGGGCGACGATCGAGACCGCGAGCGACGACATCAGCGTCGATTCCCGCATCGCGCGCGACTTCAGCGACGCCTCGTCGGAGAAGCGGCGGAACGGCTTGAAGGCGATCCGCTCGAGCCCGCAGCCGAGCGCCGCACCGACCGCCAGGACGATCAGCACGACGACGACGAGCGGCGGCGCGAAGGCGGTGACGACGATCAGGCCGACGAAGGCGCCGATCGTGTAGACCTCGCCATGGGCGAAGTTGACGACGTTGAGTACGCCGAAGATCAGCGTGAAGCCGATCGCCATCAGGGCGTAGATCACCCCCTGTGACAGGCCGATGGCCAATTGCTGCAGATAATAGGGATCGATCACGCTGAGCCCTCGCGTCGCGTCGAAACAATTGGGCGCCGGTGGCCCGGGCGGCTGAGCGGGAGCGGCGAACCGCTCCCGGAGGGCGTCAGTCGTTGACGGGCGTGAAGGCGCCGCCGATGACGCGGACCTTGGCGAGCGACTTCATCGGCTCGCGATCCGGGCCGAAGGTCGTCGTGCCGGTCACGCCGGGGAAGTCCTTGGTGGCGGCGAGCGCGTCGCGCACCGAGGCACGGGTGGTCTTCGGATACGTCTTCACCACCGCCTCGAGCATGATGTTGACGGCGTCGAAGGCCTGCGCCGGGAACTGGCCCGGTTCGGCGCCGCGCGCCTTCACCCAGGCCTCGACGAAGCTCTTCACTTCCGGCTTCGGGCTGTTGGGCAGGAAGTTGGTGGTCAGCGACAGACCGTCGGCGTCCGCGCCGGCGAGCTCGATGATCTTCTGATTGTGGGCGGCGGACGTCGACCAGATCGGCACGTTGAGGCCGACCTGCTTCGCCTGCTTCAGGAAGTTGGCGCCGTCCTCGTAGAAGAAGCCGGTGTAGATGGCGTCGGGCTTCTCGCGCTGGATCTTGGTGAGCAGCGAGCGGAAGTCGGGCAGACCGCGGTTGAAATACTCGGTCAGCACCACGGTGCCGCCCTGCGCGGTCAGACGCTCGTTGAAGTACTTGGTGACGGACTGGCCCCAGTCGGTCTGCTCGGCGACCACCGCAACCTTCTTGATGCCTTTGGAGAGCATCCAGTCGGCGTTGAACGGCCCTTCACCGGCCTGCGTGGTGATGTTGCGGAACTGCCATTCCGAGATCTTGGTGTAGTCCGGATGCGAGGCGGTCTGGGAGAGCTGCGGCATGCCGGCCTCCTTGTAGACCTGCGCCGCCGCCATCGACACGCCGGAGGTGAAGTCGCCGAGCACACCGACGATCTTCTCGTCGTCGACGAACTTGCGGGCGATCGCCACGCCTTCCTTGGCATCCGAGCGGCTGTCCTCGAACACGATCTCGACCTTGACCGGCAGGCGGCCGGACGCATTGAAGCGCTCGAGCGCGATCTCGGCCGCGGTCTTGAAGTCCTGGCCGTACTGGGCCGTGTTGCCGGTCAGCGGCAGCTGGTAGCCGAGGCGGATCGCGTCGGCGGCAACGGCCGGCGCGGCCGCGAAGGGGGCGATCAGCGCGAAGCCGACGATGGTCCTGCGGGTGAACGTCATACTCTTTCTCCACTCGAGGGCCTCAGGGGGCCGATGGAATGCCAATTCCGAAACTGATTTGCCTCAGGCGGCGGTGCCGGGCTCGACCACCAGGCGGCAGCAGCCCTCTTCGCCCGGCTTCCAGGTCTCGCCCTTGAAGACGAAGCCGGCCGCCTTGAAGAGTCCGCCGTCGATGGCGCCGCCGGCCTTGCAGAGGAGTTCGAGATCCTCCTCCGAACGACCCATCGCCTGCCAGGCCTCCTTGAGCGGGCAGCGATGGAACTTGATCTCGAGGCGCTCGTCGTCGCACTGCCGGATCTCCGGGGCGAAGATCTCGTCGACGGCCGGGATGCCGCCGATGAAGCGGTCCTTCAGCCCGACGAGGTTCGCCGGTCCGAGGTCGGCGAACTTGGCGCCCATGGTCACGCCCATGCGGCGGGTCGCCTCGCCGACCAGCTCGACCGCCTTGTCGGTGCCGAAGGCATCGCGCAGCACATCGAACATGTTGGCATAGGCCGCGGCGCGCATGGCGAAGGCGCCCTGGAGCCACTCGATCGGGACCATTCGGCCGGAGGGGGACGTATCGGACATCTGGTTCTTCCTGTTGCTCTTGCGTTCCGGGGATGGGGTGGTCTCGGGTCTCGTCGTCACGCGGGCTCGCGACCGTCCTTGAAGCGGTACCAGGCGAGCATCGCCGGGGCGACGAGCTTCGCCACGGCGTGGAACTGATAGGGGCGCACCTCGGTCAGTGGCACGGGAAGCTCTTTCTCCGGCTTGCCGTCGAGCGCGTCGGCGAAGACCGGACCGAGGGCGGAGGCGAGCGCGACGCCACGGCCGTTGCACGCCTCCCAGGTCCACAGCCCCTCGGCCAGCCGATGGAATCGCGGCATCCGGTCGTGCGTCATGCCGATGCGGCCGTTCCAGACGTAATCGAAGCCGGGCACGCCCATCTGCGGGAAGATCCCGGCGAGACGCTCGCCGATCAGCGCCTTCAGCCGCCGCGCCCCGTCGAAGGGAACGATCATCGCGCCGCCCGAGACGAGCCGGCCGCGCGCATCCCAGCGGAAGAAGCGCAGATCGCCGTGGGTGTCGGAGAGCGCCTGAAGCCCGGGCAGGACGGAGGCGCGGACGTGATCGGGTTGCGGTGCCGTCGCCATCTGCCAGGAGAGGACGGGGATCAGCGAACGGGCGATCTTCGGGGCGAGCGACGGGGCGAACCAGTCGGTGTAGCCGTTGGAGGCGAGCATCACCCGATCGGCGACGATGGTGCCGCCGGCCGTGGTCAGCCGCCAGCCCTCGCCGGATTTCTCGATGCCGGTGACCGCCGTGCCCTCGAAGATCCGCGCTCCGGCCGCTTCCGCCGCCTTCGCCAGACCCCGCACATAAGCGAGCGGATTGAGATGACCGCCGGAGGCGTTGAGCATGCCGCCGTACCAGTCCTTCGAGCCGGTGAGCACCGCCGTCTCGGCCGCGTCGAGCAGGCGGACCGGCGCGCCGCGCCGGCCCCAGGCCTCGACGCGGGCGGCCGACAGCTTCACGCGACCCGGCGAATGGGCCGGCTGGAACCAGCCGTTCTGGACCGCCTCGCAATCGATGCCGTGGCGACGGATCAGATCGAAGACATAGGACGCGCTGTCGCAGACGAGACGGGCGAAGCGCTCGCCGGTCTCGCCGAAGCGTTGCGCCATGACGTCCGGTTCGGCTCCGGTCATCGTCGGGATGACCTGACCGTTGTTGCGTCCGGAGGCGCCCCACCCGACCGAAGCCGCCTCGGCGAGGACGACGGAGCGTCCGCGCGAGGCGAGTTCGAGAGCGGTGGAGAGCCCGGTGATGCCGCCCCCGACGATCGCGATGTCGGCCGTAGTCTCGCCCGCCAACTGAGGCGCCGGCGGGCGATCCGGGGTCATGGCGGCCCAGAGGGAGGGTGGGAACGGCGAGGTGTGCGCGGGCATGACCGACTTTCCGAGCGAGGCGCCGTCAGGCGGCGAGGGGAGCCATGTCGAGGCGACCGTCGAAGAAGTCCGCAGCGGCCCGGGCATGGAGTTTGGTCGAATCGAATACCGCGAGATCCGTATCGGCGGAATTGATGAGAAGCCCTATTTCGGTACATCCGAAGATCACGCTGTCGGCGCCACGCGCTTTGCCTGCGTTGATTATTCTGATGTAACTTTCGCGGGAGGCTTCCTTGATCACGCCGCGACAGAGTTCGTCGAAGATGACGTCGTGGACGATGGTGCGATCCTGCTCGTCCGGGACCATGACGTCGAGATCGAACTTCCGCCGCAGCCGGTCTTTCCAGAAATTCTGTTCCATGGTGTAGCGCGTCGCGAGCAGCAACGGCGTCTTCACGCCGCGCGCCGTCAGATCGCGCCCGACCACGTCGACGATGTGGATCAACGGCACCCCGGCCGACCGTTCCACCCCCTCGGCGACCAGATGCATGGTGTTGGTGCAGATGAGCAGGCAGCCGGCGCCCGCACCCGCCAGGCCGCGACCGGCCTCCGCGAGGCGCGCCTCGGCGCCGTCCCAGTCGCCGGCCTTCTGCAGCGCGACGATCTCGTCGAAGTTGACCGAACGCAGGAGGATGTCGGCCGAGACGAGGCCGCCGTGGCGCTCGCGGACCATCTCATTGATTTCACGATAATAGGTTGCGGTGCTTTCCCAGCTCATGCCGCCGATGAGACCGATGATGCGAGACACGTTGCTGCTCCGTCTTGGCTTCGACGTCGAAACCGTAGCGCAGGAGCGATGCTGAGAATGCGCGTCGTTTGCACAATATGCGGGCAAATACGCAAGCCGATTGCGCATTCTTGATTATTTACGAGATCATTTTGCGTCATTTATTCTCTACTCGCAAACGGAGTGCGTCGTGCTCGATATTCGCGACAAGAGAATCCTCGAAGAGCTGCAGGGCGACGCGACCGTCGCCGTCGCCGATCTGGCCGACACCGTCGGCCTCTCGGTCTCTGCGTGCTGGCGCCGCATCAAGGCGCTCGAGGATCACGGGTTGATCGCGCGCCGCGTGGCCCTGATCGACCGCCGCCGCGCCAACGTCGGAACCACCGTCTTCGTCGGCGTGCGCACGTCGCGCCATTCGATCGAATGGCTGGAGGCCTTCCGCAAGGCGATCTCCGACATCCCCGAGATCGTCGAGGCCTATCGGCTGACCGGCGAGATCGACTACCTGCTGCGCCTCGTCGTCCCCTCCGTCGAGATCTATGATGCCGTCTACAAGCAACTGATCACGCGGCTCGACTTCACCGACATCACCTCGTTCATCGCCATGGAGGAGATGAAGTTCACGACCGCGATCCCGTTGCGGTATGCGTGATGTGTTCCTTCAATCCCTCCCGGCCGTCGCTTCCTTCGTGACGTCGCAGGCCATGCGCATATGGCCGCGCGCCACCAGCCAGACGCAGAGCGCGATCCCGGCCGCGACCCCGAGCGCCATGTAGGCCGCCGAGAATCCGAACCGCGCGGCGATCACGCCGGCGAAGCTCGGGCTCAGCGAGGCGCCGATGCCCTGAACGGTCATCACCATGCCGAGGCCGGCATTGACGTGGCCGGTGCCGCGCAGCATGCGCGCGACCAGCCCCGGCACCGCGACCCCGAGCAGGCCGGCGCCGACGCCATCGAGCACCTGCACCGGAATGACTGCCCACGGCGAGATCCAGGTCGCCGCGATCAGCGCCCGGATCGGCAGCGCGACGAGCGCGGCGACGAAGACCGGATAATAGCCG